>CAZIWT010000018.1:0-35495 GCA_964542895.1 uncultured Thermodesulfobacteriota bacterium
TAATTTTAGGGGAGGTCGGGGGGTGTCAACAATTGGGGGTGTAGGCAATTTGGGGGGGGGAGGAATTGGGGGGGGAAAGATTCAGGGAAAGATGGATGAGGGGGGGATAGATGAGAGGGGGGAGGTCGTTGATACCGGGTTGCGAATTTCGAATTAATATTTCTTCGGTTTGCAGTGGGTAAGGTTTTCGTACCTTGCCAAGGCTTAATTCAATAATGCCTGTAAATTAAAAATGGAGGTAACTAATGCACATTCCAGATGGATTTTTATCAACGGGAGTGGCTGCAGCATCCTACGGCGTTTCCGCCGTTACGGGGGCGATAGCCGTTAGAAACGCAAAGAAGAAATTCAGCGAGAAGCTGATTCCCCTGGCCGGAGTCACGGCGGCGTTCATCTTCGCCGCACAGATGATCAATTTTCCCATTGGATTCGGCACCAGCGGACATTTTCTGGGGGCCCTGTTGGCCTGTATCCTGTTAGGCCCTTCGATGGGGTTTTGGATAATGGCCCTGGTTCTGATCGTCCAGGCCCTCCTGTTCGCCGACGGGGGAATTACCGCCCTGGGGGCAAACGTCCTCAACATGGGACTGATCGGGGGCGTTGTCTGCTACTACATCTATACCGCGGTGGTGAAAATGCTTCCGAAGAACAAGGGATCGCTTTTTGTAATCACGTTTCTTGTGGCATGGTTTTCGGTTCTCCTGGCATCGGCCGTTTGCTCTCTGGAGCTGACCGTTTCCGGGACAATCCCGTTTAAGCTGGTGTTCCCGTCAATGGTGGGATTCCACGCGCTTATCGGCGCCGGAGAAGGCCTGATTACGGCTTCGGTTATATCTTATGTCCTCGCGGCCAGGCCGGACCTCGTTTATGCGGTATCGGATGATTTAAAGATTGAAGACATGGTAAAGGGGGTGGCTTAAAATGGCTGAGAAAAAGAAAAAGATCGTCATTGTTGTTCTGTTTATCGTTGCAATTATCGTGGGATTTCTCATATCACCCCTGGCATCGGGTCACCCGGACGGCCTCGAAAAGGTGGCCGAGTTACTGGGATTTCTGGACCTGGGCGAAGGGGCGGTCTGGGAGAGCTCACCGATGCCCGACTATACCATCTTCGGCGATTCGACGGTATCCGGTATGCTGGCGGGGCTGGTCGGCACGATCGTCCTGTTCGGCCTCGGTTTCGGGTTGGGGGCGCTTTTGAAAAAAGGCAAGGAGGCTTGAACTTAAAGCTCGGCGGGCGACGTCGTCGGTTGATGGGACGGTGAAGCGGGGATGGGATTATAAACCATTAGGTGGTCCGGGTCGAGTTGACGGGCGGTGGATTGATGGGCGACGGAGTTAAAGGAGGGAAGGTTTGATTTAATTCTTAATTATTCTATCCTCCTTATCGAGGGGCTTGGTTTTTAGTAAATCTTTTTGGTGGTCACGGTTATTCTCCTATAATTCTCGCGGCTGTTCGGCCGGGGAATAATCTGGCCACCTTTTTGTTTTCTGCGTTCGGATAATCGAGATAATCTCGGCCGCGTCAACGGTTCGAAGCTTGGTAAATGGCCGCCCCTTTCTTTATATGAATTAATCGAACTGAAATTGAAATAGGAGTATATATATTACCCATCGCGCCCAACGTTGTTCGCTCAACCCCTTGCCCCTATCGCTATTCCACCCAACCCTTCGATGCCGCTGTGATGTGCCCACTGCAACTTTCACCGCCCCGCCCATCGCCCCCAATATTGTCCACCCCACACCCTGACACCGCCATTGTTGAATCCAATATCTTCCTTCTTCCACTATCTGCCGCCCCAACCCTTGCATCTGATATCATCCACCCCAACCTCTAACGACCCAATTCAGATCACTTGCTGCAATTCCTCCCCCAACTCAAGAGCTCGACGTCCGATTGAAACGATTACTCCCACGACCCCCTACTTTATATCGAGGACCTGAAATCCCTTTTCCCGCAGCTCCTCGTAGGATTCCGCCCCGCCCTTTTGAATCAGCGTAATCCCCTCCATTCCGCTCTCGAAAATATCCGAGTGCATTCCCATCGTGGCCGTGAAGATGATGATCTTTTTCGGCTCAACGTATTTAAGGGCGGTGTTTATAAAGTCGGTCCCGGACATCTCCGGAAGCACAAGATCGACTATCAGCAGATCAGGCTTTTTCTCCTTGATCGAGTTGAAACCCTCTTCGGCTTTTTCCACCTTGACGACCTCCGCGATCTCTTCTTCGAAGAGGTCACCGATCTGCTCCCGTGTAATGCGGGAATCCTCGATGACAAGAACCTTCTTCTGGACCTTCGGCTTTTGCTTCTTAACCTTCTTTACAACGACCTTCTTTACAAGCTTCGTCTTCTTTTTGGTCGAATTCTCCACGTCATCCAAAACCGGCGTGGCGTCCGCATCGAAGCCGAAGATAAACTCGTTTCCACACTGGGAGCATTTGATGGGTCGGGAGCTGCTCTCGGAAATTATCTCCTCGAGATCGAGATAGATCTTTTTAGCGCATTTTGGACAATTTGTCTCTACAAGACTCATTGACTGCTACCTTTTTTCTCTGTTTCTACCATTATATTGGAAATATTGGCGGTGTCAAGAGGATAAGCCGGTTGAATGATTGTGGTTTTCTCGATCAGAATTTTTTTTACCATCCTCACATCTCTCATTGACACTTCAAATAGTTTGTGATAAATCAACAAAATGCGGAAGGGGGGCCGTGCAGGGTCATGCAGATATACAAAATCAATCCCGACAATCCTCAAAGGCGTCTGATAAGGCTCGTCGTTGAGAGCCTGGAAGACGGTGCCGTTATCGCTTACCCCACCGATACGATCTACGGTCTCGGTTGCGATATTTACCACAAGGGGGCACTGGAGCGGCTTTACAAGATAAAGGGAAAGGATCCCAACAAGCCGATGAGCTTCTTGTGCTCCGGGATCAAGGAGATAAGCGAATACGCCCGGGTGGGAAACCAGAACTTCAGGATCATAAACAATCTCGTCCCGGGGCCGTACACGTTTATACTGGAGCCTTCAAGGACGGTTCCAAAATTGCTGCTCAACAAGAGAAGACACGTTGGCGTCAGGGTGCCGGACAACAACATATGCAGGGCCCTCACCGAGGAGCTCGGACGTCCCATAATAACCACGAGCGTGAGAAACCCGGAAAACGAGCTTTTCAACGACGCGGAGGAGATCGCAGACCGTTTGAAAGGTCAGGTCGACATAGTTATCGACGGCGGGAGGATAGTCCCCCATCACTCTACGATATTAGATCTGACCGGCATAGAGCCGCTTCTTATAAGGGAGGGGAAAGGAGATTCTTCATTTCTCCTGGAGGATTAGTCGGCCCTCTTGGATTGAGAGGGACAGCAAAGATTATGAACGGCGGGGATAATCGGTTCGCCTTGAAGTTGCCGGTGGAGTGATTGTTAAAGCTTGGAAAAGGGTTTCTAATAGGTGGAGGGTATTTAAGCCGGGCCGTGATTTGCGATGAGAGGATGGGGGTGGTGGGGGGGGTAGAGGTTAGGTCGAAGTCGGCCTTTTAAACGCCGTCCGATGAGTTGTGGATATGCAATCTTCCGGTTTAAGGAGATAAGGTCGTTTCATACGCACCGCGGCATCGTTTTTTGGTGTTTGGTTTTTCATAGAGGGCCTTGCAGTTAGGGCATTTTATCGGCTCTATTGAGTCACCGAGAGAGCGTGAAGGTTTTCTAAAGGCGTCAAAGGCCGTCTTAAATATGGTCTGTTACGGTATTATATTTCAGGAGGTCCCATATGGGCAAAAAAATGAGTAAGGACGAGCTCGAGGCGCTGAAACAGCAAACGCTCTCCGATTTTGCGAAGTACGTCAATCCCCAGAAGACACGGGTGCTTAAAAACGCCGGCCTCTCGATAATCGAGGGAAAGCGTGAGGGGGCGTCGGTCTGGGACATTACGGGGGAAAAATATATAGATTGCATAACGTCCGCCGGCTCTTTTAACGTGGGGAGGAGAAACCCGGAGGTAGTGGATGTCTTGAGGAAGGCGCTCGACGAATACGACCTGGGCGTATTTCTCCTCTGCAGCAAGCCGAAGGCCGACCTGGCGAAGAAGCTTTCTGAGATAACCCCCGGCGACCTCCAGTACACCATGTACGGCAGCGGCGGCGGAGAGGCCAACGATTTCGCCATAAAGCTAGCCAGGGGATTTACGCTGAAGACCGAGATTGTCTCGACGGTCAAGGCCTACCACGGCCACACCGGTTTTTCCCTGGCGGCCATAGGGAGAGACGAGTACAAGAAGCCCTTCTTCCCGATGGTCCCCGGCTTCTCCCAGGTCGAATACAACGACATCAAGGCAATGGAGGAGGCGATAACCGAGGACACCGCGGCCGTGATGATAGAGCCGGTTCAGGGGGAGGGGGGAATATATCCCGCCACGGACGAGTATATGAAGGGCTTGAGAAAGCTGTGCGACGACACTGAGACCCTCCTCATCTTCGACGAGATACAGACCGGCTTCGGGAGGACCGGGAAGATGTTCTGCTGCGAGCACTCCGGCGTCGTCCCGGACATAATGACGGTGGCGAAATCTATGGGCGGGGCGCTCTATCCGATCTCGGCCACGATCTACAAGGAGGAGCTCAACGACTTCGTGATGACCCACGCCTTCACGCACCTCTCCACGTTCGGCGGCTCGGATCTGGGGTGTATCGTGGGGCTTGCAGTGATCGACTTTCTTATAAAGAACAAAATACCGGAGCACGCCGCGAAGATGGGAGATCGCTTCCAGAAGGGATTCGACGAGCTCCTGAAGAAATACCCGGAGCTCTTCATAGAAGTGAGGAGAAAGGGCCTAATGATGGGGCTGCAATACACAAACGACAGCATCGGCCCCAGGATGAGCTACCAGCTCGCCCAAAACGGCGTCATGGCCATCTACACCGGAAACGAGCCCTCGGTTATGAGGCTCATGCCGACGCTCACGATTCAGCCTGATGAGGTGGATTTTGTCGTCGAGGCGCTGGACAAGTCGATGGCGGAGATCATGAAGCAGGGGGGGATCGAGGAGTATTGATATTTTGGATACGAACCTGTTTCTCAAAGAGCATGTTTTAAGGAGAACAATCCTTATAGAGGAATAAGGACTTTAAGAGTTTTTAAAGGAGATTTTTTATGGCGACATCAGATGAAATAATGGAGGCACTGCAGGATTTCACCGATCAGTGCAACAACAACAAGCGTCTCAGGAGGATGCAGCGCGACTGGACGAAGGTGCTCCACTACGTTGCGGTGGACACCAAGGACACCTTCTTGATGGACGTTGTCGAGGGCGAGATAATAAAGACCTCAGCGGGCACCGAGGGGACGCCCGATATAATCGTCGAGGCTGACAGCGAGACAATGTGTGATATGTTCTGGGGTGACATCAATCCAACCCAGAAATACCTCAAGGGTGAGATAAAGGTCAAGGGAACCCAGGAGGATGTGATGAGGATCGACGCCATCACGGCCGTTATATGGCCCGATGTTTAGGGCGATGAGGGAAGCGGCGGGAAATTGACAGCGTTAGAATGGGCGGCGGGGACTGTTGCTGTGATGGCAAAGGGAGTTGGAATTGGGTTGGGTGTGGGGTTAGGAGTGGGGCTGGGAATGGATATAACGCTTTTGGGGATTTATCTCTAACAAATTAGGGCGGAGGTGAAAAGATGTCTATAATCGACGAAATATTGGGCGAAAAGGACGTAGAGAAGATCAGAAAGGAGACGGAGGTCAACTATCGGGAGTACGTTAATCCCTTTGCGATGAGGATGCTCAAGAACGCGAGCCTCGATATCATTGAGGGGAGGCGGGAGGGCGCCTCGGTCTGGGATATCTCCGGCGAAAAATATATCGACTGCGTCACCGGCGCGGGTATATTCAACGTGGGGAGGCACAACCCGGACGTGGTCGATGCCCTCAAAAAGGCGCTTAGCACCTACGACATGGGGGGATGGATAAGCATCGTCAGGGAGAGGGGACTATTGGCAAAGAAGCTCGCGGAGATCACCCCCGGCGACCTCAAGTACTCCCTCTTCTGCTGCGGCGGCGGAGAGGCGATCGAGGTGGCGATAAAGCTCGCCCGGGGCCACACCGATAAGTCGGAGATAATCTGCATGAATAACGGATACCACGGCGTTACCGGGTTTGCCCTTCCGGCCACCGGTCGGGATGTCTACAAAAAGCCCTTTGCGCCCCTGACTCCCGGCTACGTCCACGTCCAGTACAACGACCTCAAGGCGGTGGAAGAGGCGATCACCGAGGAGACGGCGGCAGTGATGCTTGAGCCGATACAGGGGGAGGGCGGGATAATTCCCGCCGATGATGAATATTTAAGGGGATTGAGGGAGCTATGCGACAAGAACGATATGCTCCTCATATTCGACGAGGTTCAGACAGCCTTCGGGCGCACCGGGAAGATGTTCTGCGCCGAGCACAGCGGTGTGAATCCCGATATTATGGTTTTGGCAAAATCGCTCTCGGGGGGGCTCTATCCGATCTCCGCCGCAATCTTCACCGAAGAGATAAGCGACTTTCTGATGACGCACCCGTTTATCATCATAAACTCCTTCGGCGGGACTTCCCTCGCGTGTCTCGTATCGCTGGCCGCCATCGAATACCTCGAGAAGAACGACCTCCCGGCCCACGCCGAGAAAATGGGAGAGAGGTTTATGGAGGGCCTGACCTCGTTGAAGAAGAAATACCCCGACCTTATATTGGACGTTCGGGGGAAGGGATTGATGCTCGGGATAGAGTTTCCGGAGGACAGCATCGGGCCGAGGATGTCTTACCAGCTCAGGCATAACGGCGTTATCTCTATATATACCTTCAACAACCCGAGAATAATAAGGATCATGCCGACCCTCGTAATTAAGGAGGGGGAGGTGGACTTTGTGCTTGACGCCCTCGACAAGTCCCTTGCGGAGATTCAGAAGCAGGAGGCGAAAAACAGTTAGAAGAAGATAAAGGTTAATCTCAAAATATTAAAGGGGGAATTTATATGGCTGTCTTGAAAAGGGCCGTCGGCCTGAGGACCGTGGTCTCCACCGGGGCGGGAATGGCGCTTGCCACCGTAACGTACATATCGTTCATCGAGCTTGCAAGCTATCTGACGGGCAATTCCGCATGGATAGCGATCCTCACATCGGGACTCATGGCGGTGCTTGCGGGATCATGTTTCTGTGAGCTTAATTCCATGTATCCAACCGCGGCGGGCTTGAAGCTCTACGTTGAGAAGGCTTTCAACGAGCGCGTCGCAATTATTGTCGCCGGCGTCTACGTAATGGGACAGATTGCCATCGTGGGCGCCGAAGTTTATATATTTTCTCAAGTGCTGTCTGTGGGAATTACGATAGTCCCACCGGTAATCTGGGCGATAGCCTTTATGGCTCTTTTATTTTTCCTTAACTACAGGGGAATAAGGATTGCAGGCATGACTCAGGACATCATTGCCTACACGATGTTTGCCGGCCTTATCCTGATTTCCGTATACGGTTTTTACAGGATAGATTTTAACATTGCAAATCCGATTACTATCGGGAGCCTGGACGGCTTCATCCAGGCCGTAGCAATAGGCATAAGTTCCTACATCGCCTTCGAGTGGGTGGTTACCATCTCGGAAGAGGTAACCGACGTTAAGCTGGTGCCGAAGGGGATGATGATAGGCCTTGGGGTACTGGCGATAGTCTACGCCCTTTTTTCGACGGCCATGACCTCGGTTCTGGGAAACGAGGGTCTGGCGTGGGCGTTAAGGCCGGATTTCCTGCCGGCCAACGTTCCGGTGCTCTTGTGGGTGGTCAGCAGTGACGGTCTTCCAATTCCCCACGTCCTTTACGGGATGAAGCTTTTGGGCAGATTCGGTCTCTATTTCATGATAGGTATGTCGATTCTGGCATCACTGACGTCCCTAAACGCCGGACTGCTGACCTTTTCGAGGTTCGTCTATGCCATGGCCAGGGACTGGTCCCTCCCCAGGCTGTTCGCAAAGCTCCACCCAAAACACGCCACACCCTGGGTGGCCATGGTGGTGGTGATAATCTACGGGGCACTTATTATCACGTATACATTCGCAACACACTTCGTCCTTTCGATGATCTTTACCATCGTGGCGGTGGAGTGTATGATGTACGTTATCATGGCGCTGTCTGTAATTCGCCTCAGGTTTAAGGACCCCGATAGAGAGAGGAGCTTTAAGATCAAAGGGGGGATAGTCTTCCCGATAATCGTGATCATCATCTACGGGATCGTGGGCTGTTTCATTCTCTTCGGCCCGGTAAATACCGCTGAAGATTTACTGGAACAGAGAATCGCCCTCTACTTCATCATCGGTCTTATAATCTTTAATACGATATACGCCTTCTTGGTCTGGCCGAGGCTCAGGGCGAAGTATCAGAAGATAGCCGATGCGAGGGTGCCAAGAAGAAGGAGGAGACCATAGAAAAAATAGTGGAGCGGCCAATGTTTGATTGAATGAGAACGTCTAACTATATTTTGATGTTGCAATATCGTTGAAATATGGTTGATGTTGTAGATGCATCTGAGTGTGGTAAGTATATATATGCCTTGACTTTTCTATCTGATCTTTATCTGGATAAAGGAGGACTTGTTATGCTTAAAGAGAATATTCCAAACTCACTGATGTACATCTCGCTTCTGACTATGAAGGAAATCATGGGGGAAAATGGCATTAAGGCGGTGCTTAATCATGCCAATATTCCAAAATACATAGAACAGATGCCGCCGAACAACGACAAGCTCGAGGTGCCCCTTGACGATTTCTCCAAGCTGTTCGTAAGCATCCTCGATATCTTCGGAGAAAAAGGGGCGAGGTCGCTTCTCTATAATCTCGGGCGGAAGAGTTTTCACATCATATTAGAGGAGAATCCTAACCTCTTCGGTCTGGTCGGATTGGGATTGAAGCTCCTTTCTAAGAAAAAGCGTATAGAAAAACTTTTTTCGATTGCATCTAAAGAAACAAATAAAATATTTGGAGAAAACCAGAGATACTACGAGACCGAGGAGGGTTATGTCTTCGAAATATACGATTGCTTCTGGTGCAAGGGTCTCAAGACGGAGGGGCCGATCTGCTTTGCCGAGATAGGATGGGACGTCGAGGCGGTTAAATGGGCCACGGGGGGTGATGAGCACGAGGTGAAGGAGGTGATGTGCCGGGCCAAGGGAGATGATGTCTGCAAAATCATTATATCATACGGACCGAAAAAGATTGATTAAGCTAAAGAGAGAATCGAAATAAGCTGAAGGGAGTATAAAAAGTATATTGATTGGAACACCCTTAAGTGATACGAGGTAAATCGTGCTTAAAGATCACATCCCAAACTCCCTTATGTATATAGCGCTTTTGACTTTAAAGGATATTCTCGGGGAGAACGGCTTTAGGGCCCTGCTCAATCACTCCAGGATATCAGAATATATCGAAAATATTCCGCCAAACAATGAAAAGCTTGAGGTCCCCTTTTCGGATTTCTCAAAACTATTTAAGGGTATTCTCGATATTTTCGGCGAAAAGGGGGCAAGGCCGCTCCTCATTAATCTCGGGCGGAGGAGCTTTCACGTGATTCTGGAGGAGAACCCCGCCCTCTTCGGCTTGGTCGGGTTGGGTTTGAAGCTTCTCTCGAAGAAAAAGCGTATAGACAAGCTTTATACCGTCGCGTCCAAGGAGACGAATATGGTATTCGGGGAGAACCAGAACTACTATATGAGCGATGAGGGATTTGTCTTCGAGATATACGATTGCTTCTGGTGCAAGGGCCTAAAGACGAAGGGCCCGATCTGTTTTGCGGAGGTCGGGTGGGACATCGAGGCGGCCAAGTGGGCCTCGGGGGGAGACGATTACGAGGTAAGGGAGGTATTGTGCCGGGCCAAGGGGGACGATATGTGCAGATTCGTTGTATCGCTCGATCCGAAAGGAGATTGAATAAGCCAAAGAGAGAATTGAAATAAGCCGCAAGGAGAGTAGAAGTATATTGATTAATATTCCCTTTTTAGCGATATGGGGCAAATCATGCTTAAAGATTATATCCCAAACTCCTTGATGTATGTTACGCTTCTTACATTAAAAGATATTCTGGGAGAAAATGGCTTTAATGCGCTGCTCCAGTGTTCTAAACTAAATAAATACAGAGAGACATTTCCTCCGAATAACGATAAACTCGAAGTGTTGGGAAGTGAGTTTACTCAATTAATCAGCGGGGTTATCTATATTTTTGGTGAGAAGGGAGCAAAGCCCCTCCTCTACAACGCCGGACGCAGGGGTTTTCAGATTATTCTTGAAGAGAATCCCGCAATGTTTGGCCTCGTGGGTTTGGGACTGAAGGCGTTGCCCAAAAGAAAGCGGCTTGAAAAAGTCTTTTCCACCGGGTCTAAACAGGCCAATAAACTATTTGGAGAAAACCAGAGATTTTATGTAAGTGATGAAGGCTTTATAAGTGAGTTTTTCGATTGCTTTTGGTGCAAGGGAATTAAATCAGAGGGTCCGATATGTTTTGGTGAATTGGGATTTAATGCGGAGACCGCAAAATGGGCCACGGGAGACGAGTACGAGGTAAAGGAGGTTTTGTGCAAGGCCAAGGGGGATGATATCTGTAAGGTTGTGGTTTCCCTGGATCCTAAACAAGACTAATGGAACATAGGTTGATAAAAAGGGCGAAACTAAAAGAGAAATTTAGATCGAGTTTTTTCTTGATTTATTTAAAGCTATTGAACATATTTAAAAACAGGAGGTAAGATATGTCTCTTTCCGATTCAGAATTAAAGAAGTTGGAGGAGAAGGCCTACCAGCTGCGCAAAGACATCGTTCAGACCGTTGCATGGTCGGGCGGTGGACACGCCGGGGGGGGGCTCTCTCAGCTCGATTTACTTGTGGCGCTTTACTACAAGTATATGAAGATCGACCCAAAAAAACCCGAAAAGGAGGATCGGGACAGGTTAGTTCTATCCAAGGGGCACGGCGGTGTCGGCTACGCGCCGGTCCTGGCGGACAAGGGGTATTTTGACTTTGACCTGTTGAAGACCTTCAACCACACCGGCTCGAGCTTCGGGATGCATCTCGACAAGCTGAAGGTTCCCGGGGTGGATGCGTCTACGGGGTCCCTCGGCCACGGTCTCTCGATCGCCGTGGGGCTCGCCCTGGGGGCGAAGATGGGCGGGAAGAAGTGGATCACCTACTGCATCATGGGAGACGGCGAGCAGCACGAGGGAGCGATATGGGAGGCGGCCATGGCGGCAGCCCATTTCAAGCTCAATAACCTCATCGGATTTGTCGACAGGAACAGGTTCTGCATCGACGGCATGTGCGAAGATATCATGAACGTGGAGCCGCTGGACAAGAAATGGGAGGCGTTCGGTTGGAAGGTAGTGACGATTAATGGCCATGACTACAACGAGATAACAGATGCAATCGATGAGGGGCTTGCCTATAAAGATGGCCCGTTTCTGATCATTGCCAATACGGTAAAGGGGAAGGGGGTTGAATTCATGGAGGGTGTAGCGGCCTGGCACTACGGGGGACTCGACGGTGATAAGACCAAGGAGGCCCTTGCTTCAATCGACAAGATGTATGGAAAATAGAAAAGGAGGTTAGTCATGGTAGAAGGTAGTGTAACATGGAGTTTATCCGATGCCGATCACATGACGGCCGCGGAGATATACGGCGAGATGCTCGTCAGGCTGGGGGAGGAGAGGGAGGAAGTGGTGGCCTTAACTGCGGACCTGGCGAGATCGACTAAGATCGGAAAATTCGAAGAGAAATTTCCGAAGCGCTTTTTCAACGTGGGGATAGCGGAGCAGAACCTATTCGGGATAGGCGCCGGGCTCGCCCTGGCGGGATATATCCCCTTCATATCGACGTTTGCGGTCTTTGCATCGTTGAGGGCGGGGGAGCAGGTTAGGACCGACATCTGTTATCAGAACCTGGACTGCAAGATCATCGCCACCCACTCCGGCGTCTCCTTCGGGCAGGCTGGATCCACCCACCACTGCACCGAGGATATCTCGGTGATGAGGTCTTTCGCCAACATGACGGTAATAGTCCCGGCCGACGGCATCGAGACCGCCCAGGCGGTTAGGGCCTGCATCGACTGGCCCGGCCCGGTCTACATCAGGATAGGGAGGGGCTTCGAGCCCTGGGTCCACAAGGACGACAAGTACGACTATAAGATCGGCAAGGGGATCGAGATGGTATCGGGGACCGATATTACGGTGATCGCCTGCGGCCCCTCGGTCTACGCCGCGGTGGACGCCGCAAAGACCTTAAAGGATGACGACGGCCTCTCGGTGAGGGTCATAGACCTCCACACGATAAAGCCGATAGACAAGGAGATCATCGAAAAGGCGGTCACGGAGACCAGGAGGATCGTCACCTTTGAAGACCATAACATCATCGGCGGCATGGGGACCGCCGTGGCGGACGTCATAGCGGAGTCGGGCAAGGGATGTGCCTTTAAGAAGGTCGGGATCCCGGACGAGTTCTCCATCGTCGGATACCCGGAAGATCTCTACAACCACTTCAAGATCGACAGCGAGGGCGTCATCGAGACCGTCCGCGAGGTCATGGGCAAGGAGTTCGAAGAGGACGAGGACTGGGAAGACGAAATTTAGTAGTGAGAAAACCACAAGAAATAAGGAGGCGATATGCCTGACGATAAATATGTCCTTGCGAGGATCATGCTTAGGGCCGCCATCCCCTTGGCCAAGGTTTTGATCGAGGACGACCCAAAGATGCGGGAAAACTACCGCGGGTTCAACAGCGTCGTCCAGTTCGAGGTGAAGGGGAGCGAAGACCTTGTCGCCGTTATGAATTTCGTCGACGGGATTCCCGAGTTCAGCTTTGAGCGCCACGAGAACCCGGACGTCAACTTCGTGTTCAAAAACGCCGGCCAGCTCAACAAGTTCTTCGCCGGAAAGATAGCCATGCCGAAGATAAAGGGGATGCTCAAGCTGGGGATCCTCCTGAAGGTGGTACCGCTACTTCTGGGGCTTACGCTGCTGCTTCCCTCCAAAAAGCCGAAGGACCCGGCAAAGAGGAGGCTCAAGGTAAAGCTCCTCTTCTATATGCTGAGCTCCGCCCTCTCCCAGATGAACAAGGCAGGGGACGAGGAGTTCAAGGAATTCACCGAGAAGATGCCCGACAGGGTCATCCAGTGGACCTGTCTTCCCGACGGGCCTTACGCATACTTAAGAATAAAGCGGGGAAAGACCAAGGCGGGAAGGGGCCTCTACACGAGGAGGAAGCCCTTCATAGATATGCAGTTTAAGGATGTGGACTGCGCCATCAAGGTTCTCACGAACGAGGTAGACCTGATCGTCGCGGTGAAGGACGGCTACCTGACCCAGATCGGATCGCCGGAGTACGGTGCAAAGCTGGGATCGTACATGCTCAAGATCGACCAGTGGATCAGGGAGACCTAGTCCCTGTCTCGAGGATTCGCGTTCAGTCGGGCGTTTATATTTTACGGCTCGAATTATAGTTAAGGAGGGTCAATGGCCGAGCTTAAAAGGGCATTGAGGCTCAGGACCGTTGTAGCCACCAGCGCCGGAATGGCGATGGCCACGTCATGTTATGTCGCGGGGGTCGAGATCGCCAACATGGTGGCGGGGCAGACGGCGTGGATAGCCATTCTCGTGGCCGGGGTGATGTGTATGTTGTCGGCCCTCTGCTTCTCGGAGCTGAGCGGGATGTACCCGTCGGCGGCGGGATTGAAGCTCTATATCGAGAGGGCCTTCGGAGAGAGGACAGCGATCATCGTGGGGGCCTTCTACATTGCGTGCGCCATAGCCATCGTGGGACCCGAGACCCACGTCTTGAGCAAGGTCATAGGAAGGGTCTTTCCGAACGTCCCGAGTCTGGTCTGGGTCTTCCTCTTCCTGGGGATAATCGCCCTGGTAAATCTCAGGGGGATAATCGTCACAGGCTGGGTACAGGATGTCCTCTCCTACTCGATGATAACGTTCATGTTGATAGTGGGGGGCTACGCGATTGCAGTATCCGGGGTGGAGGTGGGAGAGTTCTTCCATCCCGGGGATGCGGTGGGCGTGGTGGAGGCGGCGGCGCTGGGGGTTTTTCTCTACGTCGCCTTCGAGTGGGTTACCCCCCTGGCGGAGGAGGTCACCGACGGCATGATGATACCCAAGGGGATGCTCATGGCGGTGGGCCTCCTCGCGATCACCTACGTGGTATTCATTACCGGGATGACCTCCGTCGTAGACAAGGAGATCCTCGCCGGCTCCAGGATACCCCACATGCTGATGGGAGAGACGCTCTTCGGTCGATACGGCCTCTGGTTCTTTGCATTTATGAGTATAATGGCGTCGATGACCTCATACAACGCGGGATTTTTGAACTTCTCGAGATTCATGTACGCCATGGGGCGCGACAACATCCTGCCCAGGGTTTTCTCGAAGCTTCACCCGAGCTACGCCACGCCCTGGTTTGCGGTCCTGTTTACGTTCACTATCTCTATAATTGCGTCGCTCTACGTCTTTTTTACCGAGAGGGTAATGATACTCATCAAGGTCACCGCCGCCATAGAGGTGATTATCTATATCGCCATGGCGCTGGCGGTGATTAAGCTTCGGAGATCGAAAAGAGACGAGGTGCGCCCGTTCAAGATACCGGGGGGGATCGTTGTTCCAGTTCTCGCAATCCTTTTCTTCCTGGTCCTTCTTGTGGGGATTTACGCGGACGACATTGTTGTCCTCTATATAATGCTATCGATCCTGCTCGTCTGCGTCCTGTATACCCTTACCGTTGTGCCGAGGCTCAAGGCCGCCTATGAGGCGCGGATGGCAAAGCGGGTTCCCAGGAGGAGGCGTCCGGGAAGCTCCTAGGAGGTAAAACAGGGCGGCTTTCGTTTTAAGTTTGCCGTCGTCGGCCGTTAGTGCTAAAATGGATGGGTGGAGATAGGAGGTGAGGTATGCTTAAGGAACATATTCCGAATTCGATGATGCATATTCCCTCCACACGATTCAGGATAAAATTGGTGAAAACGGGGTGAACGCGCTGTTGAATCATGCCAAGCTCACCAAGTACAGGGGCAACTTCACGCCGAACGACGAAAAAAACGAGGTGCCTATCGCCGAATTCAGCTCGGTTTTGGGAAGCTTGATCGAAATATTCGGAGAGAAGGGATCGAGGTCGATAATGTACAATGCCGGGCGCAGGGGTTTCCAGGTCGTCCTGGAGAAGAACCCGGCGATGCTCGGATTTGTCAATCTTGGACTTAAATTGTTGAGCAAGAGGAAAAGGCTGGAAAAGGTCTTTACTATTGGTGCCGAGGGAACCAACAAGGTCTTCGGGGAAAACCAGAGGTTCTACGTGAGCGACGAGGGATTCGTCTGCGAGCTTTTCGACTGTTACTGGTGCAAGGGGCTCAAAAGCCAGGGGCCTATATGTCACGGCGAGGTAGGGCTGGACGCCGAGGTGGCAAAGTGGGCCACCGGCGACGAGCACGAGGTAAAAGAGGTGTTATGCAGGGCCAAGGGGGACGATGTCTGCAAGGTTGTGATATCCTTCGAGCCGAAAGAGAAAAACTAGAGTTTAGGAAATAATCAAGGAGCAAGAAAGATGAAGGTAGGTGTTCCGACTGAGATAAAGGCGGAGGAGAACAGGGTAGCCCTGACACCGGCCGGTGCCGCCGCCTTTGTGAGCCACGGGCACAATGTATTTATACAGAAGGGGGCGGGATCGGGCAGCGGCCTTACGGACGAGGAATACCAAGCCGCGGGGGCCAAGATACTCCCGGACAAGGAGGCGGTCTGGGCAGAGACGGATATGATAATCAAGGTGAAGGAGCCCCTGGGGCCGGAGTTCGACCTCATGGAAAAGCAGATACTCTTTACGTATCTTCACCTGGCGGCGGACGAGGAGCTCACCAAAAAGCTCCTCAAGACAAATATTGTTGGAATCGCATACGAGACTATTCAGCTTACCGATAAATCCCTTCCCCTCCTGGCCCCGATGAGCGAGGTCGCCGGAAGGCTCTCCGTCCAGATGGGCGCCCGCTGTCTTGAGGCGATAAGCGGCGGCAGCGGAATTCTGATCTCCGGGGTCTCCGGGGTGCCGCCGGCAAAGGTCGTAATCCTCGGCGCCGGAATAGCCGGCTCCAACGCCTGTTTTGTAGCCGTGGGAATGGGGGCGAGGGTCACGATCCTCGACGTAAATCCGGTAAAGCTCAGGTACATCCACGACGTAATGGGGGGGCACGTGGTTACGGTCATGTCTAACCGGGCCAACATCGAGGAGGAGGTGCTGTCGGCCGACCTCGTCATAGGATCGGTGCTGATCCCCGGGGCAAAGGCGCCCAAGCTCGTTACCAGAGACATGATCTCCAGGATGAAGAAGGGATCGGCAATAGTCGATATAGCGGTGGACCAGGGGGGGTGTATGGAAACGACAAAGCCCACCACCCACAGCGACCCGATCTATATCGTTGACGACGTTGTCCACTACGCCGTGGCCAATATGCCCGGGGCGGTCCCCAGGACATCTACGTTCGCCCTCACAAACGCCACCCTCTCCTACGCCCTCGATATCGCCGATAAGGGTGTTGAGAAGGCGGTAAAAGACGACAACGCCCTTATGAAGGGTGTAAACGTCATGGATGGAAATGTCACCTGCAGCGCCGTGGCGGACGCCTTCGATATGGATTGTGTAGATTTAGATTTTTCTTGATTTACGGGCCGATTTCCAATATAATACTACTTTGATCTAATCGGGGCGGGGGGTCGGTAAAATTTTGGGGGGAAGGTAGGGTTTTGTTCGAGCCGTGAAATCCCGTGCAGGGGCTGTGGTGATATCAAAGATTTGGGTAGGAGTTTGGGCGACCTCGGTGGATTGAAATCAGGGTGTGAGATCGATTACAAGAATTGGAGCTGATTGGGTCGATCGGATTATGAAAGTCGAGTGTAGCGTAAGACAATAGGTTTATAGGTCTATAGGATATAGTAGAAACTTAAGGGAGTATCTTTTTCATGCTCAACACAGTAGCCAAGATAAAGTCGACTTTGGACGAATATGTGGTCGGACACGATGACGTAAAGGAGGGCATACTTCTTGCCCTCATCGCCAGGGAGCACATCTATATCGAGGGTGCCCCCGGAACGGCAAAGACGATGCTTGCGGAGCTCGCCGCAAAGGCCGCCAACCTCCAGTTCTATTTCTACCAGTTTCATCGGGATACGAGGCTCTCGGAGCTGATCGGTGAATATATCATCTCTAGGGAAGAGACGACCCAGGACTTGGAATCGGGGAACGGAAAGGGGGAGCTGATAAAGCAGCAGCTCCTTCCGGGGGGAATACTGACAGCCCAGATGGTCGTCCTCGACGACATTACCAGGGCGCCAGGGGAGGCCCTCAACATCCTGCTCAGGCTCTTAAACGAGCGGGAATATCAGGGAATAAAGTTGCCGCTGTTGACCGCAATCGCGACGAGCAACCCCACCCAGGACGATTACTACAACGAGCCGCTCGACCTCGCCAACCTTGACAGGTTTGCGATCCAGCTGAGGTCCCGGGGTCTCCTGACCCAGGGGAACTGGGACGAGGCGCTGTCGGTGATGGACTACTACGTCGACCACATCTTCGACAAGGAGTCCATCGAGGGATTTGAGGCGGAGCTCTTTGAAAAGTCGATAGATCATATCTTGAGCGTAGAGGTGCCGCAAAAGGTCAGGAAGAGGCTGATGAAGTTCCTCGGAAAGCTCATTGAGGATTACCACCTCAACGAGACCAACTCCCTTCTGACCGACAGGACGTTTCTTGTAAAGGCGGTCAGGATTCTGAAGGCCAAGGCGATCCTCGAGGGGAGAAAAGAGGTAATCCCCGGCGACCTCTCCGTCCTGAAATATCTTACGACCTTCCGCGTGCCGGAGGAGATAGCCGAGAGAATAGAGGAGATACTCGAAAACCTCGACGAAAAAAAAAAGTAGATGAGCCGGAGCAACAGGAGCAGCAGCCCGTAGAGGAGGAGAGCAAGACCCAGGACAGTCAGGAGGGCAATCAGGAGCCGGCGGAGCTTACCGATAAAGACTTCGAGAGATTTCCGGACGAGTCGTTCATCGTCAAAGACCTTTTGCCCGCCCTGGAGAAGATGTCCGATGACGTTCGGGACAGGGTGGAGGAGGACACCAACAAGGAGACCCTGAGGGACGTTCGCCCGATACTGAAGGTCATCGAGGGAAACATCGTTCAGAAGACCGAAGACCTCATGAAGGACTACGGGGGATCGCCGAGAAGCTGGTCTCGCCTCGAGGACTTCTCCCAGTTCGAAGATATAGACCCCGTTGACTCCGCCGTGTGGCTGAAGCAGCTGAGACCGACCCTCCCTAGGGCTCTTTTGAGGAAGAGGAAGCTGAAAGGCGGCGCCCTGGCCGTAATCAGGGACATAAGTTCCTCCATGACCGGAACGAGGGCCCAGTGGTCTTCGATGCTGATTCTGGGGCTCATCAGGATGGCCAGAAGGAGAAGGATGAAGCTGGGTTACATCGAGTTCAACCACCAGTCCACAAAATTCACCAAGAGCCGGCTCTTCTTTAACAGGTCATACAACAAGATCGGGGATCTGGCGTCCAAGTGCCTCTGCAGCGGATTCACCAATTACCAGCTTCCCCTTCTCGACGCCATCAGGGAGTTCAGGAGCGTAAACGACAAGGTGAAGCACGTGGTCTTCATCACCGACGGCAGGCCGACCGAAGGGGACAGGGAGATCTCAAGGGAGATAGAGCTGGCGTCGAAAGACGACATCGCGGTTCACTCCATATATATCGGCAAGAAGGACTCGCCGGAGATATTGAGGACCCTCTCCACGAAGACCGGCGGGACCCACTTTCAGGTAGGGCCGGACGACTTCGGCAAGCTCAAGCTCAAGACGCTGAACTGAGGGGGGTAGGCAAAATATTTTGGTTGAAGAGGCGAACAAAATTTTAGTTGGGGGTCGGCAAAATGTCAATCATGTTGGATGAATATAGATTTTGATCGGGGGGTAGGCGCAAATATTGAGTGAGGGGTAGGGTAAAAATGTTAAGCGGGAAGGGGAGGAATTTTGAGTGGGGGGGTCGGCTATATATTCTTGAGGCGGACGGGCAAAAATTTTAAACGTGCGGGGTTGGTGTAGATGTTGGGCTGGAGGGGCATCTTAAGTGATGAACCTTCTTTATTGGTTTCAGGCGGGGCTTAAGCGGGTCACGGAGGTGATTCGCAAGGACAGCGGGAACTTGAATTGATTTGACTGTTGTATATGGCGAGGTGTTACATGGGGAGAGACGAGGTTTTAAAGACTTTCAGGGGAATCGTTGAAGATCCGATTGGATCGATAAAGGAGTTCAAGGAGAAGGACAAAAAGCCGGTCTTGGGGTACTTCTGTACATACACCCCGGAGGAGATGATACACGCCGCAGGCGCAATCCCCTTCAGGATCACCGGCGAGAACAAGGCCGTGGAGAGGGCGGACGGCCACCTCCAGAGCTACTCGTGCTCCCTTATCAGAACGGGGCTTGACATGGCGCTTTTAGGCAAGCTCGACTTCGCCGACGGCACAGTCTTTCCCCACACCTGCGATTCGATCCAACGCCTCTCCGATATCTGGAAGGTGAACGCTAAAATCCCCTACCATGCGGATGTGGTCCTCCCCGTAAAGCTCAACACGGATACCGCCAGAAAGTATCTGATCGAGGAGCTCGGGGCTTTCAGAAAGTCCCTCGAAGAGCACTTCTCGACTACAGTCTCGGATGAAAGGCTGAAGGAAAGCATAAAACTGTATAACGAGATGAGGGACAACCTCTCCCGTCTTTACAGGATCAAGAGCGAGGCGCCGAAATCGATATCGGCAAGGGACGTAAGCGACTGCGTCAAGGCGGCGATGTACATGCCGGTTGAGGGGCACAACAGGCTGATGGCTGAGCTTCTGGCCGATCTCGACAAGGGGGCAAAAGACGGAGACGCCCCCCGCGTGATTTTTTCGGGAAACCTCTGCGTATTCCCGGAGATACTCGATTTCGTCGAGGAGGCGGGCGCCTACGTGGTGGGGGACGACATGTGCACCGGCTACCGCTACTTCGTGACGAAGGTCGATGAAAAGAAGGGGGACGATCTCGGCCCGGTCGAGGCGATAGCCGACAGGATAATAAAGAGGCCCATCTGTGCGGCGAAGCACAACCCCGACTTCGACCGGGGGGAGTTCCTGAAAAGCCTTAGCAAAGACGTAAAGGCGGAGGGGGTGATATTCCTCTTTTTGAAATTCTGCGATCCCCACTCCTTCGACTACCCTTATCTTATGAAAGCCCTGGACGATATCGATATTCCCCACATAATGATAGAGGCGGAGATGGACAATCCCGCCCTGGGGCAGCTCAAGACGAGGATAGAGGCCTTTGTAGAGATGATTCGCGATAACAGATAGGAGGGAGCCGTGACCGAAGACAAAAAGATAAAAGATCCCGAGAGGGAAAAGAGGAAGTTCAAGACGGCGAGGGATATGCGCGAGCTTATGACCGCCTACTACACGGAGGCGAAGACCGCAGAGATAGACGGCTCCAAGAAGATCGCCTGGATAACGAGCGGGGGGCCGGTGGAGCCGCTCCACGCCATGGACGTTATCCCCATATACCCGGAAAACCACAGCGCCATGCTGGGGGCTTCGAAGATGAGCGTGGAAATATGCGAGGTGGCCGAGGAGATGGGATATTCGAGGGACCTCTGCTCATACTTCAGGGGCGACATCGGGAGCGCCGTGACGAAGAAGAGCCCCATCCCGGGGGCGCTGCCGAAGCCGGATTTCCTCGTGGCGGCGAACAATATCTGCGGCACCGTGACCAAATGGTACGAGATCCTGTCGAGGTTTTTCGACGTGCCCCTCTTTCTTCTGGACACTCCGTTTATCCACGGAAAGATAACCAAGCAAAGCTCCGAGTATGTCGATGCCCAGATGAGGGAGTTCATCTCCTTTCTGGAGGTGAACTGCGGCAAGAAGTTCGATCACGACCGCTTCAAGGAGGTGGCGGAGACCGCCCTGGAGGGCCTCTACCTCTGGGAGGATGTGCTCGCCACCTGCGAGAACAGGCCCGCGCCGATGAGCTGTTTCGACGCCTTCTTCTTCATCGGCCCCATAGTGACCCTCAGGGGAACCAAGGAGTGCAACGAGTTCTACAAGAAGGTGCTCGCCGAGCTGAAGCAGAGGATAGAGGACAAGATATTCGCGGTCCCGGACGAGAAGATCAGGCTCCTCTGGGACAACATCCCGATATGGACGCGTCTCAGGGATCTCTCGGAGCTTTTCGCCTCCCACGGGGCGTGCCTCGTGGCGGATACCTACACGAACGCCTGGGCCAGAACGAAGATCGAGGGGGACGACCCGGTAAAGGGCCTCGGACACGCCCTGCACCTGGCGTACCTCAACATAGATTTTCAGCAGATGATAGAAGAGGTGAAGGGGCTGATAAAGAGGTTTTCCGCCGACGGCTTCGTGATCCACTCCAACCGGTCATGCAAGCCGTATTCCCTGGGGCAGTTCGACATGGCGAGGACTATTCAGGAGGAGATGGATATCCCGACGTTAATCATCGAGGCGGACCAGACCGACGACAGGGTCTTTTCCGAAGAGCAGACCAAGACCAGGGTCGAGGCGTTTATCGAGACGGTGACCGAGAAGATCAAGAAGGCCTCGTAACCCCCTCGAAAAGGCCGGATTTTTCACAGACCGCATATTCATTTCGAGGGGATCGAATATATTTGTCAAAGCTTATCGATGATAAACGTCAGGCTTTTTGGGGGCCTAAAGCGGTATACGGACGGAGTCAGGCGGATCGAGCTTGCGTCCGAGGACGTCAAGAGCGTTATAGATATTCTGCATTCCATCAAGGTTCCGAAGGGGGAGGTGGGCCAGGTCCTTGTCAACGGCTCTCCCGCGGAATCTTCCCGAACCTTTAATGATGAAGTTTCAGATGGCGATGTTGTGGATTTTTATCCCGTCTCGGCAGGGGGATAGACGTTTATGAACGGAGGATACTTGAATAAGATACTCAGGATAAATTTGACCGATGGGGCCGTCGACGTGGAGACGCTCGAAGACGGATTCATCAGGAAATACCTCGGCGGGAGGAGCCTCGCCCTCTACTTTATGCTGAAGGAGACGAGGCCCGGTCTAGATCCCTTCTCCGAGGAGAACCCGATAATATTCGCGACCGGGGCGCTGACGGGAAATGCAGGCCCCGCAATCCCGAGATATACCGTCGTTACGAAGTCCCCGCTGACCGGCGGCCTCGGGGCCTCTGAGACGGGCGGTTTCTGGGGGCCGGAGCTCAAGTTTGCCGGGTACGACGCCCTGATAGTGGAGGGGAGGGCAAAAAAGCCGGTATATATCTGGATAAGGGACGACGTCGTCGAGATAAGAGATGCTGGCAAACTCTGGGGCCTCGGGACCTACGAGGCGCAGAAGCTGATAAAGGAGGAGGTGGGGGAGAATAGGGCCAGGGTCGCGATAATCGGGCAGGCCGGGGAAAACCTGGTCAGGTTCGCCAACATCGGAAACGAGCTTGGCCACTTCAACGGCAGGAACGGCCTGGGCGCCGTTATGGGTAGCAAGAACCTGAAAGCGGTGGCGGTGAGAGGGACGGGAAAGCTCACCGTCCACGACGAGGAGAAACTTAAAGGTATCGCCCGACAGTTCGCGAAGACCTTCAAGGAGAACAGCCTCGGCCATACGCTCTTCGAATACGGCACGACGGCCACTGTGGAGGCCCTCGCGGGCTTCGGAGCGCTCCCCACGCGAAACTGGGATACCGGGGTCTTCGAGGGAGTCGAGAGCCTCTTTGCTGACGTCTACAACGAGAAGCTGTTGATCGGAAGGAAGGGGTGTTACGCCTGTCCCATCAGGTGCAAGAGGGTCGTCGGTGTGAAGGACGAGAGGTATTCGGTGAACTCCGAGTACGGCGGGCCGGAGTACGAGACCATCGGGGCGTTTGGGTCGAACATGGGGATAGACGACCTGAACGTGGTCGCGAAGGGAAACGAGCTGGCGAACAAGTACGGGCTTGACACCATCTCTTTGGGAATGACCATCTCCTTTGCCACAAAGTGCTTCGAGGAGGGGTTGATAACGGAAAAAGACACCGGTGGCTTGAAGTTAAAGTTCGGTGACGCCGACGCCTTTCTGAAGGCGATCGAGCTTATCGCCAGAAGAGCAGGATTCGGCGATATAATGGCTGATGGCACGGCCAGGATGGCGGAGAGAATAGGAAAAGGCTCGGAGAAGTATACTCTAATCGTCAAGGGGCAGGAGGCCCCCATGCACGACCCGAGGACAAAGGTCAGCGTGGGCCTTGCATATGCCACATCGGACATAGGGATCGACCACATGGTGGCCCCCCACGACGGCTTTTTAACAGATCCCGACTCGTGGTCGTTTAAAAATGCAAAAAGGCTGGGAATTAAGGAGCCGTCGGGCCTCTTCGACATGACAAAGGCGAAGGTAAAAAACTTCGCCATCTTAAACCGCTATTACCGAATGATCGACGTCATAGGGTGCTGCTGCTTCGGCTTCGCCCCCAGAGGCCCGATGGAGATAGATACGTTTCTGGATATGATAAACGCGATAACGGGATGGGATACAGATTTCGAGGAGCTTCTGAAGTGCGGCGAGAGATCGCTGGCAATGTCGAGAATGTATAACTTCAGGGAGGGATTCACCACAGAAGACGACGTACTCCCCGAAAAGTTTTACGAGGAGATGGCTGACGGCCCCTACAAGGGGAAGCTCGCCATCGACAGGGACGGGTTCGCCGAGCTAGTCAGGTTGTTCTACGAAGACCTGAATTGGGACGGGGAGACCGGCTTCCCCACAAAGGAGGCGGTCGATTCCCTCGGCCTCTCCGATTTGGCGTAGGCTGGTGCTTCAAAAAGAGACTGACGGTTGTTTTGGAGAGATGTTTAGCGTGGAGGGAAAATCACTTCTATGAGAATCGCGGTAATATCCGATATCCACAGTAACCTTCCCGCCCTCGAAGGATTTTTCGAGTTCATAAAGGCTCTCAATGTCGAGAAGATCGTGTGTCTCGGCGATCTCGTGGGTTACAATCCCTGGCCGAATGATTGTGTAGAGATGGTGAGGAAAAACGATATCCCCGCCATCATGGGCAATCACGACAGGGTGGCGTCCGGAATAGAGGAGCCGGATCATTTCAACCTCGCCGCCAAAAGGGCGATACTCTGGACGAGGGAGAGCCTGAGCGGAGATAACAGGGATTGGCTCACCAAGCTCCCGGAGAGACTGCTCGTAAATAATCGGATACTACTGGTCCACGGCTCTCCGTCGGATCCGAACGAGTATATATTTTCGGTGGACTCGGCCATTTACAACATGGAATTTATGACGGAGCGGTTCGGGGTGTCGATCTGTTTTTTCGGGCATACCCACGCCGTCGCGGTATATTCGATGAAATCTAAAGATCTTTTTTTCCTCGAAGGTGATACGATAGATATCGAGGACGGAGTTAAGTATCTGATAAACCCGGGGAGCATCGGCCAGCCCAGGGACAGCGATCCCAGGGCCGCCTTCCTGATATTTGATGAGGGGGAGAAGAAAGTCGAGTTTTACCGTTTCCCGTACGATATAGATACGGTCTACAAGGCGATAATTGAAACGGGCCAGGACGAGTTTCTGGGCAAGAGGCTTTATTTGGGGAGATAATTTTATATAGATTAAAAATCTCTTGATAAATTTCAACTATAGTGTTAAATTATCCATCAATATCACCTTTCAAAATTGCAAAAAAAGCTTGTAAATAGTAGTCTTCTGTGATAGATACAGGAAAAAGATATACGGATTCAACTCTTTAGTGCAGCAGGTTGATTAAAAATATTTCAAGAGGCGCTTTAAAATCAAGAAGATCAAAAATAGTTTGTGTGTGATTTTATTATGTGGTATAAAAGCAAAATGTAAACTCATTTAGGAGGATAATGATGAAAAGAGTTTTTACCTTAGTCTTGGTATGTCTCGTAATTGGCGTTTTTTGTTCCGCTGCAATTGCCGTGGATAAGGAGGCGATTTTCAGTAAAGCAGATGCCGCCTACGACGGTAAAGACCATGCTGCAGTCAAAGCCGGCATAAAAGAATTGGAGCCGCTAATTGCCTCGGATGAAGCTGCTGCGTGGAGATATGCGCGCGCATGTTATGATGTTGGAGTCAATCTTACGGATAAGAAAGCGAAAGATAACATTTTTAAGAAAGGTTATAGGGCCGTAGAGCCTTTTTATGTCAAGGGCACAAAAAGTGTAGACACCAACTACTGGTTTGCACTGGTAACCGGCAAGTATGCAAGCTTCCATAAGCTTGATGCAGTGAAAAGCGGGCTTACCAAAAAGATGAAAGACGCGTGTAACAAAGTAATTAAGGCAAATCCGGATTATGAAGACGGTAATGCTTACACAGTTCTCGGCGCTATAGAATACGAGCTTTATATGCTCCCTATATATAAGGGAAATCTGGATGTGGCGGTAAAGAGCTTCAAGAAAGCCTTGACTTATGATTCCGATAACATCTTCGTAAATATGACACTGGGAAAGACCTACTACGAGAAAGAGATGTATAAAGCAGCGAAGGCCTCTCTTGAAAAATCTCTCAAAGGTAAACCCGGCAATAAAGACGATAGGGATTACCAGGCTGAAGCAAGAGAATATCTCAAAAAAGTTGAGAAAAAAATGAAATAGTCTGATGTTTTTTGGGGGGAGTATTCTGCTCCCCCTTTTTTTATTCAGTGCATGGCAGTACAAGGAAGTGATAGAATGGACATCATAAAGAAAGCCGTCAAGGAGGGCCAAAAGAGCCTCTCGGAGCATGAATCGAAGCTGTTTTTGAAATCGTACGGGATAACCGTGACGAAGGAGGAGCTGGCGTCCTCCCCGGAAGAGGCGATAGAAATCGCAAAGAAGATCGGATACCCTGTGGTGCTTAAGGGTAACTCACCGGAGCTCACCCACAAGACGGAGATGAACGTCATCGAGCTGAACCTGTCAAACGACGACGAGGTCAGGGCGGCCTACGACAGGATTATGAAGACGGGCGTCGTGCCGGAGGGTGGAATACTCGTCCAGGAGATGATAAAGGGACAGCGGGAGCTCGTGATCGGACTCACCCGCGATCCCCAGTTCGGCCCGTGCGTCATGTTCGGCCTCGGCGGAATATATACCGAGGTCCTGAAGGATGTCTCGTTTCGGGTCGCCCCTCTCACCGAATACGACGCCATGCAGATGATGGAAGAGATAAGCGCCAAGAAGATCCTCGATGAGTTCAGGGGAAAGCCCGCCGTTGATAAAAAGCTCCTTGCCGAGGCCCTCATCAGCGTAGGCAAGATAGGCCTCGAGCACGAGGCGGTAAAAGAGATCGATATCAATCCGATCATAATCCTCGGCGACAAGCCGGTCGCAGTCGACGCCCTCGTCATCCTCGGAAACGGAAAGGAGAAGTAGGGAGCCTTTCCCCCGCCTTTTGCCTGTGCCTTCTGAAGGTTGGTTTGTGAAAAAAGCCGTCTGTGACGAAGCAGGGAACTTTTCCTCCGCCTTTCTAACGCCGGTTTTGTGACTTTAACGGTGGAGGGGAACGGAGATGGAAAAAGGGGAAGATAACATTAAGGCGGCTGGAGTTGGGGGGTGTTGGAAAATCGGAGAATTGGGAGGGAGTGAGTCGGGGGGGTATGAAAGGGGGAAAGGACGGGAGAAGTATCAATAACAGGATACGGGGATAAGGGATCGCCGCTGGATACGACGGGTTGGCCGAAGGATGGGGATAGGGACATTAAGCTCGGAGGAGGGGGAGGGAGGGATAGGGATGTCAAGGTCATGGTGTAACGGTTTTTCTTGTGATCTTTGATGTCCGACGGCTCACGGCCGGCCGCCGATCGGGCCAGCATTTTGGGGAGGGGGGGGTTGGTTTAGAAGATTTTTTAACTATACAAACATCCGGCGTCATGGTCGGTTTTTTATTTGAGGAGAAAGTGTAAATAGTCACATCGTCTCGAGGATTACAAGCTGTTGTAGATAAGCATAAGTCCCGACGGCGGACGGCGACCCTTCCATATCAAAAAAATAGTCGGTGGTATAATAGAAGTCCGTTAAAACAGTGGCTGTGACTCAATCTCCTCCGAGGTGCAAACTTAAAAATAATTACGCAAAACAAGGGGCTTAAGCCCCTTGTTAAAGTAGATAATAAGATGCAAAGATAGAACAATGGGCTTTAGCCTCAATCTCGACATGGAATCACCAAATTCCCCGCCGTTCCACCCTCGACCCTACCCATTTTAAATGAACAAAGGGAGACGAGGAATCGAATCCCTACTTCAGCCCGAGCATCACCTTCGCCTCCTCCACGGTGGCCGGCTCCCTGCCGATCTCCCTCGCGATTCTCACCATCCTCTCAACGAGCTGGGCGTTGCTTTCGGCCAAAACGCCCCTGGAGTAGTAGATGTTGTCCTCCATTCCCGTCCTGATGTTTCCCCCCAGGGTCATCGCCATGACCGTCATCCTCAGCTGGTACCTTCCGATCGTTATGACCTGCCAGGTGGAGCCGTCTGGAATTTCATTGAGGAGGGCCATAATATGTCTCGGCTCCGGCGGTATCCCCCCCATGATCCCCATGACGAAGCTGAAGTGGACCGGGGTCTTCAATATCCCCTTGTCCACGAGCTCCATGACGTTTGCGATGTGGCTTATGTCGTAGACCTCCACCTCTACCCCTAAACCCTGCTCATCGAGTCCGGCCAGGTACTTTTCGTTGAACCAGAGTGGATTATTAAACGTGCTGGAGCCTAACTTTGTCCTGAACTCGAATGTCCCCGCGTTTATAGTGTGCATCTCCGCCTGGGGCGAGATGGTGAGGAGCCCAAGGCGCTGCTCGAGGGTGGCGACCTTGATCTCCCCGTTTTCGTCGATGTAGGCGCCGATGCCGTTTCCAATCTGGCGGATTATGGGGGACTTCTCCCCGATCAGCTTAAGCGCCTTGTTGTAGATATTGATGTCGGGAGTGTTCAGACCGTCAGGCCCCCTCACGTGGAGGTGGAGCACCGCCGCCCCGGCGTTGTAACAGTCGAGCGCCGCCTGGGCCTGCTCCTCAGGCTGCTCCGGGAGGTTTGGGTTCATCGCCTTTCCGTGAAGCCCCCCGGTTATGGCGGCCGTTATGATCACTTTGTTGTCGCTAAGGATGTCCGGATTCATTTTGGAGTTCTCCTTAATACAATGTATTTATTAATCTATACCTTGCCCCCGAGCGTGATGTTTGGAATCCTCAAGGTAGGCTGTGCGTCTGAGACCGGTGCCCCCTGTCCGTCCTTTCCGCAGGTGCCGATGGCGTAGCCGAGGTCGTTTCCCACCATGTCTATCTCCATAAGCACCTGGGGGCCGCTCCCGGTCAGGATAGCCCCCCGAACCGGCCGCTTTACCACTCCCCCCTCGATCATGTAGCCCTCCGACACCTCGAAGACGAACTGGCCGTTTACGGTGTTGACCTGGCCGCCCCCCATCTTCTTCACCAGAAGTCCACTGTCCACCGAAGATAGTATATCTTTGGGATCCGACTTTCCGGGGGCGATCAGCGTGTTGGTCATCCTGGGGATCGGCTTCTGCCTGTAGGACTCCCTCCTCCCGTTTCCGGTGGACTTTTTCCCCTCCCTCATCGCCGAGAGGTTGTCGTACATGAAGTTTACGAGCGTGCCCCCATCCACGAGGACCGTCTTCTGGGAGGGGTTGCCCTCGTCGTCGAAGAGAAACGATCCCCGCTTGTTCGGTATGGTGGAGTCGTCGATCACCGTGATCAGATCAGTTGCGACCTTTTCTCCGAGCCTGCCCGAGTAGACCGAGAGCTTTCTGGATGCGAGGTCCGCCTCCAGACCGTGCCCAACCGCCTCGTGGATCATCGTTCCGCCCGCCTCGGAGGAGAGGACGACGGTCATAGTGCCGCCGGGGGCACGGTCCGCCTTCAGCATCAGCTTGGCCCTGTTCACGGCGGCATGGGCTACCTCCACGGGTGACCTCTCGTCGAACAGCTCGAAGCCCACCGCCCCCCCGATCGGCTCGTAGCCGGTCTGGATGATC
The DNA here is from genome assembly GCA_964542895.1 of uncultured Thermodesulfobacteriota bacterium. Lineage (GTDB taxonomy): Bacteria > Desulfobacterota > Zymogenia > Zymogenales > Zymogenaceae > Zymogenus. The sequence goes on from CAZIWT010000018.1 coordinate 29,105, forward strand.
TCCCCGTCGGTAGCCACCACCTGAACGAGAAATATGGAGCCTGTCCTGGTCTCGCCGGTGGTGTTGCCGAAGGAGTTCGCGATAAATATCTCGTTTGTGCCGTCCCTGTAGACGACCTTTACCTGGGAGACCTGCTTTTCGCCCCGGGCCGCCTCGTTCGCCTCGACCACCGCCCCGATCTTCTTCTCGATGTCCACATCGGCGGGGTCGATCTTGATCTTTTGGGTAAAGGATGGGTCGAGCGCCTGAAGCGTAATGTCTCCGGGGGAGCTCCCGGCCCTCGAGAGGGCGCCGGAGAGATCGTCCGCGATTGACAGCAGGGTTGCCTCCGTCGTGTCGTTCGTGTAGGCGTAGGCCGTCCGATGGTTTTTGATGAGCCTCAGGCCCACTCCCAGATCTCTTCCGGAGATGACCTTCTCTATCTTGTCGTCCTCGCAGATTATCGAGGTGGCGTAGCTCTTCTGGCAGTAGATGTCCGCGTACTCGCCGCCGTTTTTTAAGATCGCCTTTAAGATCTTCTCGGAGTCTATATTGACAAAACCACTCATATGTTTTTTCAACCAACCAACTTACTAAATCCACAAATCTGGTAAATCAATCAACCAACCAAATCGACCCGTTTCAATCTAATAATCCAGTATAGTGATATTCCAGTCTCAGTATCTGCCGGAGAAATAGTCCCTCAATATATCAGCGTGGTCGAAGACGATGGGGGAGGGCAGGGTGTCTTCCGTGAATACGCCGAGGTTCTTTGCGTCGTCGGCGGCCTTCGGCTCCCCCGTAGCCTGGGCGATGAAGACCATCGTGATCGAGTGGTGTCTCGGGTCTCTGTCCGGGTCGGAGTAGGCTTGAAACTGCCTTTGAAGCTCAACTTCGAGGCAGGTCTCCTCTAGAGCCTCTCGAACGGCCGCGTCCTCCAGGGACTCCCCCCAGTCGACAAAGCCTCCCGGGAGTGCCCAGCCGTGGGGGGGATTTTTCCTCTCTATGAGGACGATCGCCCCCTCCCTCCCCTCAAGCTCTATGATAATATCGACCGTCGGAAATGGGTTTCGCCTTTTGGTCTCTTCGGACATCCTGTCTGTAACGATGTTTCAAAAGAGAAAATGTTAACACAGTCATATAAGGATTGTCAAAGCTTTTTATCCCTTGACGATTTCATGGGTTGGATGATATAGTCTATATCTATGCTTGAGCAGACCGGAATATATGCGGGGATATTTATAACCTCCTTTATAGTCGCCCTATCCGGGGCGTTGATGCCGGGGCCCCTCCTCACGGTCACGATAACCGAGAGCGCCAAGAGGGGGAGCTGGATGGGTCCTCTCCTGATTACCGGGCACGCGATATTGGAGCTCGTCTTCGTGATATTGATCCTGGTCGGCTTCGGGGAGTTCCTCAAGGAGAACAGGATCCTGTCCGGGATAGCCTTCTTCGGAAGCGCCGTCCTCCTATGGATGGGGCTCGGCATGATAAGGAGCGTAAGGACGATCACCCTTCTGGGGGAAGAGGAAAAGCTCGGGAAGAGCAGTCTTTCGAGGTTTCTCAAAAATCCCGTCCTCTCCGGAATAATCGTCAGCATCGCAAATCCCTACTGGACCGTCTGGTGGCTCACCATCGGCCTCGCTTATATCTTCATGTCGATGAAGTTCGGAATCCCGGGAATCGTCTCATTCTTCACCGGCCATATACTCGCCGATTTTGCTTGGTATACCTTCGTCTCTTCATCGGTAAGCTACGGGAAAAAGTTCTTCTCGGACAGGATCTACAGGGGAATCATCGGCGTCTGCGGGGCCTTCCTCTTGGTCTTTTCCGTGTATTTCTTCAAGGCGGGCTTTGACTACCTCTTAAAGATATAGGGGTTTGCACAGGGATTTGTGCAAGGATTTACTTACGGACTTAATATGGCGATAAAATTCGGCACCTCCGGCTGGAGGGGGGTAATCGCGGACGACTACACCGTCTTCAACGTGAAGTGCGTTGCCCAGGCGATAGCGGAGTACGTGATCAGGGAAAAGCAGGAGAAGGAAGGGCTGATCGTCGGCTACGACTCCCGCTTTCTGGGAAGGCAATTCGCCGAATATGCGGCCCGGGTGGTAAGCGCAAACGGGGTCAAGGTCCTCGTCTCGAAAGAGGCGGTGCCGACCCCGACAATCGCCTTCGGCATAGTCAGTGGCAAATCCGCCGGCGCAATAAACATCACCGCAAGCCACAACCCTTATGATTTTAACGGGATAAAGTACTCCCCGAAGTGGGGGGGGCCGGCCCTCCCGGAGACCACGAGGTGGATCGAGGATCGGGCAAACGAGGTGGTGAGCTCAGGCAAGTTCAAGGAGATCACGGAGGAGGAGGCGAAGTCGAAAGGCCTCTGGGCGGACGTTGACCTGAGGCCCGATTACCTCGAAGAGCTGAATCGAAAGATAGACTTCGGGGCTATTAAAAAGTGGGGAAAGACCGTCGGCTACGACCCTCTCTTTGCCACAGGCAGTGGTTATCTAGACGGGGCGCTTGCCGAAAACGGGATAGATGTGATCGTTATCCACGACGAGGTGGACCCCTACTTCGGGGGCGGGGGGCCCGATCCCTCCGAGGATAAGCTTAACGAGCTCTCCCTGCTGGTGAAAAACGATAACAAAATCGGCCTGGGACTCGCCACGGACGGCGACGCCGACCGCTTCGGCATCCTCGATTTCGACGGCACGTTCATCGAGCCTAACTACATCATCGCCCTCCTTTTGGACTACCTGATAAGGGTGAGAAAATTCGAGGGGGGGGTCGCGAGGACCGTCGCCACGACCCACCTGATCGACGCCGTATCCAGATACCACGGTGTGAAGTGCTACGAGACCCCCGTGGGATTCAAGTACATCGGCGAGTATATCTCCACAGGAGAGGTGGTCGGTGGGGGGGAGGAGAGCGCCGGTTTCTCTATCAAGGGCCACCTCCCGGAAAAGGACGGGATCCTGGCGTGCCTGTTGACCCTCGAGATGATGGCAGTGGAGAATAAGTCAATAAAGGAGCTCCTCGGCGAGCTCTACGAAAGGGTCGGGACGTTCAAGACCCGCCGCGTAAACCTGAGGCTGACAGAAGCCCTCGACTCGGCGTTTCCGGAAAAAATGAAGACAGACCCCGAAAGTTTTGCCGGCATAAAGGTCAAGGACAAAATTACGATAGACGGAACAAAATATATCCTTAACGACGGCTCGTGGATTCTCTTCAGGAAGTCGGGGACAGAGCCGGTCGTTCGCATCTACGCCGAGGCGGCAGACGACAAAAAGCTCGAAAGGATAATCGAGTCCGGCAGAGAATTCATCCTCGGGACTTAAAAGGAGTGTGTAAATTGAAAAATATAAAGATCGTATTTGTTGCGGCCCTCCTCGTTTCCATACCGATTTTGTTGTTTGGAAAGGACGATAGGGCGGTAACGGGTGAGGACACGCCCAAGATGCGAGAAGCCTACGAGATGTACGTCCTGGGAGAGGGGAACCCGGCGTTCGCCCTGAACAACGAGGCCAATTTCTACCTCATAAAGGGGGACACCGAAAAGGCGATTCTGAAATACCTCGAGGCGCTGAAGGTCTCGCCGAGAAACGTCCTCCTCTCCAATAACCTCTCCTGGGCGTATATCGTGGTTGGTGAATACGAAAAGGCAAAAAAACTTCTGGAGAAGACGATAATCGTAGCCGAAAAGAACGCCTCGACAAATTACTGCCTTGGAGTGGCCAATCTAAAGCTTGGAAATATCGATAGCGCAAAAAAGTATCTTGAAAAGGCCGTCGAGCTCGATACCGCTCACCCGTACTCTCACTACTACCTTGCTAAAGCTTACGAGGCCGAGGGGCTGATACAAAAGGCCGTTCTCGAGGCGGAGACGGCCGCATTCATCCTCGGAAAGATATGGAATCCGGAGGTGGCGCTCTATCTCGGCGGGCTTTACGGACGGGCGGGGATGTTCCAGAAGGCGATACTTCAATACCAAAAGCTCGTCGACGAGTCGGAGTACGCCTTCGAGGCATATTACGGCCTCGGCGTTTCGTACGGCCACTTCAACGATTTCGAGAGATCGGAGAAATACTTCCTCAAGGCAAAAGATATAGACAAAAAAGATCCCAGGGTGTACTTCGGGCTTGGAAAGCTCTACTCCACCAAGGAAGATAAATTGGATAAGGCCATGAAAAACGCCGAAAAGGCGCTGAGCCTGGACGAAAAAAATCCGAGGTACTTCTACCTGATAGGCTGGATATACTACAGGATGAATGAGTTTGAGGATGCCCTGAAATACTTCAGGCTGGCCCAGAAGCACGATCCTGAAAACAAGGAGTATGGACGACAGGTCAGGGTCCTGGAGCGGGCGCTCAATAAAAAATAAGGCACATTCACGACATATCCACTTGACAAAAAAACTGTTTTTTGATAAATTCTACACTTTCATTGCACAGATCGAGCGGGAATAGCTCAGTGGTAGAGCATCGCCTTGCCAAGGCGAGGGTCGCGAGTTCAAATCTCGTTTCCCGCTCCATTTTATATCGGGCGGCATGGCCAAGTGGCTAAGGCAGAGGTCTGCAAAACCTTTATCCCCGGTTCGAGTCCGGGTGCCGCCTCCAAACCGGTGGTGGCGATTTTATTGTAGTTTTATCATATAAGGAATAGGAATATTTGAGGGGGTCTGGCAATATTTGGGGGTCTGGTAATATTTTGAGGGGTGGCGGATTTTGGGGCGGCAGTATTTTTGGGGGGCGGTCGGGTTTTATTTGGGGTATTCGGGCGGGTAACGCCCTTGAGGGAATTACGATCAGGGGATAGCTAAAGAAAGTACCTATTAAAAAGCCTGGGTGGCGGAATTGGTAGACGCAAGGGACTTAAAATCCCTCGAGGCTTGCCTCGTGCCGGTTCGATTCCGGCCCCAGGCACCAGAAATGTTAATAATTACAAGGGTTTCACGGATCGGTGAAATCCTTTTTTTTTAACCTTCTCTAAAAAAACTGCTATGTTCCACTTTTGTTCCACTTTATTCTGGTTCTCTTTTTTGATGCATTTCTAAAAAGTTCTCAAATTGATTCATAGCAGCTCTGGCATCATCCTCATCAACCGTATTGTAACGAAGAAACATCTCTCCTGTCTTGTGACCTGTAATATTCATTATTACCGTTCTGTCTACTCCGGCTTTTCGCATATAGGTATTGAACGTATGTCTAAGATCATGAAAAACAAAGTCCTTTATTTCTGCACGCTTACAAGCAAGCTCAAACGCTTCCCTTATACTTCTGACAGGATTACCGTTTTTTCTTGTGAAGACATATTTATGTCTTATACTACGCAATTTACTTGCCTGTTTAAAAATCGAGATTAGCTGTTCATTAAAATAGATACGTCTTCTTTCCCTGGTCTTAGTATCTTCGTAATCGAGATCGATATAGCCATCATTTAGATTTACCTTTTCCCATGTGAGGGCGATTATCTCATTCTTCCTCATACCCGTAAGATAAGCAACCTTTACAATTGATTTTGCAGGTTCCTCAAGCTCATAAAGAAGCCTATTATACTCGTCGGGAGAAAGGATTCTGTTTCTCTTATTTTCTTCAGGTAAAAATCTTACCTTATCACATGGATTTTTTTCAACCAAACTATCTCTTTTTGACAAGTTGAAAATCCTCTTCATAAGTGCCAACTCGCGATTAATCGTAGCAGGCCTTATAAATGATTTTCGATAAGATATTTCTTTTAACCTTTTTTGCTGATAGGCTTCTAACATATAAGGTTTTATTCTCGAAACCTTAAAATGTCCGAAGTGACTTTTCAAGACTTTCGATCTTTGCCTGTCCTTGTCATAAGACTTTTTAGTTTTAACAGCAGGATGATCTAAATACCATTCAACAAGCTTCCTAAAATGGATGTCCTGAACATATCCAACTCCACTTTTTTCTCGTTCCTCAAACTCGGCAATTTTCTTGGCGAGAATCCTCTTTGCTTGTAGCTTAGAATCTCCGACCTTCATTTTTTGGTAGACGATTTTCCCTGATTCGCTCCTCTTTGCGGGATATCTAATAAACCAGGGACCTACAAGATTTCCGTTTTTGTCTTTGTAACGCTTAAATACACCCATACTTTTTTCCTTTCTCATCATAATTGATGATGAAAGGTATGATAGAGCTGGGCATGTGGTATAAATATTCACCTCCTTTCCAAGAGGAAATATACCACTTCCTTTGCCCAACTGTCAATTCACTTTTTTCTCTCAAGATTATCAATGAAATCATCCACGTCTTTAATATCGAATCTAAGCGCTCCACGAAGCTTTATCCTGGGAATTAGAAATTCTCCTCTGGAAATTTCATTCCTTATTGTTTGAGGTTTTTTCCCGATGTAATCTGCTAGTTCTCTAATGTTTAAAAGT
>CAZIWT010000019.1:0-35297 GCA_964542895.1 uncultured Thermodesulfobacteriota bacterium
TTTTTTCCACATGTTGTGCATAGATTTGTGGATAACCACTAAATGTAGAGTTAAGTATTTAATTTTATTGGAACTTTTTACTTGGGTGCGTTACATGAAACGAATTTTTTTGCTAACCGTTGCGGTCTTCCTCTTAACAGGCTATTCGACGGCCGTAGCCTCAGAGGCATCGGATGCCTACAACAAGGCCTTGAGATACTTCAAGAGGGGTAAATATGAGCTTGCCCTCGAGGGATTTACAAAGGTTATAGAGCTTGGCTTCGAGGGGGACGAAAAGACCAGCTCGAACATACTGGCAGTCTATTTTCAGCGGGGAATTTGTTACAAGAAGCTTCACAACTGGGAAAAGGCCCTCGACGATTTTTCCCTCATTATCGGATTTTCCCCGACGGACGCCCAGGCCTACTACGAGCGGGCCGGCTGCTACAAGATGATAGGGGACGAAAAGAACGCAGAGCTCGATCACTACAAGGCTTGCGAGCTGGACGATAAATACTGCGAAGAGAAGATGTTGGAGGAAAAGCGCAAGAAGAAGGAAAAGGAGAAGTGGTGGAAATAGCTTAGCCGGGCATCCGGGGACAATGTCTCCCCTCCATGCGATTGAAGGGCGGCGTTCGGTTGAAACAGCGATGGTCGGCGGAGATTTTTTTCATCACAGGGCGGGGCGATCGATTTTATATCGTAAAGGGGGAGTGCCCCATGTCGTGGGAGATGGGGGGGGTGGGGGGGATGGTGAACAAAACGCTCTTTAATGGCGCGCAAGGGATGAGGGGCTGAAGCGGGTCTCAAAGCGGAAAGGGGATCGGGGCTGTGGGGAAGGGGGTGGAGAGAGAAGAGAGAGGCTGGAGGGAAGCGTCTATAATATATTTAAGCGCCGTTGGAGATGCTGCCGTGACCGGATGGCAATAATATAAAGTGGATTAAAGAAAGGTACCAAAAAAATGGCGGATATCGGCATCACGAGGGAAGAGGCCTTCGATCTTGTCAAATCGCGGCTCAAAAACGAGGCGCTGGTCAAGCACTGCCTCGCCACAGAGGCGATCATGCGGGTCCTGGCGGAGAAGAAGGGGGCGGACCCGGAAGCCTGGGGAATCGCCGGGCTCCTCCACGACCTCGACTACAACGAGACGAAGGAGACGCCGGAAAAGCACACCCTGAAGACCGAGGAGATTTTGAAGGAGAGGGGAGTCTCGCCGGAGATTATCGACGCGATTAAAAGCCACAATGCGGAGATGCTCGGGATATCGAGGACGACCGACTTCCACTTCGCGATAACATGCGCGGAAAACATCACCGGCCTGATTGTGGCCACGGCACTGGTGATGCCGGACAAGAAGATCGCCTCTGTAAAGCCTAAATCGGTCACAAAGAGGATGAAGGAAAAACACTTTGCGAGGGCCGTCAGCCGGGAGGGGATAATGCTCTGTGAAGAAATAAATATACCCCTTCCGGAGTTTGTCGAGATCAGCCTCTCCGCCATGGGCGGAATCTCGGACGAACTGGGGCTTTAGGGACTCAGGACAATTTGTCTTCGGCTTGCCCACAGGTCCCCTCAACGTCAAGTCTGGAGGGTGTGGTTTAGCGGTTTTAGGCGGTTGGATTGTCAAGGGCGGAAGGCGGTATTTATAAACATTTTTTATAAAATTGTATTCGATAAAACCAGAGAAAAATCCCCAGGAGGGCAAACGAAAAAAGGCCCGCTGAAAAAAGGGCCGAGTTTTTTTAAAGCCAAGTTTTTTAAAGATATAATCGCCTGCTCTCTTTTGAGAATGGTCTTAAAAAAAACAGCATATCTCCTCGTCCCGATTCTCCTCACAGCTTTTTGTTGCCTTCCCGTATCGGCCGAGACGGAGGGGCCTCAGGGCGGAGTCGTCGTCACCTCAACGGGAAGTGGGCCGAAGGCGGCGGCAGGCTCTAAAGCCCCCCCAGTCGTGAAAAGGCCGAAGTATAAGGGGGGTGAAACGGGAGAGGAGTCGGTCGACGAGAGGGCGATCGAGAGGTCGGCCGTAAAAAACGCACTTTTGATGTATCTCCTCGAGGCGTTGAGCGGGGCCGAGTTCGAGTGGCTGGAGGAGGGGATCGATTCTGTAATCTTGTCAAATTCTGACAAATTCGTCTTGAACAAAAAAGTGGTTTTTTCCTCTGTTTTCCCCGCCGCACGCTACGAGATAGTGAAGATGGAGGTGACGCTGAACTCGGCTCTTTTAGATCAATATATAGAGAACGTCAGGAAGCTGAAGCCGATGCCGAAGGGACCCACCCCGCCGACAACCAGCGAGAAGGAGGGCTTCAAGTCGAGGGGGGACGAGATATTAATCCAGGGCGAGGTGGCGTCCAACATTGTCAGGGACCACTTAAAAGGCATGGAGGCCTTCGGCCAGGCGAAGAAGCTTTACGAAAAGGCGGACTACGACGAGGGGGTCTTTAACGCCCTCCTTTCCATCGGCAGGGCGAGGCTCGCCTTGGGAGACATATCGGGTGCAAGGGCCGACCTCAAAGTGGCGACGGAGCTGTCGGAGGCCCTTGGGGTGGAAGAGCATCGGATAAGGGCGTTCCTGGAGACCGCGAGGCTCAATCTCTTGACCGGGGAATACCGGAGGGCGCTTAAGGCCGCCTCCTCGGCATTAGAGATTGCGTCAGGGCCGGCCGTGGCAGATCTCGCAGGGGCGCTCTCCGGTGAGTCACACCTATCGATCGGCAGGGCGGATTACCTACTCGGTAATTTGGATAAAGGAATAGCCGGAGTCGACCGGGCCGCCGACGTATTTGAGAAGCACGGCGACCTCAAGAGGCTCAACGAGGCCCTCATAACGTTGAGTATAATGAAGGTATCTGTAGGGGACGCCTCCGGGGCGGTAGAGGAGATAAAGCTGGTTAAAAAGATCTCGGAGGCGTTGAAGGACGACGAATCGAGGATTGTCTCCCTTATTCTCTTGGGTCGGGCGATGAGGGAGACGGGGGAGCTTAACGGGGCGAAGATATACGCAGCGGAGGCCAGGGCCACAGCCAAAAAGGCGAAGTGGACCGAGGGGGAGGCGATGGCTAATATCGAGCTTTCGCGGATATTGGCCACCGACAAGGATTACGGTGGCGCGATATCCACAGCCGTAGAGGCGCTGGAGCTTGCAAACTCGATAGGCTCGCCCGTCCTGAAGGCTTCCGCCCACCGGGCGCTGGGGCTAGCAAAGCTTAACGCCGGCAAAAAAATGGAGGCGCTTTTTTCGCTCACCGAGGTCTTCAGGCACTCCACGGATACGATGACAACGAAATTCGGCGGAGTCTATCTCCCGATAGAGACGCTTGATCTCGATAAGCTGTCCCAAGTGTTGACGGATATAATACTCCTCTCGGTGGAGCTCGGCGAAGAGGAGGCCGCCTTCTCCGCCCTCCTCTCCTATCACGGCATATGGTTTGCCGAAAGACTTTATGCGTCGGACCGCCTCTTTGACGGGGGGCGAAGAAAGCTCATATCGCCCTGGAGAAAAAATATCGTGGAATCCCTCGCCGTGGAGAGGATATTGCTCTCGACCGAGAAAAACCACTACTCCGAGTCCTCCGCCCAAATCCTGATGGGGAGGAGGGAGGAGCTGAACATTTCCAGCCTGGAGCTAAAAAAGAGGGTTGTCAGAGAGAGCCTCGGCCTCGCAACCCTCCTTGGAATGGAGCAGAGGGAGCCGAAGCGTCTGGCCAAGGGGATCGGCGAAGACTCAATATTCGTTCAATATTTCTTGGGGGGGGATGACGCCTTCGCCCTCGTGACCTCGAGGAGCAACCTGAAGATAGTGAGACTCGGGACGACCCCCGAAAATATAATCTCCCACGCCGATCATCTTGTAAAGATCATCTCGGGAGAGGGCGGCGAGACCGCTTCCACAGCGACGGAAGAGCCTTCTTCCTCCCTTAATTTCGAGAGGACGTCGAGACTGCTTTCCGCCGCCCTGATAACGCCGGTCTTGAGCGAATATCCGGGCGTGAGAAGGATCGGCGTATCCTTTGGCATCGCCCTCGGCTCCCTGCCGTTAACGGCCCTCGGCGACTACCGGGGTGAGGGCAAATTCGCGTTTCTTGTAGAAGAGTACGATATGTTTTTTGTCCCCTCCCTCTTTGCGGCGGTATCGACGGCAGAAGGTACCGGGTCGCCCCTCGACTACCTAACAGTTGTGGGAGAGGGGAGGTTCTCCCCCGTCGATGTGAGGTGGCTCTTTTACGAGGTGGTGGGCGGGGATGATGAGATCCCTGTGGGGAGCGAGGCTGTAATAGTAATCAACAACAAGGGAATCAACAACACGGCAAGCAACGACCCGGCGATCAACGACGCCGATTTTCGCCGATGGTGGGAGGAGCGCTCTCCCCTGATTTTCGTCTTCGATACGGGGGCGGACAGAATGGGTGGAAATGATTTTTTCACCATGGAGCTGTTCGCGTCCTACAAAGAAGGCCCGTACATCTTTGTTCCTAAAACCGTCGGGGCGGTCGAGGCCACCGCGTTCTTCGAGACGGCGGTCCCGAGGATGAGAGAGGGGGGTGTCTTATCCGGTTACTTCTCCACGATAAGGGAGTCGGCGGCAAGATACGGGGATGAAGGGACGTTGGGCTGGGTCAACTTACCCCTGATGTGCGGTTTTAAATAACAGGACTGAAAAATGAAAAGGTCTTTAAATAGCTTTTTGACGATAGCAATCTGGCTCTTGCTCCTCTCGACACCCCTCTTCGCCTTTCAGGAGGGAGAGGAAATTAACAAAAAGGAGAGGGAGTACACCGAATCGATGAGCCGCGGGGACTTCTACCTCGAAAACGGGCAGTACGACGAGGCGATAAAAAGATACAAAAACGCCCAAAGCCTCTACCCAGCAGACCCGAAGCCGAAGAACAAGCTCGGCACCGTCTATCTTAAGATGGGCGATAACGAAATGGCGATAGCCGCCTTTAAGGAGGCGGTAAGGGTCGACCCCTCATTCTTTCAGGGGTACTTCAACCTCGGCAAGACCTATCTCGAAATCGGAAAGTACCCCGAGGCGATAGACGCCCTTCAAAAGGCCGTGGGTGTCGACTCCAAATCCTTCATCAGCTACTTCTACCTCGGCGAGGCGTACTCGAAGAACAGAAACTACGACGAGGCGCTTATCGCCTACAACAGGGCGATCGACCTTAAACCGGACTACACCGAGGTCTACATCAGAATCGGGGACCTTTTGAAGAGCCAGGGGCTAAACGACGAGGCGCTCGTCGCCTACGGCAAGGGGGCGGAGACCGCCGACGACTCCACCGACGGGTTGATCCTGTCGGCCCGGCTCCACTTCGAGATGGGAAACTACGAGAAGGTAAAGTCGATCCTCGAGACCCTCTTCTTGTCATCGCCGAACAACTTCGAGGGCCTCCTCCTCTACGGGAAGTCGTCGACGGCGCTGAAGGATTACGACACGGCGCTTACCTATTTCAACCGCGCAAGCAGGTTAAGGCCCGGTGACGCCAACGTATATATTTATGTGGGCAAGATACTGAGTGAAAAGGGAGACTACGCCGGCGCCTCGAAGGCCCTTATAAAGGCCTCGGAGCTTGCGGGGGAAGACCCCACCGTGTTGACCCTTCTGGGAAAAAGCTACCTCTCGATGAAGGAGTACGACAAGGCGATCGAGGTCTTCACTAAAGCGATGAAGCTGAATCCCAAAAACGGCGAGGCGTTTTACGGTCTCGGCTCAGCCTACTACAAGAAGGGGGAGTACATGATGGCGGAGGAGTTCTTAAGGGACGCGGTATCCCTCGATCCCTCCCTCTACCTTGCGTACGACGAGCTCGGAAACGTCCTCAACTCCCGGGGAAAGACGAAGGATGCGATGGAGGCGTATTTGAAGGCTGTTGAGATAAAGCCGGACTTCGTTCAGGGATACAACCATATCGGGGTTGCCGCCATGGCCCTGGGTGATCTGGAGAGGGCCATATCGGTGTACGAGGGCGTCCTCAAGATAAACCCGAATTTTTATCCCGCCTATCTCCACATAGGGAGGGCCTACGCCTCCTTCGGCAGGTTTGACGAGGCGATAGAGATATTGAACAAGGTGATAGATCTCGACAGGGACTACACCGAGGCCTACATAGAGCTCTCCCGGGTACATCTTCTGAACAAGGAGCCGAAAAAGGCGATAAAGATCGTCGATCGGGTGTTGAAGAAAAAACCGGACTACGCCCCCGGCTACTTCGCCAAGGCGAAGATATACTCCCTGACGGGGAATTTCGACTCCGCCGTCATAAACTACGAAAAAACAATCGAGACCGACCCAAAGTATATCGAGGCCTACCTCTCCCTCGGGGCGCTCTACTCCTTCCTGGGCGAGGGGGACAAGGCTCTGGAGGTCTACCGGAAGTCGGTGACGATCGACGCCAAGAACTACGTCGCCTACTACAGGATGGCGGAGATACTGTTGGCCAGGGATAAGAAGGTGGAGGCGGTGGGACTGCTGGAGATAGCCGAGGAGCTCAACCCACGCTATTACAACGCGCTGATCCTGCTTGCCGAGACCTACCTCGACAACCGGGAGTTAGAGCCCGCAATGAAGTATTACAACCGCGCCCTTGAGACCGATCCCACGAATCCGAGGGCGTACAAGGGGATAGGAAAGGTCCACTACTACAAGGGCGAGTATGAAGAGTCGATCTGGTCTTACGAGAAGTCGCTCAAGCTCGACCCGGACCAGTTCTTCGTCTACTACAGCCTGGGGGAGGTCTACGACAGGCTGAAGGACCCGGAAAAGGCGACGTTATACTACAAGAAGTCGATCTCCCTCTCCCCCGACAACTATATGGCGTACACGAAGCTAGGAAGATTGAAGATGGAGGCGGGAAAAGATATGGAGGCGCTGGAGGAGTTCAAGAAGGCGGTTACATACTCCCCCGAATACGTGAATGGCTATTACTACCTCGGACTGGTTTACCACAAGCTCGCCATGTACGATAATGCAACCGTCGCCCTGAAAACGGCCATAGAGCTTAAACCCGACTTCAAAGACGCCATCCTGCTTCTTGGAGTATGCTACTTCGAAAACGGCTCTTACGATAAGGTCATTCCGGTCTTGAACGACTACCTCGCCCTTGATCCCAAAAGCATCGAGGCAATGGTTCACCTGGGCAAGGCGTACTCGGAAACGGGCCAGTACAAGCTCGCCGTGGACATCCTCTGGAAGGCGCTGGAGATCGACCCGGACGAGCCGAATCTCTACTTCGTTCTCGGCAACAACTATTTCAAGATGGGCTCATTCGACGAGGCGATATCGGCGTATAACAACGTGGTCAGGATAGACCCCAAGAACTACAAGGCGTACTACAACCTCGCACAGGCTTTTTCCACGAGGGGCTGGGATGAGGAGATGATGCTGGCGCTAAAGAGGGCGATATCGATCAAGCCGGACTACGATGTGGCGGTGAAAAGGCTGGTCGAGGCGAACCTCAGCCTCATGAGGAGCTACCCGGACGACTACAAGCCGTACCTGAACCTGGGCGACGGGCTGAGGATCGCGAGGAGGTACTCCGAGGCGATAAAGTACCTCGAGACCGCCCACAACATGGTTCCTGAGAACCTCGACGTCCTATACTTTCTGGGGGAGTCCCACAGGGGGGCGGGGAACTACGACAGGGCGATCGAATACTATGAGAAGGTGATCGCCGAGAGTCCGAAGGATTACAGGTCGCATCTGGGGCTCGCCGAGACGTACAAGGTACGGCACGACGATGACAAAGCCGAAAAGTATTATCTAATGCTTCCTGGTCTGAAGCCGGACGATTTCGGGCCGTTGGTCACGGTGGCCAAGTTCTACATGGAAAAAGACGAGGTGGGCAAAGCCCTGAGATATTACGAGAAGGCGATCGACCTGAAGCCCGCGGACTACCTCCTCTACGCGGTGACGGCGATCGTCTACGCCAAGGAGAACAAAAAGCTCAAGCGGGCGCTGGAGCTCGCCGACCAGTCCCTTATCCTGAAGGCCGAGAACGGCCCGGCGTACAAGGCGAAGGGGTATATATACTTCAAGATGAAAGACTACGGGAAGGCGAAGAAGTATCTCACCGCCGCCCTGCAGAAGCTCCCGGACGATGCGGAGATAAGGAGACTCCTTGCCGAGATAAGGGAGAAGACCGATCGAGTTGATTGAAGATTTGCTGGATTCCCGATCGAGCCGGGAATGACAGTATAATTAATTACCATCGGGGTTGGAATGATAGTATGTTGGTTTCCCTGTCGGGTTTGGAATCACGGCATGTTGGATTACCGGTCAAGTTGGAGATAACAGCATAGTGGATTACCGATGGAGCCGGGAATGACAAAATAGTGGATTCCCGATCGGGTCGGGAATGACGGGACGGTGGATAATAAATCGAGTCGGGAATGACACTATCCCGCTTTTGTTGGATTGAGGGCGCGGATTCTCCGAAGCTACTCCGTTCAAGCGATTTAGCACTCGGCCGGCTATTTAAATAGTCAGATCTTCTCGTCGGCTTCTTGATCATATTTTTCGCTTGTGTTTTTCCCTTAAGTTGGATAATTATAGATAAAATTTTTGCCTTTAAAGGGGAGGGGCCGGATGACGCTTGGAATCCCGATAGATGAGAAATCGCTCTACGCAAAGATCCGCGAGGCGGCGGACTTCATCCTGTTGAAGACAAACCTCCGCCCGAGATCCGCGGTTGTCCTCGGGACGGGCCTCGGCGGAATTGCCGATGTAATGGAGGTAGACGTCTCAATCCCGTTCGGGGAGATCCCCGGCTTCGGCACGTCGACTGTGACCGGCCACGCCGGAAAGCTGGATGTGGGCCGAATCGAGGGTATTGACGTTGTGGTCCTCGACGGCCGGTTCCACCTCTACGAGGGATACGAGCCGGTAGAGATCGCCCTTCCCGTCTGGGTCCTCAAGACGATGGGGATAAGAAACCTGATTATCACCAACGCCGCGGGCGGCCTCGATCCCCTCTTCAAGGCCGGAGAGATCATGGGAATCACAGACCACATCAACTTCACCGGCAGAAACCCCCTGATCGGGATAAACAGCGACAAGATAGGGGCCAGGTTTCCCGACATGACCCGGGCCTACGACGGGGAGTTTATCGAGTTGGCGGAGGAGGAGGCGCTCTCCCTCGGGATAAGGCTGAACAGAGGGGTCTACATCGGGATCCTCGGCCCGAGCCTCGAAACCCCGGCGGAGACGAGGATGCTAAAGGCTCTGGGGGGGGACGCCACGGGGATGTCCACGATAATGGAGGTGATTGCGGCGACAAAGGCCGGGATCAGGGTTCTGGGCCTCTCGGTGATATCCAACGTAAACCTGCCGGACGCCATGAGGCCGATCCTGTTGGAGGAGGTCATCTCCGGGGCGGAGGCGGCGGGGCCCGACTTGATAAAACTGGTATCTCGTGTATTAAGCCGAATGGAAGAAAAAGGAGAAAAATGACGAAGGACAAAAATTCCAATGCTGAAAAAGCGGATATCCTGATTAAAAACGGCACCGTTATTACGATGGGGGGCTCGGGAGACGGAAAGGTCATCGAAAAGGGAGCCGTTGCCGTAACGAACGACTCCATCTCATTTGTGGGGGGGATCGACGGCGTTAAATCCATCGAGGCGAAAACCGTGATCGACGCCTCCGGGTGTGTGGTGATGCCGGGGCTGATCAACGGCCACACCCACGCCGCCATGAGCCTCTTTAGGGGGATCGCGGACGACCTTCCCCTCGAGACATGGCTGAATGACTTCATCTTCCCGGCGGAGAGCCAGAACCTGGACGACGAGTTCGTCTACTGGGGGACCAAGCTCGCCGCGGCCGAGATGCTCCTCGGCGGGACCACAACCTTCTGCGACATGTACCTGTTCGAGGACTCGGTCGCCAGGGCGGCAAAAGAGATGAAGATGCGGGGGGTTCTGGGGGAGGTCCTGTACGACTTTCCGTCGCCCAACTACGGCGAGATATCCCAGGGCTTCGAGTACACGGAGAACTTCATCAAGAAGTGGAGGAACGATCCCCTCATCACGCCGACGATCCAGCCCCACGCCCTGGACACCTGCGCCCCGGAGCTCCTCGTCAGGGCGGGGGAGATATCGGAAAATCACGGCGTTCTGTTCATCGTTCACGTGGCGGAGTCCCAGGCGAACGTGACCCACGTCAGAGAGAAGTACAACAAGACGTCGTTTCAGCATCTCAACGACCTGGGGGTGTTGAGCGAGAGGTTCGTCGCCGACCACGCCGTCTGGGTGACTGACGAGGAGATGGATATCATGGCGGAGAAGGGGGTCAAGGTTATTACCAATCCGGAGAGCAACATGAAGCTCGCCTCCGGCTGGGCGCCCGTCCACAAGTATCTAGAAAGGGGTATTGTGGTGGGCTTAGGTACCGACGGCTGCGCCAGCAACAACGACCTCAACCTCTTCGGGGAGTTAGACACCCTCGCAAAGCTCCACAAGATATACGACGAGGACCCGACCCACATGGACGCCCACACGGCGGTGGGGCTTGCCACCGTCGGCTCAGCCGAGGCGCTGGGTCTCTCCGACGTCGTCGGGACGCTTGAGACGTGCAAGAGGGCGGACATCATCGTGGTGGACTTCAACAAGCCCCACCTCACGCCGGTCTACGATCCCTTTTCCCACCTCGTCTACGCGGCGATGGCGTCTGACGTTAGGGACGTTCTGGTAAACGGCGAGATATTGGTGAGGGGAGGAAGGCTTACCCAGGCGGATACGGAGGAGATAATGGCAAAGGCGGGGGAGCTCTCCGGGCGGGTCAAAAAGTCCCTGAAGCGGTCGTGACAGATGTTTATAATAGACGCGGATAAGATAGAGGAAATAACGGCCGGGGACGGGACGAGGATCAAGGAGATACTGTCGCCGTTAAAGGACCTCGTATCCATACAGTACAGCCTTGCCCTGGCGAAGATCGCCCCCGGCGGGAAAAGCTACCCCCACAAGTTGCAATCCTCATCGGAAGTCTATATAATAGTGAAGGGGAGCGGGGTAATGCACATCGAAGACGAGGTGCGCGCCGTAAAGAGCGGGAGCGTTATATACATACCCAAAGATGTGTTTCAGTTTATCGAGAACAGCGGAGACGAGGAGCTGGTCTTTTATTGTATAGTTGATCCCCCCTGGGACGCGGGGGATGAGGTGGTAATGGTATGACGGAAAAAGTTGATTTGATAGTAAAGAACGGGACGGTTCTCTCCTTTGACGAAAACGACAGCCGATTTGCCAACGGCGCCGTTGTTATTAAGGACGGGGTGATCGTCGATATCGGCGAGCAGTTCGATATCCTCGACGGCTACGAGGCCAAGGACGTAATCGACGTCGACGGCGACCTGATAATGCCGGGGCTCATCAACGGCCACACCCACGCCGCCATGTCGGCCCTTCGCGGATACTCGGACGACCTTCCCCTCGACCAGTGGCTCGAACAGGTCATCCCCGCGGAGAACAAGATCATGGGAAAGGAGATGGTCTACTGGGGGACCCTTGTCTCGGCGGCCGAGATGATCCGATCCGGCATCACCACCGTATGCGACGCCTACTTCTTCGAGGAGGACGCCGTCAGGGCGTTCGTCAAAAGCGGGATGAGGGCCGTCTGTGCCCAGGGGGTAGTAGATTTTCCTACGCCCCAGTGGGAAGATCCGGAGACCAAATTCGAGATCGTCGAAAAGTTTCTCGAGAGTTTTCCGAAGGATGAGGAAAGTACTGTATATCCGGCCCTCTTTGTCCACGCTCCCTATACGGCGTCCCCCGAGACTTACCACAGGGCGAGGGACCTCGCCTCAAAGAGCGGCGCAAGACTGTTTACACACCTCGCCGAGACGGAGGGGGAGGTCGAAGATATCAAGAAGAAGTACGGCAGAACCCCGGTCCGGCATCTGGAAAATGAGG
This sequence comes from uncultured Thermodesulfobacteriota bacterium, assembly GCA_964542895.1. Taxonomy (GTDB): domain Bacteria; phylum Desulfobacterota; class Zymogenia; order Zymogenales; family Zymogenaceae; genus Zymogenus. The sequence goes on from CAZIWT010000019.1 coordinate 11,891, forward strand.
GGGTCTTGAACGAGAATTTCACGGCGGTTCACGTAAACTGGGTTGACGAGCAAGAGATAGAGATACTATCCGGCTACGGCTCATCGGTGGTCGTGTGCCCCGGGAGCGGCGCGAAGCTGGCGGCGGGGGTCGCCCCGGTTACCTCCTTTATAAATGCGGGGATACCGGTGGGACTGGGAACCGACGGCCCGGCAAGCAACAACCGCCAGGACCTCTTTTACGAGATGGACATTCTGGCTAAGCTCCAGAAGGTCACGTCGAAAGACCCGACGTCCATTAAGGCCAAGACCGTTCTTGCAACCGCACTCTTTCTGGGGGCGGAGGCCGTGGGCATGGAAGACAGGATAGGCTGTCTGAAGAAAGGCATGGCTGCGGACATCATCATTGTCGACCTCACGAGGCCCCACGCGGCACCGCTGTTCGATTACCCGTCTCACCTCGTCTACTCGGCGAGGGGCTTTGACGTCAAGACCAGCATCATAAACGGCCGCGTCGTCTACCACTGGGGGAAGGTCTATCCCTTCGACGAGCCGGGGGCGATAGCGAGGCTCTTCGAGATCGGAAACCAGCTCCGCTGATTTCAGATTAACTGCCCAACAGGGCGCATTTGAGAATTGGGGCTCGAATTGATTGAGTCGGATTAAATGGGATTCAATCTGATCACACAGGGGGCGCCGGTTTTCAATTACAAGACTTTGCACAGGAGATATCGAGGGCGCTCGTCGTTCGGCCGGCCATTTCTAAAACGATCCGATTTTCATCCCCAAATTCGGGTTTTATTATTAACGTAAAAGGCAGGCCCTCCCCGCCTTGGGGTCTATCCCCCTGTTTATGACAAATGGATGTTTTATGTTTAGACAACCTTGTGAATCTGAACCGAGGAATACTGCCTGTCCATTGGATTATTTTTATAAGGAGGTTACCTGTACACCGATGCGAATGAAAGCCGTAGATGGGGTTTGTTGAAGTGATAGTAGATTAATAATTATCGATGTAAAAACGCTCCTCCCAAGCCTATCGGAAATAGCCTCAAGACGGATCTAAAACAACGCCCTTCGATGCACTTAATCTATAATCAAACTAAAAAACCGGCCGAATCTAAAATCACCGAGGTCCAACAGACAGAAACCGGGCGGAAGCTACCAGACGAGGGGAAGCAGCCGATACTTAGTCCTCTTTGCGTATTCAAGATAACCGGAAAGCTCTACCCTCAACATCCGATCCTCCAGCCCGGTCCTTATCATAATCGTGATCGCAAAAACCGCTGCGGGCACAAGGCCCCACCAGGAGCCGAGGATGAACGGAATACTTAGTATCACGATGATAAATCCCAGATAGCCCGGGTGCCTCACAATCCTGTAAGGACCCAAAGCGAAGACCCTGTGGTCCCTATCCTCCTGGATGCGGACCGACGCCTCGAAGTGGGGATTTGCGACCATCGACCAGAGTGTAAAAGATATACCCGCAACCCAGATCACGACGCCGAAGACGACAAATCCAACAGACATACTGCTCCATTCAAATCTCACCGCGTCGAGGCCGCAGATAATCTGGATCAAAAAAGAGAACGGCACAAATGAGATCAATATGACCTTGTCGAAGGTCTTGGTGTTCTTTTTCACCCTGCCCCGCTGATTCAAGAGCCCCGGACTTTTCGTCATTAAAAGCCCCACGTATGTTACGTGGTATAGAAGTCTCATTCCCACATAAACCCACGCGTTTATCCAGCCGATTGTACCGGCTGATACGAGCAGGACAAAAAGCCCTAAAATGGGCCCAATGAATCCCCTCACGACCCCCCTTACGCCGTCGCGATTCAGCCGGACTTCCCCTGTCTTCGACCCATCGACTCTTCCATTTGACATGAGCGACCCTTTCAACCCGATATAGGGATCTAGAAAAGTAATATTAAGAGAAGACTAAACTCTTTTCTGCAGCGCAGATATGTAACAGTAACAGGAGAGCAGCTCTACAAACCAACATCATCAATTGCTTGACAGCCTTATTATTAAGACGTTTGGGCCTGTCGAATTATTTCTTTGCCTTGCAGGTATTTATGCCGAAGGGGAGATACGCCGGGCACCACCCGATCGCAGCGGTAAGGATGGGCACTATCCCTATAAGTCCCCACCAGCTCTTGAACCAATAACCGAGAGCCAATACGACGATGCCGATGACTATCCTTACGGTTCTGTCCGCCTTTCCAACGTTTGTCTTCATTTTTTACCCCCTTTTAGTTGTGTCTATATGTTTGTATGTTTCTAATTGTAGCAAATATACGTAAAAAGTTCTACTAAAAAACCTTTGTGTTTTTGTAATCTTTTTTCCTTTAAAAAGTTAAAGATTATCATTAATTATTTTTACTTGATTGTTTTAACCAGATAAAAATATCGATTTTAAGCCGAAAATTACCCTTAAGTTGCAGACATTTCTTGACAAATGATTATAATTCTATAATATTGCACTGAAGTTAAAAAAAATTATCTTTTTTACAACCGTTTTTTCAGTCCGTTTGGTTAACTCACGCAATGTACTTGAAACATAAAAGGCATTTTGTTTAATTCTCTACAGGAGGAGTTTTATGAAGCTAAAGAAGTCTGTTTCGATTGCACTGTTTCTGATTCTCACTGCAGCGATATTTACAGTGCCCGCTTTTGCGGCGGAGGAGAAGGCGGACCCGGGATCAGCCTGGAACATTTACTTCAGGCCGGGGGTTCGCTTCGGGACCGAGTCGAGGGTGCTCTACATCATGGACTTTCTGATCCCCCTCTACCAGGACGAAAAGAACATCGTTTTTTCAAACATTAAGTACACCCCCAACGACCACGACGGCTGGGAGCTGAACGTGGGGGCGGGCTATCGTCGTCTCCTCTGGGACGATCAGCTGATTCTGGGGCTCAACGCCTATTACGACAAGAGGAGGACAGACTGGGGAACCAACCACGAGCAGTGGGGTGTGGGGCTGGAGGCGATGGCGGACATCCCGCTTGAGCCCTTCAACCTGGGTCTCACGGGAAGGTTCAACTACTACTATCCCCTTTCCCACACGAAGATCGACGGGCTGGGGACTCCCTACGCCAAGTACGCCCTCTCCGACAGCGGGATCATCCTCTACGGAGGCCGTGTAGAGGAGCCGATGCGCGGCTTCGACTACGAGGCTGGAATGAGGATACCCTACATCTCCGACTACGTTGAGACCTGGGCCTACGCCGGCGGCTACCACTACAAGGGCAGGCGGGTCAGGGACATCAACGGCTTCATGGCGAGGCTGGAGATTATCCCGACGGACTTCATGAGGCTCAACTACGAGTTTCACCACGACAATTACAGCAAGGCGGAGCACTACGGCGAGGTCACGTTCGAGGTTCCATTTTCTGTCGGGAATCTTGTAACGGGTAAAAATCCCTTCGAGGGGATCGGCGACGTCTTTACCGGGAGCCGGGAGCTCTCCGCCAGGATGGTGGAGCCGGTAAGGCGTGACGTCGATGTGAAGGTGACAGTAGACACCGAAAACGACAACATACCGGGCGGCGGCGAGGAGATCGAGAACGTCGTATTCGTCAGCGAGACCGGAAGTGACGCGACGGGGGACGGTACGATTGGGAATCCCTACGCGACAATCTCCTACGCCCTTATCAACGACACGAGGATTCTTGCAGGGACGTGCAGGACGATCCACGTGATGAACAGCTCTACCGTGGCCGTTGTGGACGAGGCAGCGGGAGGAGGACTCACCCTCAGTGTAGCGGACTTTCTCCTCTGGGGATCAGGGGCGAACCACCCGAAGTACCCGAACATCATCAATATGCCTTACTCGGGCCACCCCACGGTAAACGACACGCTGACGCTCAACGCCGCGAACCCCATGGTTACGGGGCTTGGCTTTGATGTAACCGCTGGCGGCGACGTCGGCTGCATTGAGGTAACCAATGGCGCCGGCGTAAAGATTTTTGACAACATGTTCAAGTTGACTCATGGGGGCGGCGCGGAAGGTGCCGGTATTTATGCCGATATAGCGACGGTTGGCAGCGCAACTGATCCGATCTTTATCGCCAACAACACCTTTGATATAGTTTCGAGTGGTAATGGGGCCGGGATATTTTTTGATACCAGTTGCGACACTGTCTTTGCCACGATCGTGAAAAATACGATAAATGTAGATGCGAATGGTTGGGGATTTGGCATTGGTTTTGAATATGTCTCCAATATAGGCTCCGCCGCATCCCCCGTTACAATTGCGGGCAATACCATTTCAATGGACGGAGCCGGCGCTGCCAGTGGTACCTATGGCATTTATTTTAGGGACATTGGCGCCAGCCCACAAATATTTGCCAACATAAAGGGAAACAACGTAAGCGTTGTCGGAGGACCTTACGGATCCGGCATTTATATGTGGATGGAAGATTCAGGAGGGGCCAGCGGCCTCATAGGCTCTGCGGCAAGTCCGGTTATAGTCTCGGGGAATACCGTAACCGTGCAGCCGACCAGTGGGGCTGCTTCCGGGATCAACTTCTGGGCCGAAAGCGACATCTTCGCCGCAATCACCGGAAACAACATGTCAGGTGGGATAACAGGAAGTGCCACTTCCACCGGCATTAACCTTTATTCATCCGTCGGAAACATCGGGTCTGCGGTGAGGCCGGTCGTCGTATCCGGTAACGTGCTTGACGTAACTTCGACCGGGAGCCACGCTATCGGGACTTATCTCGGCGGAGGTGTAAACGTCTTCGGTGTCGTCAAAAGCAACTACATGGATCTCTCCGCATCAACCTATGCAGCTGGAGGATACTTTGCTACGGGTAGTGGAATAATAGGTGATGTAACATCGCTTGCCACTTACTTCGTTGATAACTCCGGGGTAATAGATTGCGCAGGAAACAGGTACTTGCTGTATCTCGATTCCGGCAACCCCGGCGGCGGTAACTATGTAGGCTGGGGCCACAATGGATTTACGCCGGTTGGCGGGGCATGGTCGGGAAACTACGGTCCGAACAACGAGGTACTCCAAAACTTCACGATGCCGCCCGATGTGCTGACGCCGTAAATCGCAAAATCCCACAGTTGGGATAAACATTAAGGGGGGCAGGATCTGCCCCCCTTTTTTTGTTTTTTTACAGACAAGGGGCTTAAGCCCCTTGTCTATGAACAGCCCATTGTACAGGGGCTAAAAGGCAACCTTCATCGCCGCTGTATGAATACGGCACCTCCTCCCACCCGTTCAATGGAGCCTGCCTTTGGTAAAGTCGTGTTCGTCTTACATTTCACAAACAAACCGTGGAAAACAGACCGTGCATGGTTGCAATTGACCTCCAATTTTGGTAGTCTATTTAAGATTCGATCCAGATGCTGCACCATTACTGATAAGATTGAACATCTTCTTTGGACAGGCGATGTATCTAAAGGTGTTTAAATACCATCTGCCGGCGCTGATTATCATCGGGGTTGTCGCCTTGATCGGCTACTATGCCCACCCCCACCTCCCGGATCTAATCCCGACCCACTTCGACATCGCCGGAAATCCGGACCACTACAGCGAAAAGGGGGAATTCGAATGCGTCTTCTTCGGCTTCATGCTTGCCTTCTTCCTTTTTATACTCGCATTTGATATTTTCTACTTCTATCGTGTTTTTCAAGGTAAAATCATGGCGGCTACAAACTGGGGGATGCAGGGAATAATGGGAATCATTTACTTGTCCGCTATAGCTTTTCCGCTTGGGATTATAGACAACTTTCTTGAGGGGATGGTGGTAGGTCTGGGAATTATCGGGATTGTCTTCACGTCACTATATCTTAATATAAAAAGTAAGCTGGATGAAGAGATTGTCGGACTCGACACCTCCCCATATTTCGAGAGGGTGAAGCTTTCTATTATCATGATGCCCCTCTTCTTTGCGAGGCCCTACTTTCCCAACTACATCATCCAGACTAAAGAGGAGCTGAGGATCCTGGGGACCCTCTACGATTTCAGGCTGAAATGGGATGATATCAAGATCATCAGGGATAAAAACCCTTTCAGAGCCTCCTTTTTCCCCATAAAGCTTGCAACCAAATTCAGCGGGGTCGTGGAGATCGTTTTGAAAAACAGGAGATCAAGCGTCATAATTACGCCGGAGAATCGAGAGGCTTTCATAAAAAGTGCTAACGGATTTCTTTCAGATCCAACGAATGGGGTTTGAGAAAGTCTATTGTGTAATATTACTATTTACAATATAAAGATGTTTCAGTTTAATTGATTATTTTTTGTGAGGGACAAAATGAAAGTCGTAAAATATTTTCTCACGGGGCTGGGAATACTCTTTCTCCTCCCCGTTCTCCTCATCTCCCTTATGCTGATCTACTGGGACCTTCGCTCCCCGCCGCCCTTGGAATTTGACCCGATACTGAAGCTGGAAAACAACGTCGCCGTGCCTCACGGCACCGATTCCAAGACGCTACACAAGTCCAACACGGACATGATTTTTTACGAGGGATCGTTTTTCCTGATCCACGCCCAGACGAAGTGGCACCTGGAGGACAAGAACGGGGCCCTCATCGTCCAGAGGTCGGACGACGCGGTGAGTTGGGTGGAGGTTGCAAGCATCACCGTCCCGGACACGGACGTCAGGGACCCGAAATTCGCCGTGATCAATGGTCGGCTCTTCGTCTACTTTCTGCCCAATCTCCAATTCGATCCGGAGCCGATGACAACCTATTGGACCGTGAGCGACGACGGCGTCAACTGGGAGACTCCGAAGGAGCTTAACACAATAACGGTGGTGGATCGCCGCGGGGACGGAACGACGGGAAAGGTCGCTTGTGCCGGGTGGAACATGTGGAGGCCGAAGACGAGGGACGGAAGGACATGGTACGTGATGGCCAGCGGCGACAAGAAGAGGATGGATGCTGGCGTCGAGTACGGCGGGAAGATCGAGGGGGAAGACGTGGAGGATGAGGATACCACGCACATGATAGTTCTATTAAGGTCGACCGACGGTATCAACTGGGAGGAGGTGTCTGAGGTCTACGTCGCCCGCGGGGTCTTCGAGCCGTGCATGGAGTTTTTGCCGGACGGCCGTATCATCTCGGCGATCCGCTGCAGCAGCCTCGGCACCGGCGGGTACGCCTTCGGCAATCCCACCGCCAACACGATCATCGCAGTATCCTCCGAGCCTTACAAAGAGTGGAAGTACTCCTACAGCTTCATAACGAGGTTAGACGGCGCAACGCTCTTCCCCTTAAACGGCAGAATTTTCGCCGTGGGGAGAAACCACATGGGCCCGAGGTTCGACATGGGCAATCACCTGGCGACGAAGAGGACCGCCTTTTACGAGGTAAAGGAGGAGGCGCTGGTATTTCTCTTCGACCTTCCCAGCAACGGCGACACGTCCTACACCGGAGTCGTCAGGAGGGGCGACGACATCTACGCCAGCTACTACACCTGCCCGGTCGACAAGGATTACCCGTGGGTGGTGGGGGTCTGCTTCTTCCCGAAGACCGAGATAAGGGTGGTCAAACTCTCCGCCGGGGGGTTGCTGGAATACGCCGACAGGGTCAAAGCTTCGGGCGGTGAGTAACGCCGTATGTTTGAGCTTTCCGGGGAATTACAAAAAGGAGGCTTTTAGAAATGAAATCTAAGAATATAATTGCATTTGTCGTGAGAATTCTGATTTCCCTCGTTATCGGCTTTCTGGTGGTCTACCCGACGATAGTCTACGGGAGGCACTTCCTCATCAAATGAGTTTTATCGTCAAGGTTCTGCCGGAAATATAAAAGGGAGTTTTAGATAAATGGAATTTGTCAAATCTAAATTGTGGCTTTCGATAAAGATAGTCTACTGGGCCCTCGTCTTCGCGGCGGCGGGATTCTTCTACTGGCTGATATTCACCACGCTCCTGTAGCCCAAAACGGTTGCCTTTTTAGGATTACCTTATATAAGACGCTGTCAAATAGGAGCAATAGGGGACAATGTGTCATTCCCGCGGAAGCGGGAATCCAGAAATATTACCAAATGTCCGCCTAATGTCAGCTATTACCGCGGCAACGACACTGTTAGATATTACCATCTTGGTCCGAGACCTTGCAGATGAGAACCTACTTTTACAAGAGGGCGGGGAAGATCGCCCGCCTCGCCGTCCTCCTCTTTATATTTGCCTCCTTCGGCGGCTGTTCCTCACAGGCCGAAGATGCGATCCCCGATAACGATTGCGGGAGACCGGGCGAGTTCAAAAACCCGAAGGCCGTCTCTATCCTCGGATACGAAGGCGACGCCATGGAGCCGTTCATAACGAGAAACGGCGGTTATCTTTTCTTCAACAACCTCAACGACCCCTCGGTCGACACCAAACTCCATTACGCAAAAAGGATCGACGACATAACCTTCGAATACATGGGCGAGATAGAGGGGGCCAACTCCCCAAAGCTCGACGGCGTCCCGACGATGGATCGAGAAAACAACCTCTATTTCGTGTCGACCAGAAGCTACGACGAGACCCTGTCGACCATATATCGCGGCAGGTTTGACGACGGCATAGTCTCCGGGGTCGAGATTGTCAAGGGGATCCCGCCGAAGAAGCCGTTTTTAGTTAATTTCGACGTGGAGGTGAGCACCGACGGGGATACGCTCTATTTCGTCATCGGAAGGTTCGGCCTTTTTCGCCGCGTGCCGAAGAGCTCCGACATCCACGTTGCTGTAAAAGCCGACGGCGGATTCAGATTGCACGAGAGGGACGGGGAGATAATGAAGGAGATCAATACCGACGCCCTGGAGTACGCCGCCGCAATATCCGCAGACGGTCGCGAGATATTTTTCACGCGCCTTGAGAGGGTACCTTTATTTTTACCCCCGAGTATCGGCATATACACCGCCTGTCGCAGCAAGGTGGGAGAGCCGTTCGACCCGCCGAAAAAAATCGATGTGATCGAGGGCTTTGCCGAGGCGCCCTGCCTCTCCACGGACGGGAGGACGCTCTACTACCACAAGAAGATGGGAGACAGGTTCGTTATCTACAGCGTCTCCCGGTAAGATAATCCCCACTACATTTCCAAGGAATAATCTCGTAAAATATCAAAAAAAAATCAAAAAATCCTTGACATATTAGAATATATATACTAATATAACGGTACTATTATGGGAAGAAAAGCTAAATTCAAAGACATCGACTTCCTTGACGCGGCCCTGAAGCTTGTGGCGGAGGGGGAGGCGGGGGCGGCCACGGTGTCGGCCATCGCCGAGGAGCTGGGCGCACCGATAGGCTCCGTCTACCACAGGTTTTCCACGAAAGAGGTCCTCCTTGCCGAGCTCTGGCTTAGGACCGTGGAGTCCTTCCAGCGGGGATTCTTGGAGGCGCTGGGCCGTCTCGACGGGCTCTCGGCGGCGCTCCACACCCCCGGGTGGGTCAGGGAAAACCTTATGGAGGGTAAGGTCCTCCTGGTACACAGGCGGGAGGAGCTGGTCTCCGGTCAGTGGCCGGAGGAGGTTAAAGGAAAGGCGGGGCGCCTCTCATATGAGCTGGACGAGGGGATAAAGGATTACGCCAGACAAACCTTCGGCGACGTTATGGAGACATCCATATTAAAGACGACTTTCGCGTTGATCGACGTTCCCTATTCAGCGACAAAGAGGTATCTTATGAAGGAGAAGAGCCCCCCGAAGATCTTGGACGAGCTGATCGAAAAGACATTTTACGCCGTTATTGGAGGGAGAGATGAGAATCTATAACGTCCACGAGCGAAATTACGACACAGACCCGGGAAAGGTCGGAGCGCTGTTGGACACACTGGCGGGCGAAGACGACCGCCTCTGGCCGGGGGACAAGTGGCCCCCGATGAAGTTTGACGTCCCTATGGGGATCGGGGCGAAAGGGGGGCACGGGGCTGTAAAATATCTTGTGATCGAATACGTTCCCGGAAAGAGGGCTGCCTTCGATTTCATCGACTCCGGCCTGTTGAAGGGCTTCGACGGACGCCACCTCTTCGAGGTCGTGCCCCGCCGGGGATCGGTACTGCTCCGCCACATCGTGGACGCCGACTGCGACCTGAAGGGATGGCTGAAATGGCATATACTGGTCGGCCCCCTCCACGATGCTCTTTTGGAGGACGCCCTCGACAACGCCGAGGGGGAGCTGAGCGAAAGTACGAAAAGACCTTCGAGATGGAGCCTGTGGGTCAGGTTTCTCCGAAAGATGCTGGCCCGAAGGCGTCGGGCCTCTTCATAGACAGCAACGTTAATCTTGCTTTTTAGGTGGTTAAAGCGAAGGGGCCCCTTCGCCTATCACTCCAATGTTTATATGACACGTCCCTTCACGGATTGAAGGCACTCCCCCCGCTCATCGGATCGTGCCAAGTCTCTTTAAACACCTCACGACCCGATCAAAACCGAGCAAAAATCTCCCGGAAAACCGCTCCCTTAAAGGCTTTTCATTTGACGATGAGCGTGGTAGAATAATCTGCGAAAAAGGCCGATATGCAAAAAAATCGCGATACCTGTGAACCTTATCGAAAAAAATCTGTCTTATCTCTAAAACCAATGAAGTGCGGGAGGTAAAAATGAGAAGGACGACTATACTTTTAATCACCACGATATTTTCACTTTCAATATTGATTTTCTTACCGGTTCAGGCGTTTTCGGAGGCGGAGACGAGGCTTCCCGAGCTTCCCAACAGCTCCGTATCCGTGCCCTGGTCCGATTTCAAGGACCTGATCAAAAGGCTCCTCGTTGTGCCGGAGCCCCCGCCGGAGCCGCCCAAACCCCCGACCGACTACTCGATATCCGAGTCGAACTACGACGGTAGGCTTGTGGGGGAGAGCGCGGTCTTCGATGCGGAGTTCGTCATCGACATACTCGCCGAGGACAAGTGGATAGAGGTACCTATACTCTCCAGCAGCCTTGCGGTCTCCGACGTCACCATGGACGGCAAGGGTGTAACGCTGCGAACGTCCGGGAGCTACTATAATCTCGTCACGAACAAGCCGGGGAGACACGTTCTGAATCTGACATTCTACAAGCCGGTGGATAAGGGATCGGGGAAAGTGGGAGTCAGAGTGCCGATACCGAGAGTCCCAGTCTCAACCCTGGATTTTGTGGTGCCGAAAGGGGGGATGGACTTCACGGTCGATCCCGCAAATTACAGGAGGACGACGAGCCTTGGGGGATCAACAAGGCTCGAAGCGGCACTGCCGGTTACGGGCAGCGTCTCCATCTACTGGAGTCCCGCGGTCCCGGAGGAGATATCGGGCGAGCTCAGGGTCATGGCCAAGGTCAATACGCTGATCTCCGTGGGGGAGGGTTTTCTCGGCGGGGTATCTACCATCAACTACGAGATCCTCCACAAATCGATATCGACCTTCTCGTTTCTCGTGCCGAAAGATATCGACATTATCGACGTCAAGGCGGAGGGGATCAGGGACTGGGAAGCGGCCCCGGAGGGGGAAAAGATAAAGGTCATCGTCAATATGAGCTTTGAGGTCAGTGGAAAATTCAGCCTGGCGGTCGTTTACGAGAAAAACATGGGGGACACCACGGCCCAGGTGGATATCCCGGAGATCGAGGTCCTCGATATCGTCAGGGAGCAGGGCTTCATGGCGGTTACCAAATCGACGGAGGTCGAGGTGGTCGAGCTCAAGGCCGAGAACTTGAGCCCCCTCGACGTCACGGAGCTCCCGAGGGAGCTTGTCTCCGCCACCGAAAAACCGATTCTCTATTCCTATAAGTACCTGAAACATCCGTTCAGTCTGAGGCTCGACGTCACGAAAAACGAGGACGTAGAGAGTGATACCTGCGTCATCATAAGGGAGGAGCTGACGTCCCTCTTAACCGTCAGGGGGGATCTCGTCACCCGTGCGCGCTTTACCGTTAGGAACACCACGGAGCAGTTCTTGAAGCTGAAGATCGACGAGATGTTCGCCGCAGACGAGCCCGCGGGGGAGGATACAGCGGGTGAAGGATCGGCCGAGGTGGATATGGAAGAAGGGGCAACCAAGGTATGGAGTGCCTTCGTCTCCGGAAAGCCCGTAAAGCTAACGAGGGACAAATACGGCAGGATATTGATCCCGCTGGACAGGTCCGTCAAGGCGGGCGGCGGGATGGCCTCGTTCATCGTTGAGATAACTTACAGCACCGAGACGAAACCGTTTAACAGGATAACGGGCTGGAGGACGTTTTACGCGCCGAAGACCGACTACAGGGTGGGAGAGGTGATCTGGACCCTCTATCTCCCGAAGAAGTACGTCTACAAGAACCTCGGCAAGGATATGGAGCTGACGCCGACCTCGGTGACGTTTCCCGGATCAAAGCCCGGCTATGACAAAAAGGGCGACCTGGGAGCCACCACGGGAGAGGGTTTTGCAGCCGATGAAGAGATGTCGTTGGAAAAAAAGAAGGAGTACGCTCCCGCCCCGTCGGCGCCCCGGATCCAGAGCGAGATGAACGTAATCAGAGAGAGCATCGATACCATAGGGGGCAAGTCGGGAAGGAAGAGAGGAGTCCTGCCGGTAAGGGTGGATATCCCCTTTTCCGGTTATAGGTTGAACTACAAGAAGACCATCGTAGAGGGGGGCGAGGAGTCCACCGTCAAGTTCAGGTACCAGGGAAGGGATGTAAAGAGGTGGCTCTCCTATATAGAGGTGCTGGCGTGGGCCACGTTCTTCGCCACTCTGCTGTTCGCCGTCAGATCGGCCAGAAAGAGGAAGAAGCTCTACATCAACAAGGATAAGTCGATAGTCATCGCCGTTTCATTGGGAATCATAATCCTCTTACATCTCTTTTTCATTCTCGATTTCCACGCGCTCAAGTGGGGCCTGTTCTGGGGACTTCTCGTAGGGTGTCTCTATTATCTGAAGGATATCAGGCACGAGGCCAAAAAGAGGCTCTCCGATATCAGGAAAGAGAGGGGAGGGGCCAGAAACGATGGGTCTAAAAAGGATGAGCCTAAGAAGAGGCGGTCGAAAAAAGATGAGAAATAGAGCTGTAAAGGCGATACGTCGCTTAGCGGTCTTGATATTTCTTCCCCTTATCCTGTGGTTGGCGGTATTTCCCCTTGAAAATTCAGCGGGCGCCGCCGAGGAAAAAGGGAAGGTGCCCGATATGTCGAACACCGACATCACCATACCGTGGGAGGAGTTCAAGGCGCTGATAGAGAAGTTCTTGAAGGAGCCGCCGACCCCGCCTACGCCTCCTCCGGTCGAGCTGTCCGTTAAAGAGGCGAGGTACACGGTCGACCTCTCGCCGGAGCTTATCACCGTAAACGCCGACTTTGATGTGATGACCTTCGGGGGAGGCTGGCGGGAGCTTCGGGTCGTCGGGGACGGTGCCTCCCTCGTATCGCTGACGGTGGACGGTAAATACGCTCCCACGAAGACAAAGGGCGATTCGGTCCACGTCTACCTGAAGGGGGAAGGGGAAGAATCCAAGAAGTTCAAGGTGGGGGCGCGCTTTTACGTCTTCGCCCCGAAGACGCCGGGTCCCCACACAGTAACCTTTGCTGTTCCCAAGGCGGCCGTGGGCACGGTGGCGATGAGCTTCGATCGCAAGCTCGAGAACGTCGGTATAAACGGGATCGTGACATCGAGGTCGGCGGGGAGGATGAACGGGGTTTTGAGGGGTGACGGCACGATAAAGATAAACTACACCGTCTCCGCGCCGGCAGAGGAGATCGAGGAGGTCAAGAAAAAAGAGCCGGAGGAGCCGATAGTTCTCTCCGAGGTAATGACGGTCATGGACGTCGAGGAGGAGGCGCTCTTTGTTGACGCCGTCGTTGACTTCGAGGTCAGAGGTGCCCCGACAACCTCCTTTCAGATAGGATTTCCCGAATACCTGGAGCTGATAGACGTCACGGGAGAGGGTATATCGGGGTGGGAGCTCAACGAGAAGAAAAACGTCCTGAAGGTAAGGGTCGGCTACGAGATCCTCGGAAACTACTCGCTGACGCTCTCCTTCGAGGTGGATTTTCCCGAGGGCACAAAAGAGATCGAGTTTCCGAAGATCGTGCCCTTAAGTGTCAAGCGGGATACGGGCTACGTTGCCGTGGTGTCGGGCGGGGGCTTTGAGATATCTGAGGGGGAGTATGCGAAGCTCGCCCCCCAGGATCCCTCCGAGCTTCCGAGCAAGCTATTGAGCCTGAAGGGACTTCCGCCGGTGCTCTCCTATAGGTACACCAATCCGGACTGGCTTTTGAAGCTGTCGGTGGAAAAGGGGGAGCTCCTTCCGGTCCTCTCGGCCAACGCCGATTCGGCGAACGGCGTGGGGGTTGTCACGGCGGACGGGAAGATGGTGTTGAGGACCCACTATTATATCCGAAACCGTAACCTCCAGTACCTGAAGATCACCATGCCGGAGGGGGGGGAATTCTGGTCGGCGAGACTCAAGGGAAGGCCGCTCAAGGTCTCCGTCGACAGCGAAGAGAAGATACTCGTTCCCCTCCCCCTGACGGTCAAGAGAAACGCCGAGCCTTTTCTGGTGGAAACGGTCATCTTCGTTCCGGTGGACGAGTCTGACACGGTGGGGAGTATCTCGATCGAGCTTCCCACGCTCAACATCCCCGTATCGGAGATGATGCTGACCCTCTACCTGCCGAAGAAGAACGATTACGTTCACTTCGGCGGAGACATGGAGGAGATCGAGTACTTCGAGAGGATTCTCGAAGAGAAGGACACCTCCTCCACTTTTTACCAGAAAAACATAAAGCTGAGGAGGGACGTTTACGAGAGGCAGCAGAGGCTGGAGGACGTGATCAACCAGGAGGAGAATATCGCTCCCGATTCGTCGACAGTTGGAGACATCTCGTCCCAGTTTCAGATCCCCTTAAGGGGGGATATCCACCGCTTCGTTAAGCTCATCGTGATCTCGGAGAAGAGCCACGTCACGGCCAATTACGTGAATCGTCGTCTCATGGGGGGGATAAAGCTGATAGTTTTTGCGGCCCTCGCCACAGCTATTTTTGTGGGGGGAAGGTGGATTGTCAGGGTAAGGGGGATAAGGCTAAAAAAGAGCTGATTCTTTGAATTGAGGTTTTTAATACTTCCCTCCCCAAATGTGGGATTGAATTGAGAAGATGTTTGTGGCGGCAGGTATCGTCTCCTTCGGCGATGATTGTAACAATGAAGCGGAGGTTATCTCGAAGGGGAATAGGGACGACTGCAAATCTCGAAAATGCGAAACGGGCGGAAGCTAAAAATTGCTGACGCCCGTCGGACTTTTTAGGCGAATTACAGTGCCAGTTTTTTTAGCCGACCGGGCGTTGAAAAAGATCGAGAGGATTGCGAAGCAACTGAATGATTTGAGATAACTTTTGATATTTAATTGTGGGATGATATATTAGGACAGGATCGGCGGATTTTTTTTACGGCTGGTATTTCTCTCAATATCGAATTGAAGGAAGCCCGGAACCCCCGGATTTAACATCCATTTGGCTATCTTAAAGAAGTTTTGAAGATTGAATTACGGCTTCCCGGTTTTTATTCGTCCAAACATAACATTCGACGGCCCGCTTAATGGAATGGAATTGAAGATGAGAAAATGAAATTACGGCCTCTGACTCCTCCCAGGCTGCTTTAGATTATCCTTCGGCCCGCTTAATGAAATGGAATTGAAGAGGAGAAGGTAAAATTACGGCTTTTCGGTTTTTATTCTCCCCAAGCATAACAACCGACGGTCCAAAAAACAGTAAATGGACCCACTATGCCCGACCTGACGGGACTTCACTCAGCCGCCATGACGCACCGAAATCCGATATTGCCGAAACGCACCTTCTGGTTGGCCGGATGGGAGAGGGAGACGCCGATCTCGTCCTCGCTTGTTAGGTAGCTCCCCCCCATCAATATCTTCAGGGGGTTTGTAAAGGAGGAGAGGGAGTTGATAAAGGGGACGAAGGAGAGAAAATCGGTCACGCTCTCGTCCGCCGTCCACTCCCATGCGTTGCCGACGACGTCGTAGAGGCCGAACTCGTTCGGGGCGTAGCTCCCCACGGGCATTATCTCTCCCTTCTCTTTTTTATGGAGCTGTTCGTTGGAGCGGTAGTTGGCCTTGTCCGTATCGATCTCGTCCCCCCATGGGAATCTCGCCTTGCTGTCGCCCCTTGCGGCGGCCTCCCACTGCTCAATGGTGGGGAGGGACTTCCCCTCCCATTTTGTGTAGGCGAGCGCCCCCTCCCAGGAGACGGTGACTACCGGGTGGTTTTCGTAGCCCTCGACGACGGAAAAGACGCCCTCTTCATCTTCGTTCATGGTGATCTTGAACTCGGAGCCCTTGTCGGTATTCACCCAGAGGAGCCAGCCCTCTTTCACCTCGGGATATACGGCGGTCAGGAAGCGGGCGAACTTCTCGTTTGTCACCTCATGGGTGTCGATGTAGAAGGAATCGAGCTCAACGCTCTTCTCTTTATCGGGATCGCCGCAGCTTATCGTGTAGCTCCCGCCGGGGATCAACACCATCGATTCGGCGCCCGTGGCGGGGGCTGTGTCGTTTTCTTGAAAGGCGAAGGAGTATGAGACCAAAAGGAGCAGCGAAAATATAAAACCAAAGATTTTTAAATATCTTTCCATGGATTCCCTCCTGCAACTCGGTATAATATACAGACTCTTTTCGAATTTTACAAGCTTTTTCATTTTTTTGTTGACTTATTTCTACGGCCCCATAAAATCGATACCATGAAGGTTCAAGTCTTGGGATCCGGGACGATCCTCCCCTCGGCTCTTCGGTCGGCGGCCGCCTATGCGGTGACCGTTGGGGACAAAACGCTGCTTTTAGACATGGGACCGGGGCTCTTGAGGAGGATGGCCGAGGCGGGGATCGAGATCAACGATGTGGACATGGTGTTTTTAAGCCACTTTCACCCGGATCACATCGGCGACTTCGTCCCGTTCGTATTCGCGTCGAAATACCAGATCGGCCGTGCGAGGGAGAGAGACCTGACGATCCTGGCCGGCGTTGGATTCGGGGAGCTGTACAACGGGCTGGTCGAGGTATATGGGGAGTGGATCATCCCGGAGACTTACAGGATACATATAGAAGAGATGGGGGAGGATAGGAGGGACTTCGGCGACTTTTCCGTATCGACCGTGAAGACGAACCACAATCCGGAGAGCATAGCGGTTAGGATTGACGCCGGGGGACGATCCCTCGTCTACACGGGGGACACCGACCGGTCCGAGAGCCTGGTAGAGATCTCCGGGGGGGCGGATCTCCTTATCATCGACACCGCCTTTCCGGACGACATGAAGGTGCCGGGGCACCTTACGCCGGGTGAGGCAGGGGAGATTGCGGCGAAGGCAAAAGTGAAGAGGGTCATGCCGACTCATTTCTACCCGCCGATGGAGGACATTGATCTTAAAGCGGCAATAGGTCGGGTCTTTCAAGGGGAGGTGATAAGACCCGGGGACCTGATGGTAATAGATATCTGATTTGTGTTATGGCCAATGTTTGCCGATAAATGAAGAAATTTTCCCTATATATCCTGAAATTACAAAAATCCTCCCTTTTTTTCCTTTTTCATAAATAACTTGTCAAGCCTTCACTAATTGATATAATAAATAGTTTAGGTAACGAATTTCGTTGTCTCAAGGCCGTTAATTTCAACATTGAAGGGGGACTGTTTCGGTGCTTTACCTGACGCTTCTCGTCCTTGCCATAGCACCCGGGATATCGATACTCTGGTACGTCTACAACAAGGACAAGTACGAGAAGGAGCCGAAAAAACTCGTCGTCAAGACGTTCTTTTTGGGCGCCTGTTTTACCATACCGGCGGGGCTGTTGGAGGTAGCAATCCAGTCGGTCACAGGGATCAGTATGGAGGGGAATCTCGTACAGGGATTTATCGGGGCCTACTTCTTCGTGGCGCCCATAGAGGAATATGCGAAGTATCTGGCGATAAAAATAAAGGCGTTCAAGTCAAGTGAGATGAACGAGGTGATGGACGGAATAGTCTACGGCGTTGCGGCGGCGATGGGATTTGCGACGCTGGAGAATATCGCGTACGTGTTCGAGTACGGTATCGGAACGGGGGTGATGAGAGCCCTTCTCTCGGTCCCGGGCCACGGGATAGAGGGCGCAATCATCGGCTATTACCTCGGCGTGGGGAAGATGAAGCCGAGGTTGCTGAAGAAAAACGTCCTGACCGGATTGACGATCGCCATCCTCTTCCACGGGACGTTCGATTTCTTCGTATTTTCAGGATCCGCCCTGGCGATACTCGTAATACCCCTGGTTTTCTTCATGTACCTCTCGTTCAGAAAGAGGGTCCGTCTCGCCCTTGAGAATTCCCGGTTTCGAGACGGCAGGGACCCGGAGGAGTTCCCGACAAAGGTGATAAGGATGACCACAAAGGGGGGTGTCAAGATCGCGTCCGGGATTATCCTGCTCGCATTTGCCGCCCTTTTCCTTATCGGCTCCGTAGCGGCCGCCCTTGAGGAGGATTGGGGCGCCGTGGAATATATAGTATGTCTGTTTTTTGTTGTGTTCCCGGCGATAATAGGGATTTCGCTTATAGTCTCTTCGAGAAAGGACAGGGTGGAGGCTTGAGACGCTTTCGGGCGTTTTTAGGTTTTCGCAATCTGAAATATTATAGATTTTAAAGAGAGGCGGTTTCCAACAATGTATATTATATATTATATGAGAAGCTTTAAAGAACCTATAAAGAGATACCTGTTCAACACGCTTTTCGGAGCGCTTTTTAAAACGATATTTAAAACGCTTTTGCTCCTCCTTTCGGCCCTCTTTCTGTTTGCCTGCACGGTTCTCCCGGGAAGGGTTTTGGGAGACACGCTGGTTTCTGCGAGATACGGCTTCAGCCTGAAGATCCCGGAGGGCGACTTCGAGGCGAAATATGCGAAAGATATTCCCCTGATATACATCGATCCAGATACGGGGGCTACCATCACCGTCACGGTGTCAGATGATATTTACAGCGCTAAAGGGGGCGGTGAGAGTGATAGGGCACTCGAGTACATTGCGAGGGGGCTTTTTATCTACGTAAAGGAGAAGAAGTATCTCGAATCCAGAAAGGCAACCCTGGGGGGGATTGACGCCTGGTATCTCAAGCTTTCGGGGAAGTTTAAGGATGTGCCCCTGGTATTTTCCACATACGTTGCGAGGCACAACAAAAAGATATATGACGTGACGCTCTTTTCCTCCCCGGAGGATTTTGAGAGCTCATACGTTTTATTCATGAAAATCGTCGACAGCTTCAAGTTTAAGGATTGAAGGGGTAAATGAAGGAGTTTTTAGAGACCATAGGAAAATGGGTCATAAAGGCGATGCTCTACCTCGAGGGCACGACAAGACTTACCTTGGAGGCGGGGAAGGTTCTCTTGACCCCCCCCTTCAATCTCCGTTCGGCCATAGATCAGATCGAATATATTGGGATTAAGTCGATGCTGATCGCCCTCATAACGGCGCTATTTACGGGGGCGGTCATGGCGCTGCAGATGGCCTTTGCGCTTAAGAGGTTTGGGGCGGCCGACTTCGCCGCAAACGTCCTGGCCGTGTCGCTGGTGAGGGAGCTGGGTCCCGTCCTCACGGGACTTTTAGTGGGGGGGAGGGTCGGCGCCGGAATCACCGCGGAGGTAGGCTCCATGCAGGTTACCGAGCAGATCGACGCTATAAAGGCGCTGGGGGCCGATCCGGTAAAGGAGCTTGTGGTCCCAAAGACCTTGGCCTGCATGATAGTCCTTCCCCTCCTTACGGTCTACGCCGACATTGTGGGGATCCTCTCCGGGATGGTGGTTACGGTAATAGAGCTGGGGGTGGAGCCGGTTAAGTATATGGACCAGGTTTTCAACGTGCTGAAGATCAGCGATTTTCTCGGCGGGCTTGCAAAGGCCTTCTTCTTCGGAATCATAATAGGGATAGTCGGGTGCTACCGCGGTTTTACCACAACAGGCGGGACCGTTGGGGTCGGAAAGGCCACGACGTCTTCGGTCGTAACGATCTCCCTATCGATACTCGTGGCGGACTTCTTTCTGACCAAGCTCTTTATATTGGTATTTAGCGTATAGAAATGTCGTTTATAGTATACAGCGGAATAGAAAAGGCTTTCGAGGACAACGTCATCTACCGGGGGCTCGACCTCTCGATAAACAAGGGGGAGACGATAACGATCATCGGCGGCAGCGGATCGGGCAAGAGTGTACTCCTCAAGATGATGATAGGGTTGATAATGCCGGACAGGGGGGAGATAATCGTCGACAAGACCAACATCGTCGATCTCTCGAAGGAGGAGCTCGTGAAGGTTCGAAGCAGGATCGGAATGCTGTTTCAGGGGGGCGCCCTCTTCGACTCGATAAACGTCGGGGAGAACGTCGCCTACGGCCTCAAGATGCACACGGAGATGTCGGACAAAAAAATAGAGAAGAAGGTAGGTCGATGTCTCGAGATGGTCGGGCTTTCCGGAATTGGGGAGATGATGCCGGTGGACCTGTCGGGGGGGATGAAAAAGCGGGTGGCCCTGGCCCGCGCCATCGCCTACGACCCGGAGATAATCCTCTACGACGAGCCCACGACGGGGCTCGACCCGACAAACGCCAATCGGATAAACAACCTGATAATAGAGATGCAAAAGCTGCTCAAGGTGACGTCGGTTGTGGTGACCCACGATATGGACTCCGCCTTTTCAGTATCCGACAGGATGGCGATGCTTTACAGGGGGAAGATAGAGGTCGTGGGGACGACCGACGAGATCAAAAAGTCGAAGGAACCGCTGGTCAACGACTTCATTAATGGGAATATCGGAGAACTCTAAAGGAGGCTTCTTATGGCAAAGAAGACTATACAGGAAATAAGAGTGGGGCTGTTTATCTTCGTGGGGCTCGCCCTTGCGTTCATCTTGGTTTTTTCCATCGGGAGCGAAAAACACCTCTTCGAGGAGCAATATACCCTTTACGTCCACTTCAAGGATGTGGGGGGGCTCAGGGCCGGGGCGCCGGTGAGGCTCGCCGGGGTGGATGTGGGCACCGTTTCGATGGTGTCGTTTCCCACCGATCTCGAAAAGAAACTGATAGACGTGGAGCTCAAGATAAGCACGGATGTGAGAAAGAGGATAAGAACCGACAGCGTGGCCAGCATAAAGACCAAGGGGGTTTTGGGGGATAAGTACGTCTCCATTACCATGGGAAGTCCCAGCAAAAAGATGTTGGCGGACGGCCAGCGCCTTGAGTCGGAAGAATCGGTGGAGCTCTTCGGTTATCTGGAGCGCGCGGATAAGATCGTAGACAACACGCTTTCCATCACCGAGTCCCTGGACGCGTTTCTAAAACCGATAAAGGAAAAGAAATCCGGGGAAAACGTCGCCAGGATAATCGAGTCGGCCGACGATATCGTAACCGAGGTAAGGGATGGGGAGGGCTCGCTACACACCATCATATACGGGGGTAAGGAGGAGACGGCCGATACAATAAGCAACCTCGACGCCTCTCTGGTCAGCCTCAGGAGCATACTTGAAAAGGTGGACAAGGGAGAGGGAACGCTGGGGGCGCTGGTAAACGACCCGACCGCCTACGAGGACCTGAAGATACTCCTGGGTGGGGCGAACCGGAGCAAGGTTATCAGGGCGGTCGTGAAATACAGCATCCAGAAGAAGAAAAAGGAAAAAGAGAAGGAGGAGGGCAAATAGAGATGACAAGCGGTATTTTAAGGGGAAGGGCATTCATCTTCGGGGACGACATCTCAACGGATCACATCGCCCCCGGGAGACATTTCCACTTGAGGTCAAACCTCCCGGAGCTCTCAAAGCACGTCCTGGAGGACGTGTACCCCGATTTTTATGAAAAGATATCCCCCGGCGATTTTATCGTTTCTGGAAACAACTTCGGCCTGGGGTCTTCGAGAGAGCACGCCTCGAGGATCATCAAGCTCGCCGGCGTGGGAGCGGTGATCGCAAAGTCGTTTGCCAGGATATTTTTCAGAAACGCCATAAACGTGGGACTCCCCGTGATTATGGTGGACACGAGTGAGATCAAGGAGGGGGACGAGATCGAGGTGGACCTCAACGGCGGGATCGTGAGGGATGTCACGGCCGACCTCGAGCTTGAGTTCCCACCGCTTCCCGGTGTCATGCAGACGATCTTGAAAGACGGCGGGCTGGTCGACCATATCAACAAGCATGGGGATATCAAGACCGGATAGTGATAAGATTTTTTTGCAAGATTTACGATCTTATCCAAGATGACGTTTAGATTCCCCTTTTTTACAGATTTACAAAATCGACGATACAGAAAGGACGAAATACAATATGTCCAAGACCTATTTTAATTTGCCCCCCCTGGGTGGCAAGATAGAGATCACAACCGACGGGGATCTTATTGTCCCGGATGACCCGATCATACCCTATATCGAGGGGGATGGGATCGGCCCCGATATCTGGAAGGCCGCGGTCCTCGTGATGGACGATGCGGTGATGCTCACCTACAAGGGTGAGAGGGAGATCAAGTGGTTCGAGGTTCTGGCCGGGGAGAAGGCGAACGAGCACTGCGGGGAGTGGCTGCCCCAGGAGACCTTCGACGCCATCGAGAAGTATCGGGTGGCGATAAAGGGCCCCCTGACCACGCCCGTCGGCGGCGGGATAAGGAGCCTTAACGTGACGCTCCGCCATAAGCTCGAGCTCTACGCCTGCATCAGGCCGGTCAAGTATATCCCGGGGGTGCCGTCGCCGGTCAAGGAGCCGGAAAAGGTGGACATGATCATCTTCAGGGAAAACATGGAGGACGTCTACGCGGGGATAGAGTGGGGCGGCTCCTCGGACGAGGCGAAGAGACTCATATCGATCCTCGACAAGAACTTCGGCATAAAAATCGCCGAGGGCTCCGGAATCGGGATAAAGCCGATCAGCGAGGAGGGCACCAAGCGCCTTGTGAGAAGGGCGGTGAAGTACGCCCTCGAAAAAGACAAAGAGAGTGTGACCCTGGTCCACAAGGGGAACATTATGAAGTTCACCGAGGGGGCCTTTCGTGACTGGGGCTACGAGCTGGCGAAGGAGGAGTTCGACGACGTGACGGTGGCGGAGTCTGATCTCGACGGCGAGCTTCCCCCGGGGAAGATCCTTATCAAGGACAGGATAGCGGACGCTATGTTCCAGCAGGTACTTTTGAGGCCCTCCGAGTACTCGGTTATAGCGACCCCGAACCTCAACGGCGACTACCTTTCCGACGCCCTGGCGGCGCAGATAGGGGGGCTGGGGATGGCGCCGGGGGGAAACATAGGCGACCGGTGCGCCCTCTTCGAGGCGACCCACGGGACTGCCCCGAAGTACACGGGTCAGGATAAGGTGAACCCGGGGTCTCTCATCCTTTCGGGGGCCCTGATGCTCGAGCACATGGGCTGGGCCGAGGCGGCCGACCTCATCCATGCGGCGCTTGAGAAGACAATCTCCCAGAAGAGGGTCACCTACGACCTGGAGCGCCAGATGTACGGGGCGACCCTCCACTCCTGCTCCGGCTTCGCGGA
>CAZIWT010000020.1:0-33857 GCA_964542895.1 uncultured Thermodesulfobacteriota bacterium
AAAGTTCTCCGATAAATTTATCACGTTCCCTATTCATACGATAGTCTGCGGTCGGGCCGGTTACGAGTACGAATGGGAAGAGGACGACGACGGCAAGAAAGAGCTCATCAAAACAGGGACAAAAATGAAGGCGGAGTCCGAGTTCGGCTTTGAGCCGAACCTGTCTATAGAGATGTATCTGCGAAGAAAAGAGGACGAGGCGGGCAAGCAGGGCGCCAAGATGGAAAATGTCGCGTTTGTAATGAAAGACAGGTCGGACAAGATTAATTTTAAGGAATTTCCCAACCCAAAATTTGAAGACTTCAGCCCACACTGGAGCGCCCTTAACATCGGCGGCGAACACGAATCCGTGGATATTATGAGGAACTCCGAGGCGCTTTTTCAAAAGGACGACTATACATATCGGGACAGAAAGATAAAACGAGAGGTGTTGGTGGAGGAGATTAAAAACGAGCTTACAAATCAGCAGCTCGGCAAAACCGAGGCGGCCAAGGCTTTCATGAACAGGCTTTTTAAGGCGATATTTGACACGCACAGCTGGACCGCCATTGAAAACATGGACGTTGGAAAGCTGGCCGACGGACACGGGGTGTTGTTGTCTTGCTTGCAGGAAGTGTGCGATGTTTTCCGGGATGGCGGGGACTTTGATGTGACCTCAATCGTGAACCAACACAGGGAGCGGATTTACGAGGAGGAAGCCAAAAAGGCAAAGGAAAAGAAGGGCATTCCGGATAATACACCGGAAGACATACCTTTTTGAGGTGAATAGCCGCCCATAAGTTAGGGCGTAATTACATGGGTATTGAGTTAAACTCTGAATACTGTGAGATAGCAAACAAGCGTATCGAAGAGGAAACAAGGCAAATGAGATTAATTTAGGAGAACAAAAATGTCGGGGACGACACTGGATCCCGAGAGCGAGCTTATCAAGAGGGAGACCGTGGGGATATTGATCGAGGCGGTCTTCAGGTTAAGCGATGAGAACGCCTACATCTTCCGGCTTTTCATCGAGGGGTTTGACGAGAAAATGATAGCGGAGCTTTTCGAGACCACAGAAATGGCTGTCAGGGGACGCCTGAACAGGACGAGGAAATTTATAACGGAATATGTCGAACACAAAAACGGTGATGGCGGTGGACCCGTCTTCAAAAAAGATGGGGTGGGCGCTGTATGAAAACGGGCAATATCGAAAAAGCGGGGTTATTTCACCCGAAAGCTTCGAGGATGCGGTCGGGAAATGTGGAAAAGTCGTCGACGGGCTGAAGGCGCTGGACTGGCTGGTCATCGAGGACACGTTTTACGGGAAAAACATAAAGACGCTGAAGGTGCTGGAGCGATTTAAGGCGATTTTCCCCGTGCTGGCCGCCGTGAAGTTTGTGGGGGTGGTAACGGAGACGGTCACGCCGAACCAATGGCAGTCGAAAATGCTGGGGTCTTCCAAAAACATGGACAGAAAAACGAGGAAACAGCAATCAATTTTAGTGGCGTCTGACGCGGCAAAGAAGCAAATCTGGGACGATAACGAGGCGGACGCCGTAAATATCGGGAGGTATTTTATAATTTATGGTAAAGCCAATAAATAACCGGTGGGACCTTGCGAGGAGAATACTGGGGGCCGAAAACGGCGAAAAGGTCGAATTTCACGACGGCGTGGCGACGATCATCAGGGGCGGGAAGGAGAACTCGATTTTGTGGAAGACGCTCCCGACGCCAGAGTTTATAGCAAAGCGAGTAATTAATTACTATCACAAATTGAGAGACGGAGTATTAAGAATAAGGTGTTCTTTAAATACCCACCAATCCGACCATTTCGGCCTGCTTAAATGCGAGGCATTGGCATATTTGGGTAATGTCGACAAGATACTCGACGGCATCGGGGACCCGGGGAAAATAGTCCTAAAGGGGATGTTCCCGCCGGGCGGGAGGGAAAACCCGATGGTGGAATTAAGAAGGGTAACGGGGCTGTCGGAGGAGCGGATAATCAGGGAATATAACAGGGCGGTCGTTACGGTGGCCCCCGAGTTCTGGAAGAGGGGGCTTTACGTGGAGATTGACAAGCTCGGGGACTTGTCAACGGACAGGATAGCGGGAGATGTTAATGGATAGGCGTGGCTGGATATGGATGGCTCACCCCGGGCATTTTTGTCGGGCATGGGATTGTAGGTTTAGGCTAAACGCTTATGTTGGGGGGTTTATAGTTTCTACGCTGGGCGAGCTATACAGCGAGAGAAGAAAAGCCTTTGAAACCATTGGGGTCACATAGAGATGTGTGAAAAATATAGTAAGAAACACGAAAAATGGAGAAAAAGACATGAAGTATCCATTGGAAGGGGGACTGAAGAGGGTCAACCGGGAAATAGCCAAGATGACCCGGGATCAGAAAGAACTGATAGGTGATACATCAACCCTCTCCCGGCTTATAAGCGGGGCCAGCGACATCAGGAAGGAGGCTATCGCCAGGGTCTACGGCGAAGATGCGGGGGCGTGCAGGGACTTCGAGGGGGAGATCAACCGGCTTGCCGCGGAACTCGGCAGGGTGAGGCGGGGCGGATGGTGGTGGCCGGAGTTCAAGGTTTCTGTCGTGGCGGCCGCTTCAATTTTTATTTTGTCGGTGACGGCCCTGGCGTTCCTTTCGCCCTTCTATGCCGACGACCTGGGGGAACTCTTCGATTCCCGGTATAAGCACAGGGCGAAAAGGGATAAAATTCTTTACGAATACATGGTCGAGTCAAAAGACTCGGCGCTTAACCTTAAGGACAACCAGATCAAACAGATGAGGAAAGACAAATATATCCTTGAGCTTTTTGTTCTCGGTTCGGAAGAGGACCGTTCCGCTTATCTGGAGTTTATGAGAAGAGGAGGCATGAATGATTAGATTTATGAAAATCATTGTTCTTCTGGTGGCCGTTCTTTTACCGTCGGTTCTTTACGCCGACTTCGAGGACCTTGAAAAAATCGAAAGGGAGATGAAGAAATCTCACGAGAGGACGGTCGAGCTATGTAATACGCTGGCAGAGGCCAGCAGGTGGTACAGAAAACACACGGGAGACCCGAGGATGTGGAGGTTGCCACTGGGATCTCCGGTGGATAACGCCCTCGTAACGTCCGAGAAGGGTTATAGGAGAATATCAAGGGGGAGTAGAAACCACAGGGGCGTCGATCTCGTCGACGAGAAATACCGGCACAGATGCGGGGCTCCGATATACGCCACGGGGAACGGAAGGGTGATATTTGTCGGGCGGAAACGGGGTTACGGGAATTTCATAGTAATCATGCACACCGACACGCTGGTGTCACGGTATGGCCACCTCCAGGGATTCCTTGTGAAGGAGGGGGATTTCGTCAAGAGGGGCCAGAAAATCGGCACGATGGGCAATACCGGAGTCGCTACAGGGCCGCACCTTGATTACAGCATAAAATATTTAAAGGGCGGACGATGGGTTTTCGACGATCCGGCATACTGGATACAAGGTTACGACAGCTTTGAGTTCAAGTACAGGAGGAAGCACAGGAAATATAGTATTTAGGGAGGCAATATGAATGGCCGAGATAACAATTAATTATGACAAAACCATATCTATATGTACACGGTGTAAGGCGGAGGTCCATTTTGCTGAACCCATGTGGGAAAAACCCTGTCTTTTTTGTGGTGCTTCTTTGTGGCTATTTTATCACCCCGTAATTGGAGGAGGAAAAAGGACTTTATCTTTATGTGGCGGATATTTTTCAGGAGCATCCTATAGTAAAGTTACGGGAGAAGAAAAAAGGAATTTGATATATGAAACCAGACTGGATAAATGAAGAGGTCATAAAGGAAGCAGAGAAGATACGACCGTTGATAAAAAAGCCGGAAGTGGGGTGGTGGTTTGTACCAATGGGAGAAAATGGGAGTCCCCTTGAGCCTTATCCCGTTTTAATAACAAAAATCTGGCCAACGGAATACCCATTTTTCGAGACAACGGGTTATGAAGGAACCGTTTTTGATGGAGCCGTTCATGGCATCCTCATCCCCCCGCTGGAGTGGGTGATGGAGAAGATTAGATCTATGAGTGTTTATGCTGGGTTTTGGTATAGTGACGAGTGGAGAGTTGATTATTCGTCAGGCAATCTTCTCCGTACGTGTGGCGATAGAATCCTCTATCTCGCCTGCATCAAGGCCCTTGTTGTTCTTATGGAGGAGCAATAGAAATATTATTTTTTTCTAACGTTGCATTTTTTTCTTGACAAAGCAATAAAGAGATTTTATAATTAGACAATGCTTGAGTAATATACTCAAGTACTTGAAGAAAAACTTATCGGCCACTCCCCCGGGATGTAAGCGCCGAAAAAGATGAACCCGCCATTGAGCGGGTTTTTTTATTCCCTGCCAGTGGCAGGTAATGTAAAAAGGTTTCCGCTGAACCAGCCTGGCGCATCGGCGGTATAAGTTAGGAATCCCGGGCATGACGTTAAACTGCCCTTCATAATTACCTCCTTGTGTTGGGGGGTGGAGAAATCCACCCCCATTTTTTTATGCAGATTCCGAAGCCGAAGAGGATAAAAAGCGAGGCAATCCTTAAAAGCGTAAGGTTATGGGGGTGTTTGGTAGATAATCGGGACTGTATCGGCGTAACCGAGCCACATCACGTGAAAACGCGGGGCGCCGGGGGCGACGATACGATAGAAAATCTCATGCCGCTCTGTCATTACCACCACGACGAGGTGGGAAGACTCGGGCGGCAAAGTTTTATAAAGAAGTACGGTATATATTTCGATGGTAAGAGATGGTCAAGAAAGGGCTGACAGGGCTCACCGGCTGTTTAACGAGATTAAGTCGATGGTGGCCGGGCGGACGATGGACGTGTTTGAGCTCGGCCGGGTCCTTTACGAGATAAAAGAGAGCGAGCTTTATACTCTGCTCGACTGTAAGTCTTTCCTTGAATTCATCAGCCAGCCCGAGATTTCCATAGGGAAGTCGACGGCATATTACTACGCAGACCTATACCGAGTTTTTATCGTGGAGCTCGGGTTAAGTTTCCAAGAAATTGGAGACATCCCCCACACGAAGCTGTACCCCCTTATCGACTGCATAGACTGCGAAAATGCCGAATATCTCCTCGGGATGGCGAGGGACCTTGCGATAAGCGACCTGAACCAGGCTCTTAAGGAGCAGGGGTTTAAGGAGATAAGGGGCGAGTCCGATCTGATGACGAAGGGGCAGAAGCTCTTTGAAAGATACAAAAATCTTGATCCGGCAGACAGGGCCGATTTTGACAAGCAATACGGGTATTTTAACAGGCTATGACGGCGGGGAAGGTAAAATACCTCTCGTATAAGGGCTTCGAGAATGTCGTGTCTGAATTTTACGGGGGGGATACTGACAAGACGGCTATGGCCCTGAAGCTCGCCAAGAAGGTGATCGGTGGGGAGAACCTGTACATCTACAGGAAGCCGAACAAGACGGCGAAGGATGGAGACTCCCCCTTCTGCCGGTTAAGGGACGCCCTTGACGAGAACGAAGAGGGCGGGTTGGTGGATTTCCTCTGCCGGAAGTGCCCGGGCTATCGTGTAAAGATTCCAAAGGGGAAAAAGAGCGTAGCGGACATAATTTCACTGACGCCGGGCGATGACTTGAGAGTGTCCAACGCCTTTGAAAAGCGGCTAAAGGAAATAATCGGCGACGTAGATTGGCCGTTTGCAAAGGAAGAGTTGTTGAGGCTCTACCCGATGTTGGCGGATGACGAGACGGGGCAGTTGAGAAACGTGGCGATGAACCTGGTTATCGTAAACGCCCAGATAGCCCAGATCTCGAAAATAATGACGCAGAACCATGCCAATGGCAAGATCGCCACCAAAGCCGAGTGGGATATTGTCAAGGATCTCCGCAACAGCCAGGGGAAATATCTACAAATTCTCGGCCTCACCGACGACCAGCTAAAGAAACACAAGACGGACGGGGCCGTGGGGTTGGCGAAATCGGCGGAGGCTATGAAGGAAAGGGCCCAGGAGGGGATCGCCACGTCGGACCTTATGGACGAGATGAAAAAACTTAATGGAGAAAAGATTGAAGAAGATAACAACAATATAAAGGGGAAAAAGAAGGGGGCGGACGACATAGATTTGAGATGGCTCTCGGAACCAGCGGGTGAAACAGATGGAAAAACCGAAGCACGTCAGGCGGCTCAGGAATCTTGAGGCGGATCTACTACTCAACCTGTACAACTACCCGTACCTGGGCGTCAAGGAGTTCTTCGAGGTGGAGCTTCAGGGAGAGGTCCGAAAAGGGGAAGACGGGAAGATAGAGAGCGACCCATATCAGGTGGGGGCGTTTCTTAATATTCACTCGAAGAGACAGATGGACTTCTGTGGCAGGGGGGTGGGAAAGTCGATGTACATAGCCGCCCTAAAGTGGGCGTACTGGGGGGTTGTCCTCCCCTATGCCGAGAGCGTGATCTACGACACCAAGAGGCCGATGTCAGTCCGGTTTGTCATCACCGGCAACAACCTCGACACCGCGAAACAGCTTTTGGGGTATATCAGGAACTTCCTTGCGGTTCATCCTCTCTTCGCCGAGGAGATCGACCCGAACAACGACAGCAAGATGTTTTTGAAATTGCGGAACGGGACGGAATACCACGTTCGGGCGTCCAGCAACTCGGCAAGGGGCCTGAACCCGTACAGTTACTATTCGGGGAGACTCGGCAGGACGATTATCGGGCGAACCATCGTCGTTTGTGACGAATTTGCCTATGTGGTTGACCAGGATTTCTTTAAAGAATCCGTGGAACCATATTTAAGCATGCAGGGGGGAAGCATTTTCCATTCGATGACCACCCCAAACGGGAAAGACAACATGGCTTACGCCTGTAGCGTTGATAGAGATTTTTTAAAGCGAGTTTTTCAATCACACCTGAACAAATACAAGGACCTTAAAGAGCTCTTAAAAATAAAGAAAAGGCTTATAGAGAAGGGCTGTCCCGAAGTATATGACGAGGAATACCTCGCCATCCCCCAGGATCAGAAATACCGCCTCTATCCCGAGAAGCTGATACTGCGGTGTATAGAGAATTTCCCGGGCGGAGTGCTCAACCTTGACGAGTATCTCTGGACTGACGAATACATCGAAAAACACGGCGACGAACTGGCGGCGAAGACCGGCGGGCTCTATCTGGGGTGCGATCCCAATAAGGGCAAGGGGGAGAAGGGGCAGGTCTCCGACGCAGCGGCGATCTCGGTTATCGAGATCAGGGATAAAAAGCCACGGGTGGTCGTGAGATACGCCACCGAGTGGGGGAATGAGGAGAGCTCGAAGCCCGAATGCCGCAAGGATATCAGCATTAACGCCCTGATGGACAAGATTAGGTGGCTTTATAAAGCTTTAAAGGTCAGGGGCGGGTATGTGGACATAAACCCCGGCGCGGCGATTGTGGCGGTGCTTCAGGAAGAGGGGTTGCCTATAGACTTTGTCGACACCGACTCCTCGAAGAGATCGCAGGAGGTGGACAACCTGGCTCTGGTGGCGATGGAGGAGGGAGACCTCGCTATGCCGCCGGACATAGATATCCAACGGGGTTATCAGCGGTACGGGTCTGGCGAGAAAAGAACCGGCAAGAAGATGACCGACCTAATAAAGGCGGTCAACTACGGCATATACAGGGCCCTTGACGGGAGCTACCAGGCGTGGGGGGCGCCGTCAATGGCAAGCGTTAAAACTACCGACAGGTACGGCGGCAGATCGAATATCCCCGGCGGGAGCAATATCACGTCTGTCGGCATCCGAACCCTGACGTCGGTTGGAATAGGAAATGGGAAGAATATCCACTAAAAATAAGGAAAAACTGGACGCGGTTATAGTTAACCAGTTCGGGAAGCCACTTAAGAAGGGGGAGGATAAGACCAAGGGGGCGTTTTCGATTCCGGCGATGAATGACCAGCGCTGGGGATACCTCTTCAAGAGGCTGGCGTTGGAGGTGGGGCGGCTCAAGGTGCTCCGGGACATGGACGTGATGCTCAACTCCTTCATGGAGGGGCCGGCAAAATATTTCATCTCATGGCTGTCCGAGTCGATGCCGAACGTGACGTTCGGCGGCAACCTGAAGGTGAGGGCCCAAGAGATATACGAAAACCTGATTGAGCGAACCGCCTATGAGAAATTACGGGGCCAATTTCTATACAATGCAATATTTAGGGAAGAATTCATACTCACCGAGATAGATTTCGACGATGAAATTCTTGGATATCTTAAAACGGAGAAGCTCGACAGGGTGCTGAAACTGGTAAGGCAGGGCAGGATAATGGGCCACATAACGGGTTTAAGGCACCTTCCGCCCGAACACACGTATAAGTGGTTCGACCTCAACGACAGGCCGATAAATTCCGCCAGAGCCTATTTTCAAATAGGGGAAAACTATCTCGGCTTTCCCGGCGACGAGCCGCCGGAAAACGCAAAATTTATACCTCACATAAACGTCATTCACCCAAGGTGGAACAACCTGCGGCACGGCAATATTTGGTACAGCCGGCCGGAGTTTACTTCTCTTCGGGAGCAGTTTAACCGCTCGCAATTGATGCTGGAGGACAGCGTTCTTGATTCACACTTCTCGATGGCGCCCATACTGGTTTTTACGATCAACGCAATGGGGAGAGAGGCGGGGGCCAGCGAGGAACAGATAAGAAAATTTAAAGAGGAGCTGGTCGGCATCGATGGCGAAGGGTGGGAGCAGGTGTTGACGGCCGGCTCAATGCTGTTTCTCTCTGGGACCGATGACGTGAAGACGGTCAACGACAACAGAATGTACAGTATCCGTAAAGAGGACATACTGGTTCAACTTGACCTGTTGTTTATGTGCTCTCGGTTTCCGGCGTATCTCGCGGGGTATCAGGGCAAGGGTTCTCTAAACGGCGAGACCCTCGATATAATGAAGAAGCACACCGAGCTGATGATCCGTGAGGCGAATCGGTTCGAGTGGTGGGAAATATTAAGGCCGATAATTGAGCGGGAGTTGATGCTCCACGGGATCGTCGGCGTGAAGATGAAGGCGGACTTCCCGGAAACGAGCTTCGACTCGCAGACGATTCGGGAGAAGATTAACGAGTCGAAGATAGCGAGCTACAGGCTTTCAAGGAAGAGCGCATTTGAGGGCAGAACTTTCCCAACGTTCGATGAGGAATTTGAGCAGGTCATTAAGGAGCATAAGATGCTCAAGGAGGCAGGTGTCGATCCAACTAAATACCGGGAAGACGACCCACAGGATTTAAACAAGCAGGCAAAGGGAAGCCCCAGGGACGGGGCGGAAACTCCAATCACAAAGCAGGAGGGATCCGGCGACGCTCGGAAAGACGAGCAAAATATGGAGCAGAAATAAGATGCCCTGGACTACGGACGACGTAAAAAGGCACAAGAAAAATTTATCCGAGAAGCAGGAAAAAATTTGGGTAAAGGTCGCAAATAGCGCCCTAAAAAAATGTCAGGCCGAAGGCGAACCGGACTGTGAGGCATCGGCCATCCGTCAGGCCAACGCAGCGGTGGATAAAATTGGCGCCCAGGGGCACATCCCTGTTTCGGTTGCCAGATATCAAGATTTCGACGACCTTCAATTCGGCATATTTAACGAGGAAAAGGGAATATATGCCCTTAAATCCGACGACATGGTTGTGGAATATTATTTCGATATGGGCGAGCCCTTTAATTGGACCGAAGAGGACGTAAAAAAGAGCAGGGTTGTTATAGCGGCCAAGGGCGGGTTTATCAACGAGGCCCCCATTGCCAGCGTAATTAAGTATCTACCGGACGAAGAACTCCCCGACGAGGTTTTAAAGGCGAGGGACAGGTTTAAGTCCCCCAACGGCGGCGATGTTTTTATCAGGAGGGTCGCCCTGCAAAGGGGGAGGTTTGAGATCGGCAACGGCAAGAAGGTTTATTTCAGCCAGGAATTTTACGACAAGATGGGCCCGGACTTCAGATGGGCCCCAATTTATAAGGGACACTACGGCATAGGGGGCAGCGACTATAGGGATAAAATAGGCGTGATAATCTGTTACCAAAATGTCGGGGGGAACCCCTATTTTTGGATACACCTTTATGACGACCAAGTCATTACAAATATACTTAAAGATGAGGAAATCGGGGCCATGCGGGAGCTGGAGGGCCTTAACCCGGACGAAGAAACCTACGGCCAGTTTAGCATCGAGGCATACGCTACCGAAGAGAAGGAACACGAGGGCGGCTACAAGGAACCAATTCGTCTTTTTAAGAAGTACAAAGGAATGGCTCTTGTGAAGGAAGCTGGCGCGCGAGGCACAAGGGTTGAACCTATTGCGGCAGAAATGCAGGCAATGGAGGAAATCGCAACAAGCGAAATAAGGAGCGAAACGATGAGCGAAGAGATAAAGAAATTACAGGACGCTTCCGCAGAAGACCTTCGAGGACACGAAAAGTTTAGGGAGGCCGTTCTCGCCGAAACAAAGGAGCTCGCCGCAAAGGAGTTCGACGGGGAAAACGTATTGACCGAGATCGTCCTGCTGGCGGCGGACAACACTGAGGCTTTTAACGAGCTCGCCACAAAGAGAAACGAGAAGATTGTGGCGTATTACACGCCAGCCGACGTAAAGGGCAAGCTTTTCGAGAGCGAGATAGCGGCGGAGGAACTTCCGTGGATAAAAACCTACGAGGAACACCTCCAGGCGCTTTCGGCCGATAAG
Organism: uncultured Thermodesulfobacteriota bacterium; assembly: GCA_964542895.1. Lineage (GTDB taxonomy): Bacteria > Desulfobacterota > Zymogenia > Zymogenales > Zymogenaceae > Zymogenus. The sequence continues at coordinate 10,681 of CAZIWT010000020.1, forward strand.
ATAGCCGGATTGCCGAACTTTATGGAGGCGGTGAGTTCTCTGGGCGTGGACGCCCTAAAGGACGTTCCGGCGGTGAAGGAGCTTACGGCACAGAAGGGAGTAACCGTCGACGAGGTGGACAAGATGATAACCGCAAGCATTGGTAGGACCGTACAAGAGAAGGGCTTCGGCAAGGGCGATGACCTTATCTACGGCACCCCCGAAGGCACGACCGAAGAGGAGAGGAAGAAAAGGGCGGAGAGGGAGAGGTTCGACGCTATAGCAGCAAAGTCCAAAACGGAAGGGCCCGCATCCCTCGGCGTTGAGGAATACAGGGTGATACGGGATAAGGCAAGGGAGGAATTACTGGAACTAACGAAATAGAAAAACAGAACCGACTATTGATGGAGGGATCTATTTAATACCGGTCATTTATTCGTCCCGGGAGGGATATCAGCATTTTATGAGGGCGAATAATGACAGACATTGTACAGCAGAACACGACAAAGACCACCGACATATCGACGATCACACCGGTATGGTGGTCTCTTGATTTACGGGAAGAGTTTTTAGGGGCGCTTCTGTTCAGCCAGTTCATGGGTGACCCGAAAAGCAATATGCCCGTAATAATGAAGAGCGATCTCGTAAAAAAGCCGGGCGATACGGTCAAGTACGAGAAGGTGTTGTCGCTTACTGGATCTGGCGTATCCGGGGAGGCCGTGCTACAGGGGAACGAGGAAAAACTCCAGTTCACCGAGATCGAAGTTACTCCAGAGCTTTACCGCCACGGGGTATCTTTCACGGAACTCGCAGACAACAGGGCGCTCTTTGAGCTTGCCGACGTAGCGAAGAAGAAGCTTGTGGAGTGGGCCAGTAAGGAAGTCGACGACAGTTTCTACACGGTGGCTGCCGGAGCGACCCAGGAAATATTAGCGGGCGGGGTGGACGAGGTGGACGATCTGGATTCCGCCGACATTCTGACCGCAAACCTACTTTCCAAGGCGGCCGCGACCATCAGGGCCAATAACATTCCCGAGGTGTCGGGCAAGGGACTGGTTGCGATAATGCACACCTACCACGCCTATCAGCTTACACAGGACACCAACGGCTGGGTGTTGGGGAAGAAAGACGCTGACATTCGCGGAGTAACGAACCCGCTGTTCCAGCACTACGTAGGCGCTAACTTCATCGGATTGTGGGACGGGGTGTGGTGCTTCGAGACCACGAGAGTTCCGAGAACCGCCGTTACCGAGGGAACGGGCCCGACCGGGCCCTCTGGATATGCGGCTCCGGTGCTTGTCATGGGGGCGGATGCATTTGCATTTGCGCTTGGCAACTTCTACAAGGGCAAGCTTCCGATCAAGATGACGGCACAGAACACGGACTACGAGTTCAACAAGGGTTTTGCAGTAAACCTTTGTTATCAAACCAAGATCCTCGAAGACGACGCCATAGTCAACATCTGGACATCCTGCAACGCACCGTCGTAAGGAGAAAACCCATAAGGGGGGCACAAGGCCCCCCTTTTTTATTGGAGTAATCGTTGGACACAGCCGACATAAAAGAGCGCCTGAAAAAGAAGCTTGACGCAGACAGCGACACGCCGGTACAGCTACGGCCCGAGATCTCCGACGACCTCGCATGGGAATTGATCAGGGACGCGATACCGCAGATTCCGCAGTACAGGGGAAGCACGCAGTGGTTCAAGATTCGCGAGGAGGAGTTCTTCCCATATTACGATCCCGACGAGGACGAAGACGTTCTTTCGATTGACCCGAATCTCTTTTGCAACCACAGCGGCGTTGTGGTGAACGACAGCCTCTATCTCGAAGAGGCGCCCTCTTCCGGCTATATCGAGACCACGAGGGACTTTGAGCAGATCAGTATAGATCGGACGAGGGAGATCAAGGAGACCGACTTTAATTACGAGCGGACCATCTACTACAGGACGAGGTACGGCGGGTTCGTCAACATGAACGACTACTACGAGGACTCAACGACCTACGGGGAAACCGACGACAAATACTACCTACCGAAGAAACACGACGGGATATTCGCCATCAAGGTGGAGCTCGTTACCGAGGACACGAACGACGACCAGACAGTGGCTATCGACATCTCCCTTGACGGCGGGCGGACATGGCTTTCCAGCTTTATGGAAATAGCCGCCGACACGGAGATAGACGTATCCAACTATACATCGACCTATCTGGTATTTAAGCTGACGCTTTCGAGCACGACCGCAACGTCGCCCAAGGTCCACAGTATGAGGGCGAGCATCTGGGCGGTGAAGAATCTCGCCGAGAACGCAGATTATCTCGTGAGACTGGCCTACGCCAACTACCTTGAGAGGTTGAGGGTAAGGGCTCTTTATGAGGGGATGGTGGACGCCGCCGACAACCTTGAGCGGATGATCTACAGCACCAGAAAAGAGGTTGCCGGTTACTTCGACGATAAACAGATCAGGCCGAAGGAGACGGCGCCAGCAAGGTTTGACGGGCCTCCAAATAGATATGCAAAAAATTACTTTGGGGGCTAATCGTGCTTGATTCGGCAAAGATCGTACAGTCCTTCAGGACGCATTTCGAGGGGCAGGATTATCTGTCTGGTTGGCGGTTCGAAGACAAAGAACCGGAACCGCAGAAGGTCAGGGGCAAGAACTGTCTCTGGGTAAACTTCGTCGGTATTCGTAAGGGGGGCGCCTCCAAAACGATAGCGGGAAACCCCACGGACGCCTACGACGTGGAGATCGGAATCATTATACCGTACAACCGGCTGAAGGACGTTCACGACGACACGGAGATCGGCGACATAGTGAGAAGGATAGGAGAGGAACTGGAGGCGAATTCAATCGACTATTATTCGGAAGGCGTGAGCACCGGGAGGCGGCTCGACACCACCGATACAGTAATAAATTTCAAAGAAGAAAACGAGGCGGTTTTTAAGATCGCCTGCGAATAGATTTCCCTCGGGAGAGGAGCAAATTTTAGGAGGGACGAATGGGAACCTCTATATTCCCAAAGAGGGAAATTAAGGGATTTACGAGCGAGCGTGTTCTTATAATCGCGGCCGCATACACGGGGAACGAGTCCCTTGCCACGGATTTCGATAACCTGGAGACGGAGCTGGACAAGTTGTTTAATCCGTATTGGTTCGACTTGCCGACGTCTACAGCAGATCAGCTGACCTACGAGATACAGGACTACTGGGAGAACGCCGACTTTGTTACGACCTACGGCGCCATAGACTCAAGGATACCCTTCTTTGTTTTGAGGCAGAGCGGCGGCACGGGGGCGTTTGAGATAGTGGACGAGAGCGAGTATTCGGTAGACCGCGATCTCGGCACGATCATTTTTTCGGCCGAACAGGGAGCGAGCGATGTCATCACGGCTTCACTGTGCGGCAACCTGCCGGCGACTTCGTTTGAAGGTTCCGCTTCTATATCACTAAACACCAACAAGCTGTTTATCGCCGCACAGGAGAAAGAGGCGTACCGGTGGACGAGGGACGAGGGGGCTGACCCGACATTTACCTGTGACATAGCGGTTGACGTGGGAGACAGGCACAACCCCTACCCCGGCGTGCAGGCGCTGAAGATGATCTACGGAGACGATTTTACGTTGCCGGTCGCCGCGAGCGAGGGCGACAAGCTGTCGGAAATGGGATCGATAAACGAGTTACTAAAGAACGAGGATCCGTTCTTTGTTGCGTATTTTCATCTCACCACAGACACGGATGCGGAGGACCTGAAGCTAATCGGCGAGATATATCAGGGTTGCGAGCTCGACGAGCTTCCTACCACGAAGAACGCCGTAGACAGAGACAACCCCGCGATGGTGACCCTAAAAGGTAAGGCTTCGGCCGTCTACCACAAGGCGGTGCTGAACCCGGCGGCGGGAACCGGACCGTAATAGTTATTCTCCCCGTAAGGCCACGGCTTTACGGGCCCCGGGTTGCCAGAGCTCCCGGGATTTTGGTTTGCCGGTTTCCCCGTGGCGCGCGCACGAAAAACCGGTATTAAGCCGACGGATTTGCTGGTAGGTCCCCGTGCGCACATAAAAGACCAGCGTAGCTGATCCTCCAACGGAGGAAACAGTAAGGTTTGTCAAACCCTGGAGTTTGTCAAACTTCCAAAATGGACGGCCCGGCATCAACTAATATGGGCCTATTGAATGGGGGGGTGGTGCCCTCCCCCTGCATTTTTCAGGAGGGATTTATGGGAAAAATTGGAGACAGGATTAACGAGCTTTCCGGGAAGGAGATCCCGCTGACGATATTTGCGGGCGGGGAGGAGTTTAATCTCGTTTTTAATCCCGTGCCGGAAGAGAAGCTGATATTAAACGCCACCGATCATGCAAAGAAGAAGGCCGAGGGTGATGACGATGCAGCCTTTTCTAACGAGATGATCAAGTATTTAGCCGCCGCGGGCATGCGCGACGAGGAGGGGAACCTTGCATGGGATAGCCCAGACGAGATCAAGGTCAACGACCTCGTTTTCTATCAGCTCCAGAACTTCATGCTGAAGCACGTCATGGGCGATATGCTGTCGCTGTCCGGGGTGCTCACGGACGAAGAAATAAAAAAGTAGCGGCCCTCCCGGAGATGAACTGGGCGTTCAGTCTCTCCTCCGAATTCGGGGGGGCGCAGGAAATTATCAGAACGTTTCACCAGATATGGTACGGGGTTGACGCGGAGCCGGTCGTCACTCTCGACTGGGTGAGGGCGATCTCGGCATACAGGAGGGCCCAGCAGAAGCCCGAGGTCGGAGAAAAGGGGTTCAAGGCGCCGCCAGGCACAATAACCAAGGACGGCAGGATAATAAGGATGGAGCTTGTCCACGACACCTCCGACACGCTGATTTACAACATTGTAAATAGACTTTTTGGGTACGAGAAATGATCAAAGTCGAGATTTCGGGAGACAGCTTCGAGAAGGAGGCCCAGGAGCTCGAAGCGATGGGGATGAGCACCTACATGGCGCTCCAGCGGGACCTCAAGAAGATTTTTGGCGATATTTACGCCATGCTCCCAATGCTTATGGGAAACCTTAAGAGGGCCCTGCAACTTGTTTCGGTTCCCGGCCGTAAGGAGGCGGGGATAGAGCTTCGAAATAAGGCGGGATCTTATTATTCCCCCCTCGGTTACGGGACGAAGCAGTACTTCGATAAATGGCCCGAAGATCACGACATGCACCGCTCTAAAAAGGCCCATACCAAGAGCGAGGTATCAAGGACAAAGAGGCTCGGCAGGTCAGTGATGGCAAATCCCCGGGCCGAGTCCCATGCATTCGAGAAAGTTTTAAGGAAACACGGCTTTACTAACATTAAGGTTCTGGGCGACGGGACGATAGACGCAGATCCACCCCCAAACTGGCCCAACATAGAGACTTAATATGGCAGACATCACAAGAAACATAACTTTTAGGGCTCAAGATTCAGAGCTACGGCGGGCGGGGCAAGAATTACGTAAGCTCAACGAGACCATGACCCAACTCGGCAATACCGCAAGGGTGCTCACGTCTGAGATGGGGCGCGTTGCTGCGGTTGCGGGCGGTAACAAATTCGCCGAAATGTCTCGGAGAGCAAGGGGCTATGCGCAGGAACTTGAGCATATCAGTAAGAGCGCCAACAACGCCGCCACATCCACTGCTAAAATCCCCCGCCAATTAAACGCCTTTGAAAAAGCCGCTAAAGCCATCCACGGCGGCAGCGTTGCGATAGAACACCTTGAGGCAAATATTTATTCCGCATCAAGGGGTTTCGCCCTGTTTTCACAGATGGTGGCAAGACGTCCGGTTCAGGCGTTGCGGCTGTTCACATCCGCCAGCTTCCAGGCCACCACCGGAATGACAAGAATGGCGTTCGCCGCAAAATCTCTTGGCGAGGCGTTCGCCTTTGTCGCCGCATCCCGCTTTGGGGTGATAGCCATAATGTTCGGGGCGATTGCGGGCCTTTCAGCCGCCGCAAGGGGGACGGTCAGGTCGTTTGCTGAACTCGAAGAGCAGACGATGAAGGTTATGTCCGCGATTACCGTGGCGGAGGGCGCGGCTATATCTTACAACAAGGTGTGGTATTCGATAGCCGAAAACGCCATCAGGTACGGCAAGGCGTTCGAGGACGTTGGCAAGGTTCAGTGGGAGTTAAAGTCGGCCGGCCTTTCTACGTCTGAGGCGATGGCGGGCGTTGCGGCCAACATGATGCTGATGTACACCGAGATCGAGAACATCGGCCAGGCAACCCGCATGACCGCCGGCATCTTTATGACGTTCCGGGACGAGTTAATGGGGAGCCGCGATGCCGCAGAAGCGTTCGAGTACATGGGGGACGTTCTTGCCTATACCATGAACCGAAGCATGGTGGACGCAGACACGCTGACGCAGTCCTTCAAGTTTTCTCTGGCGTCTGCCGAGGCGACGGGACTCGGGTTTGAGGAACTCTCCGCTGTAATCGCAACCCTCAATAACCACATGATAATGTCCGGGCGTGCGGGTCGCTCCGTAAACCGGATGTTGTCTCAACTCAATGTTTTCCTGCCGGAGGTCGCCGATAAATACAACCTCGTCTACGACGCCGCAAAGCCCCTCGGCCCACAGCTGTTCTCTATTCTTTCCCAGCTTAACAAGGGCATCGGCGAGGGGGCCCTGTCGATGGACGAGTTTACCCGGTGGATGAAGGGCCTCGGTCTCCGCGGCGGGCCAGCACTGATAGCGCTTGTAAGAAACTTCGACGAGCTCAAAGATATTCTTGATGACATTAATGCCGGAGACGTAGAAAGCGCCCTCGCGAAGATCGCAGCGACGAGGATGGACACGCTGAACGCCCAGTGGGGGAGGTTTAAGGAAACCGTAAAAGCGGTTTCGGCGGAGTTGTCAAGACCGTTTCTTGGGGATGCCAAGGTTGGTTTTAGGGGTCTCGCAGATGCCGGAGAGTGGTGGATTAAAACACAAGAAAAAATAAGCCAACTTGAAAAGGAGAGACAGGGGCAGGATTGGTGGAAGTGGGTTGAGCGCTATGAGTTATCGACCGGCAAGATCGGGAAAAACCTCGTGGGCAGTGCCGAACTAATTGCTAATATCTATGGCGTTCTTAAGGGCGGGATGGATATTAAAAGTGCAATGAAGCAAATAGAAAAGGCTGGCGGGGCAGAATATATCGAGAGCTTAAACGAAGCGGAGCTTTTACTTGGAGGGTTGCATGATAAATATAAAGAAATATCAGAGAGTATAAGATCAATTCTGTCTGCACAGGAGCAATATAATCTTGCGGTTGCCGAGGGGAAGCTAACCGTTGATATAACAAATAACGCTATAAAAGGACTTGAGACTCAATCAAAAAGCCTTTGGAAATCTCTTACAAAGATTGCCGACGAGGAGGAGTGGAACAAAACGTGGGAGGCAATTTTAAAAACAGAGAAAGCAATTAACGGCATGGAAACATCGCTCAAAAAGGCCACGGAATTCCCTATGGATAAGATGGTTAACTTCCTCCGCGAAACCGACATGCTGACCGACGCCGAATATATGGCATACCTGACGAAGTCGCTAAAGAAAGAAATGGACGAATACAATAAGGCGGTCAAGGGCGGCCTAATGACGCAGGTTAAGGAGGGCGGGGATGTCCTAAACGTGTACACCAAGCTTACGCGGGAAATGGAGAAGCAGAAGAAGGCCCAGGACGAGCTCAACCGGTCGGTCGCGCGGATGAAGGCGGATTTTACGATCAAGGGCGGGATGGAAGATGAGCGGTCGCTTCGCAGGAGGATAGACTACCTCAACGCCATGAAGTACCTCGGGGATCCGTCACAGGTACAGGCGTTCAACAAACAGATCACGGACCTCTACGACAAGTTGGGGAAGATTACCGGCGAAGACTATTTCTCGAAGAACGTTCTTGCTGTCACACAGAACGAGGAGGCGATGAGAGGGCTCGCTAATTCGGCGAAGGCCGCTGCGAATGACATGAAAGAAATGGGGCTGGGCATTGACAGCGTCCTTGGTGGCAAGGGACCCATATCTGAAGCCTTAAAAAGCATAAAAGAAATGTCTACGCCCATAGACACGATGAACGAAAAAATCACAACAAGCCTTGAACCCGGGTTCGGTCTTATATATGACCATACCAACAACACACATAAGATGTTCGGCGAGATTAATAAAGAAATAGACACGATGATAAAAAAACTCGAAAGGGCATCTAATATTAACCTCTCGGGCGGAACTGGCGGCGGCGCGGGCATCTCCGTGAGCGAGGAATTGATGAGTGGAGAATAACGACCTTGGAGAATAACGACCTTGGAGAATAACGACCTTGGAGAATAATGGCCTTGGAGAATAATGGCCTGGAAAGATAATTGGAACAGGGTGGAGTTCATGCAGGTATTAAGGGGGCAGACGGCCCCCTTTCTTGCGGACGGGTGGGAGATCGACACCGAACCCCAGCTGCCCTTTAAGCCGTACTTTATGACGTTTAACCCAAACGATCCCAAGGACTATCCAGTCCTGTTAAGGAGGATTATATGCTGAAGTTTTCCAGGGATGTCGAGTATAGGGACGGCGACGAATTTACGCTCGTCAGCTTGTTCGACATCCACTACGGCGCGGCCGCCTGCGCCGAGGACGAGCTTGCGAGAGACCTGAAAAAATTCGGGTTGAAGGATAAAACGTTTTTTATTGGTGGGGGAGACTTTGGTAACAACATCAAGGTCAGGGACCGCCGGTTCCGGTTCAGCGAACTCCACCCGCGATATTACGGCAGGGACTCATACATAGAGGATGTCTATGACGATCTGGCGGCGGTGATAATGAAGCACACCGCCCCCGAACAGTGGCTTGCGGTGGGGGACGGCAACCACGAACAGCACTTTATACAGGAAAACTCGACCGACCCGATGAAGATGTTCTGCGAGCGGATAGGCTACGTCAACAGGGGCGGGTACGACTATATGGTAGTTCTAAACTTTCACCAGACGAAAAAGGGTGGCAGGGGCAGCGGCATGAAGTTCGTCATCTATGTCAACCACGGCTGGGGATCCGCCGCGAGGACCGAGGGCGCGGCGATAACGAAATACTCCAGAACGATCATGTACTACTACGCCGACATGTACCTCTTCGGCCACACACACGGCCTGTGGGCCCACCCAATGGTCAGGATAGAGCCGAAGGTGAGGGGCGAGGGGTTCAAGGAGAAGAGGGTCTACGTCGCAGAGTGTGGGACGTATCTCAAGACCTTTTTAGAGCGAAAGGAGCCGACCTACTCGGAGATGAAGGGCTACAGCCCGAAGGTCCTTGGGTGCGCCCGGTTCACGCTCCGCCCGAACCGAATCAGATCGGTCGTGGAGGTGGAAAGCATAGTTTGACAAGATAAAAAGTTTGTCAAATTTAAAAAAAAGGAGGGATAGTAATGGATTTTTTTAACGCCGTCGTTGAGGCGGTGTGGGGTTGTTTTGAGGTCGTCGTCACCATGCTGACTTACCTGCTGATTCTCGTCGGGGTAAACATCCTGGCGATAAACGACGCATGGTTCAGAAAGGCGGGTTTTGTGCTTCTTGTCGTCGGCAACGTGGTGGGCTTTTTATGGCTGCTGATGATCGGAAAATACCTCGCGGCCGTCTTCACCCTTGCCATAGCCCTTTCTTGTTATGGCCACTACCGCATACAAAGGAGGAGCGGGTAATGAAAAAGTTAGCGATCTTTCTGTTGGGGGGCCTGTTGGCCCTTTTTCTTTTTACGGGAACGGCCAGCGCGGAGGATGTCTATCTTGTTAAGGGTAGTGGGTATATAACGTGCGATGAGGGCAACAAGGTTATCGTTTATCCGCAAGCCATTGTGAAAAACGACCTCAATTACGGTACGAGACTCGCCTTTAAATTTGTTCTGCCAAAGAACGGCGGGGTGGTTGCCTCACAGGTTGTTGAAAAAGATAAGTACGGGAATGTGTTCTCTATAGATGCGCACGAGGAAAAACCCCTTTATCCGATGTTTGTTTTTCCTAAAGCCGTCTTTGAACAGGCCGACAACCTTGGCAAGATGGCCGTGAGCCCGGTAGGAAAGCCGCCCACCTTAAGGAAAATCCAGGGCAACGAACTGCTTCTCGACTCGCCAAACTTCACCGACCAGCCCGTACACCTCGTTCTTGGGGCTAAAAAGGTTAAGGGCGTAATGACGAGGAAGGTGCTGACCACGTGCCACATAAAAAACCCCAACAACACACCGGTCGGTGTGAAGCTCTTCGTAAGTATAAGGTCGAAGGAGACGGGCGAAGTTTTGTGTCAGGACAGATTTCGGGCTTACCACAACGAGACTATCGAGGCGGGGGACACTAAACACGTCTCGGTTTCGTCTTACTTCCCGGAGAAGTTTTTCGGTGTCGGATATATTTACGTTGAAATAGAGGAGTGGAATTTCTGCTTATGAAGACCGCCGTCATTCTAACTGGCGGCGGGGCAAACGCCGCATTTCAGGTCGGAGCGCTGGAGTTCCTTACCAAGCGGCTGGAAATGGAGTGGGACATATACCTTGGGATATCGGCCGGGGCCCTCAACGCGGTCATGGCCGCGCAGGGAGATGTTGACAGGCTCGTCGACATATGGTCTGGGCTGGACTCGCACAGGAAGATATACAGGAAGCCCCCGTTGAGTTACGCCGTCTACCTGAGGCGTTACTGGAAATACAACAACTCGCCCCTCCGCGATCTTATACGGGAGAACGTGGACGTTGAGAGGCTGAACGCGCGGGGGAGGGTCGTAAGGGTGTGTGCCACGTGCTGGGATACCGGCGAGCCCCGGTGGTTTGGGCCGGAGGAGGACGGATTTCTCGATGCGGTCATTGCCTCGACCTCAATACCGTTTTACTTTAAAATGAGGCAGATCGGCAACAATAGATATTTCGACGGCGGGCTCACGACGGCCGTGGCGGTGGATGACGCCCTGAAGCTCGGGGCGGAGAAGATTGTTTTGATACTCGCTTCACCCCGCTGCCTGCCGAGGGAGATGTCCCCTATAGTTTCGGCCCACCTGATGGGCGAACGGACGATAGAGATTATGCTCCACCAGTTGAGGGAGACGAGGCTTTCCCTGCATGGGAAGATGGAGGAACGGGGGGATCTGGTGGTGATAGCGCCGGAGAGGAAGTTTTCGAGGACGATAAAGTTCAGCAGGGACCACATCTTTGAAGCGATGGAGCACGGCTGGACGGAGGCTCGGGAAAAATGGCTGTATCAAAAATTATAAAGGCGGGACTGGTGTTGTTGGTCGTAAAGATTGTCGTTAGCCTTATGTTTCTCTCGACCATTCTGGAGTTCTTGTCAAAATTTTAAGTTTGTCAAACCGGAGAGATTATGCCCGACTTTACGTTATTAAACATCGAGAGCCTGAACGACTTCCTGATGGAGTTACACACAATCGACGACATCAAGGTCAGGAGGGGAAAAAAGTTTAGGGCCATGTGGTATCGCTACTGTCCCGCCGAAGAAACGGGAGATTTCGTATGGGGAACGTGGGAAATATCACGGTGGGAAATATCACGTGTTACCGGCTCATGTTTCATCACGTTTTCCGTGCCCCGCGACTGGGTCTTTATGAAAGAAGGCGAGGTGCTTTTCAGGCTGGACGAGGAGGAAGGCGCCCTGCCCTTCGAGAAGATCGTTCGGGAGGATCTCCTGGCGGAGTTGTGGGAGGACGTGGTGGAGCTCGTCGATCTCAACATGCCGGCCGGCGAGACGAACAATAATCTGTGGACGGACTTCGACCTGGTCTTCGGTAAATCGGCGATGGTCAGGAAGGGGGACGAGGCGGAGATAACCATCGAGGCCGAACTGGAGTACAGGGGATGAGCTATTACGTCAACGAAACGGTAAAGTCCGACACTTACATCTCCGCCATTGGAGCGGCCGAAGAGGACAGGGCCTATTTCATCACGGCGCCGGCGTGGGTGGACAGCCTGACACAACTCGACAGGGACGGCTCGAAGTTCAGGACGGTGGGCGGGGGGCTTCACAGGCAGAGCTATGCGAGACTCGAAACCGGCAGGACGATCACGCTTGAGGGCGACGAGACTTTTGGCCTGATATTTGACACAGATCTCGCTAAAATACAGACCCTCATTAATGCCGGCGGCGAACTCGAATTGAGCCAAGACGACGGCGCCACGAAGTATATTGTCGAGCACGACCCGGAGGTAACGGAGCTCGACATGCGTCCGGTGGACATGTACAAGAAGCGGGCCTACACCGGCGCGCTCAAATTTATCTTTATCAGGACGGGCTAAATTTATGGGACTTTTGATTAAATTCAAACATGCAAATACCTCGGAGGGGGGGGTACTCTCGATAGCGAACACCGACATCCAAACCGGCATCCCCTACGATTTTCTGCCGGAGATAGACGACGAGACACGGCTGGCCGGATGGATAATCGGGAAAAAGGGCTTCGTCAAGAACGAGTCGGACGACATGGCGTCGGGCGTTTATCTCATCATATCGAGGCTGACCGAGGGCGAGGATAGGATTCTCATACACTCCGGCACCGAGGACGACGTGTGGGACGACGCCGAGGAATACCCGACGGGGCCGACCGGCCCGGAGGGTGACGAGTGGTACGGCGCAGGGGATGTTGCGGAGGCAATCGAGATTGGCGACTCCGAGTTCTATATCGAGAGCGAGTACGAGGAGGGCTTCCACGACGGAGACGTGATCTTCCTGCTCAATAGGGTCACCAACACATGGGAGAGACTGACGCTCGACAGTGTTGAGTGGGACTGGGGCGCATCGGGGCCCACGGGACCCACGGGGCCGGGGTTTTACGGGGCGAAGCTCACCGCCACCGGCGTAACGGAGAACGCCTATCCCGTAAAGGAGAAGGCCACGATGCAGGGGACGGGGACGGAGGCATTTTCGCTTTCGGGCAAATACCTGACCCTTTTGATAGACGGCAAATACACCGCGACGGTGGAGTTCACCACGGAGACCACGGCGGCGGAGGTCGCCGAGACGATGAACACCGCCCTGGGCGACTATCTTGAGGCCACGGCATCCGCAGGAAAGGTGCGGATAGACCATCTCCTTTACTACTACCACCATTACTTCAAGATAACTGCCGGCGACGCCCTGACGGAACTTGGCTTTGATACGAACGAACACCGTGGCTGTGACGGTTCCATCATTGCGGCGGGGCTGTTACTGGGGGATATCAAGCCGGAGATCGTGAGTGTGGACACCTCGGGGGTGGTGGGAGACGGCGAGTACGACAACTCTAATTATCCCATCCTGCCGGATCCGGTTGGAACGGTGGATGACGTGCTGACGTTGACGTTCGAGGACGACGAGACCTACTCGATATCATCCGTGAACCACGGAACAATCGCCACCGATTGCAAGACCTCCGAGGACGTGTCGCCGGCTCACGGAAGCGGGGTTTACTGCACGATATACTCCGCCGGATTTTCCGGGACGTTCGCCGAGGGCGACACCATTGTGGTGACGACCGCCGCCTCTGCGGAGGGTTTCTGGCTGGAGAATATCGGCGAGGCGGACTGCGAGAGGATTTCGCCCAACAGGTGTGGGTTGAAGGCGATATACAGATTTTAGCGATGGGCCTCCCCCGCTTTAAAAATATGGGAGAGCCACGCCTCGTCCTGACTATCGAGGACGACGAACCAGACCACACCGGCATGTTCGTTTTAACCATCGAGGACGACGCCCCGGAAAAGAGGGGCCCCTACGTCCTGACCATCGAGGACGAGGAGCCGGAAGAGGACTGGGTGAAGCTCGGCACGTTTTCGGTAGACAGTAAAGACAGCTACACGATAGATACATTCGTCGGTGGTAGTTATTCTGGCTACGCCGGCCACATAACGACCAAATATAACAGGGTGAAGGTTGTGGGCGGCAGAACGGCCTGGCTTGACGGAACAGCGGACTATCCTCCCGACGGCGGCTGGCGGGCCTTCATAAACGTCATCACCCAGATAGATTATGCGCGAATAGGCCCATTCCCCTCGTTTGCGTACAACCAAGAGGCGGCCCTGAACGCCTTTCACGGGGCGACCGCCGAATTGAGTGTGGGGAGCGACCACCTTGTTTACTGGGGAATAAGGGACATCGCCAACTATAGAAATAAAGGCGTTATGACGTTCGAGATATGGGGCATTAATGTATGACGGAAGTCTTTTTACAGGACAATTTCAACGAGCTCGGGAGCCTGCTCCTTGAGGAGGACATTTCCTCCGACGGGGCCTACTACAGTGCGATTGACGGCGTTGGGCATCTGTACGTTGGAACGGAATCGGGAAACGCAGGGATCCTCCGGCACCCATCTGTGCTACCCTCAACATATAGGATTACCATCCATAATTACCCCCTTGAGGCAACCGGCTACCTCGCCTGTATAGTCGGGGGATCCCTGCCCGAAATAACCGACAAATCGACGTTCGACGCCACCCGTAGGATATGGATATGGTCGGCCGGGTGGCAGGTGCTCCATATCTGCGTTCTCGGGACGGACGGCAATGTCTACACGTGGGACGGCGACTCGTGGGAGACGGGAACGATACCCGCCACCACGGAGGGCTTCGACCAGGAGGACGACTACAGGCTGGTGTTAGAGCGGACGGTAGACCAAAAAGCCGTCGTCACGCTTTACGACGACGAGGACGAGATCATAACCCAGACCGATCCGGTAGGAGTTTACGGCTTTTCGACGCACGAGGACCATTATTTCTGCTGTGGTTCACCCTACACAGACGAGCCGTTCTCTGATGGCTACGGGTTCGACGGTGAGCAGGTTGAACCGTATTTTTATCTCGACGGCGATGACGACACTATAACGATAGACGATAAGGTCACGTTCGACTGCGGCGGGGCGGAGAAAAACGTAAATCTATATTTCGATAAAGGCCTTCAGGTCTCCGGCGATTTTGATATTCAGCTGGATTTCAATCAGACGACGCTGGACACCGGGGCGGGGGCGAACCGGTTCCTCACCCTATATATGATGCTGGATGCCGACAATTATATTAGGGCCCTAAAATTCAGAACCCAAACTGGCGAGCGTTTTTATTTTCAGGTTTATGTAGACGGCGGGCAGGTTTATTCGGCGAATCCGGCCACGGCCTTAAAAGATTCCAAGTTAAGGATTACAAGGGTGGGCGATGTTGTCACCGGCTATTATTGGGATGGCTCATGGCAGCAGATAGGGACATACACCGGCTTTCTGGAATCAAACCTGTATACTGCTGTCCAATTCATCTCCAACGCCGCCGCCAACGTATGGGAGGTCGATAACCTAAAGGTCAACTCCGGCACGATACGCCTCGAAAACCGGTCGAGGAAATACACCACGGTGTGGGGCCGGGAGGTGGAATGGGGCACCCCGGAGATGGAGATCATCAACCGCATCCTCGACGACTCGGAATACTCCCCCACGGTCAATTGGGGCGGGGACTCGCTGGAGATCATCAACTCCATCCGGGAGGAGTTCGGCGCCGATCTTGACATGTTGATAAATTCCATCGGGGAAGATTACGAGGATAGCGAGGATCTGCTGATCATTAACTCCATCGGCTACGAGGACCCGGGTGTTGATACTCACGAAGTCGTCCTTTACATGGACGGCGAGGACATCACCGACAAGGTAACAAATATCGAGTGGCAGATGGACGAGGCCCGGGTCCCAAACACGATCAGGGTAGATATAGCCGATGAGTATCTGTACGTCATAAAGCGGATGTACACCCGCGCCGACGCCGACTTTATGGAGCCGCGGTTGTCGCTGTACGTGGACGGCTATCTGATAGACGACTATTTCATCGACAAGCTTGAAATGTCGGAGAAGCCGGAGAGCACCACGTGGCAGATATGGGGGCGTAATAGGGCCGCCCTGCTTACCTATCCATATGCCGTGAAGATCACACGGGTGTGGAACGACCGCTCGACCCGGATGAACATAATGCGGGAGATAGCCGAGGACTGCGGCCTGACGCTGGATTACCTCGTGCCGGATTTCACGATTCCGGCGGGGCGGTTTTCCGTCGAGGACGAATATCCCCTTGAGGCACTGAAGAGACTTGCCGGCGTGGACGGCTCGCACATCAGGAGCGGGGGCGGGGCCGTAATCTGCGTGAAGGAACACCTATACGTGGAGGAGGGTTAATAAATGGAGAATTTTATGACAGATTTCGATGACCTATGGGAAAACGGCCACCCGGCTCAGGGATATCACGAGTTTAGATATTTTCTCGAATTCGTCAAAGACAAGCTCCCGCCGAAACCGGTGGTTGTGGAGATAGGTGTGCGCAAGGGCAGACAGAGACCTTTTTACGAGTACCTTCTGGACGCCGACTACAGGGGAATAGATATTGTGGAGATCGATGGTATTGAGTTTATCTGCGGCGACAGCGGCAGCGAGGAGACGCTGGAGACACTTAAAGAGTGGCTTGACGGCAGGCGGATAGACCTTCTCTTCATTGATGGGGATCATTCCTACGAGGCCGTCAAGCGGGACTACGAGCTCTACGGCCCACTGGCGGACATAATCGCTTTCCACGACATTGTTACAAAAAACCCGGAGTATCCCGGCGTGAAAATATTCTGGGACGAGATGGAGCAGAAGGGCGAAGAGACGAAGATCATCGAGTTTAAGATCGAGGAGCCGGGGAGTAAATACGGCGCTACCGGCATAGGGGTTATATTAAAATAATTTCATTTATATATTGATGCGCAGAGGCGGGTTTTAGCCCGCCTTTTTTTATGGAGGAAACTGATGGCGAAGATAGCGGTATTGGAAAATTATAAATACAGCGATTTAAAATCAAGCTGGACAAAGCAGATGATATGGCTGGCCGAGGCGCTGAAGTCATACGGGTTCGAGGTGGTGTCAAAAAATCTTACGTGCAACGGTCTTATTGCCGGCACGTACAGCCCGGAAAAACACAACCCGTGCGATATATGCGTTTACAATCACACCGACGTGTTCGAGGTTCCCGGCAACCTCGTGGAGGCCCGTCAAAGATGGATTTTTAAACCTACTGTGCCGGACGGGATACACACAACCGTCGATATTCTCGGGTTCGGCCCCTATTCCGACATTTCGTTCAACAGGCCGGATTACGAGTCTGTGGACATGAAGGATGTCAAGGAGTTTTTTAATACCAAGGTCAGGAACTGGATAGATCGGGGGACAATGAAGTACAGCGCCACCTTTAAGAAAACCGCCGTTCCTTATGAAGACTACTGGCTTGTTTTAGGGCAGGTTCCAGGGGACACGACCAATACCCGTTACGACTTTGGCGATTACAATAAAAAGATGGCCCAGGTGGTGAAGGAGCTCGTTCGGATAGACGACAGGGATATAGTCGTTAAGCTCCACCCGTACATGGATGGCATAACGGGGAGACACACGGTTCAGTCCGACAAGATGGAGAAAACGCTGACTGCGTTGTCTCCGAAGGTCCATGTCTATAAGGGTAAGGTGGACATACATGAGTTTATCAGAAATTGCAGGGCGGTGATTCTCGGCAACTCCGGCTCCGGAATAGACACAATGATGCACCATAAACCGATCATCGCATGGGGCAAGCCGGAATATCACTGGGTTGCCTACGACCTGCGATACCTTGCGGATCTGTCCAGGGCGATAAAGTTCGACTGGTTTGACATGGAGGCACAGGACAAGTGGCTCTACTGGTACATCGAAAAATATTGCTATTACGATCAGAACTCGTGCACCAGGAGGGTTGGGGATCTCCTGGAGGGATTGCCCGAGGGGATGCCGGTTGAGGCGCCAGCGAAACTACCCGATGCGCCCCCGCCGCCGGCCCCAAGGGCGCGAATCTCCGTTGTGTCGACTGCGTGGGGGGGATACGGAAAACACGTTCCCAAGTTCCTGGAGTATATGGAAAATCAAACGGTAAAACCCTACGAGGTAATCGTCGTCCTGTCGGAGGCGCATGGCCTGAAGATGAAACCGCCGGGGATAAAGTACGTCAAGGAACCGGTTCGGCGGCCCCTTGGAACGCTGATAAACAAGGGGATAGAACAGGCGATGGGGGACTGGGTGTTGGTCTTTGACGTAGACGATGAGCTTTATCCAAACGCTATAGAGGAGATAGAGAAAGCAGCGAAGAATGCCGACGTGGTTGCTCTGAAATATGACGACGAGAAGAAAGGCGTGATGGGCCTTCCCGAGATAGGCTGGAACGGTCGCGTTTTTACCAAGGGCGGAAGCCAATCCGGGTATATGGCCTTCAAGAGGGCCCCCGTCGAAGACACACACGTGTGGAAGTGGGCGCTTTTATACAAGGCGATGGCGGAAGATAAGAAAATAGTGGAGACCGAGAACGTGTGCGCTAGGTACAGCGGAAGGCACGAGAACGTGAGGAAGATGTTCAAAAGGGGGGAACCGGAGATATTCCAAATGGTGGAGGACTACAGGCTGAAATACTCGAACATAAAGGCCAAAAAAAAAACCATAAGGCCGTCGAGACGGGCGGGGAGGAACGGGGTCCACGTGCTCCAGACATTCGATAATAACTATGCGCCGCACAGCCACAACTCGATGAAGTCGATCATAGAGACGACCCCGGGCGTGGTTATCCACGCCATCATAACCGACGACGTGGAGGAGAGGCACCTCTTTAACCATCCGCAGGTGGCGTACTACAGGAACACTCCAAAAAGGAGGTTCGAGGGGTTTCCTGCGGCAAAGGGCTACATCAACGGGTCGGCGGCGCCGTATAATTATATCGAAGCGCTCGACATCCTGGACGTACCGAGGTTTATCATCCAGGGGATAGATATGATCGCCACGACCTCCCTCAAGCCCCTCTACGACACAAGGGTCTCGAACATCGGCGTGGCGGCTATCCCGCAAACGGAGGCGTTCAGCAGGGCAAATAATTATCCGTTCCTGCACAGGAGGGTGAAGAACTACACCAGCGGTTATCCCGCAAAGAAGCGGTGGAACAGGGTCGTGACGTTCCCGCTTGCCTCTCTCGTGATCGACACGAAGATTTGCAGGCAGCGGCTTTACAGGAAGATCATGGAGCTTTACGACTCCGACTACGCTATAGGCGATATGATGCTCTACCAGATAGCCATCGAGGGGAATTACTACCCGCTGGACGGGCGATGGTGCGTCGGGGTCAACAACAACCCCGTCGGCAGGAAGGCCGGTAAAACTATGGTGAGGAGTGAGAAGGATATGTGGATACTTAATTGGTACGGGAAGCGCAAACCCTGGCACAACGGGGCGCCGTTCAAGGAATACTGGGATAAATACAACGAGCCAGAGCCGGTTCCAACGATTAAGGCAGGCGTTGAAAATACCGTTGTGAATCATTTTTAAGATATGGCGAAATTTGACGAAAAAGATCACATAATACTCCTTGACGAGAGGGTGGAGCTTCCCGAGGCGTGCAACTGCATTACCGTGGAAGACGACGACACCGGCCTCAACGACAACGATTGGCCGTACATCAGGCTGTCGGCCTCAAAGGGCACGCTTCTCTCCAACGGCGTGGATTGGGGCCGGATATACGCCGACGTAAGGCTGCCCGGCGGCGGGCTGGCCGATGCGGAGTCCCGCAGGGATAAAGTAACCCCCACCGATAAGAGGCTGATAAAAACCAGTTACTGGATTACCGGCCGACCGAGGGTCTTTGAGGCGGTGGGGGACGAGGAGGGAGACGAGATACCGGTGGAGTCGTGGTCGGAGCGGGAAATTATCACCTCCACAGATATGGAAAGAATCGACCATATCGTCACCTATGAGGGGGCGGAGACGGTAAGTTTCTCCATAGACAACCACGGCGACATCTTCCCGGAGGAGGTCCCCGCGATAGGCGGAAAGGCGAAGGCAAGGCTAACGGCCCGGGCCGGGGGCGGGGGTTACGGAGTCGTCACCGGGACCTTCCAGGGGATGGACGACCAGATCCGCATCACCTTCAGCGACCCGACGGTGGACAGGATCACGGGGGAATTCGTCCCCGGGAACATAGAGCTGATCGAGACCTCGAAGCTTATCGCCCGAGTCACAGCGCCCGGCGGGAACCCCGTGGCCGACGGCACGCCGGTGTATTTCTCCATGAAACCCGGTTACGAAAGCTTCGGCGACCTCTCGGCGCCGATGGCCTACACGGAGACCACGGAGATAGAGTACGAGGAGTGCTGGAGCACCGACGAGATTTCGATATCCACGTACAATCCGATATCGGAGCTCGTATCGATAAAGACGGAGAAGTCGGAGTTTGCGCGGGACTACGTGGCGGGGGCGACGTTTCTCGACAGGCAGATTACACTGAATCAGGCGTTGCCGAAGGTGGTGACGCGGGTATACGTCACATACAAGAGCGGCGGGTGCGCTTCCGTGACTTTTGTGCCCGCACAGAAGGGCGAAGCATGGGCGGAGTGCCTCGCCGGAATGGAGGACTGCGCCCCCTCTATCGTCATCGGAGACCCGTCGAAAACATCGTCAAGGTCGTCTTCGGGCTCCGGCGGGGAGGGCACGGCCGGCGACTGGCATTATAAGGAGATAAAGGGGGCGTTTCTCGGATCCGAGACGCAGCCGAGACTGACGGGGAAAATCAACCTGCGCAAGGCGCTGATAGACGACGGGTGCTCCGTGGGGCCGGATAGGGAGCTTGAGGTCAGGGTCGAGGACGAAAAGAACTGCCAGGTCGATGTCGACAACGACGGAAGCGTAACCTTCTGGGTCAACGGCAAGTCGAAGCTCGTGGAGAAGCCTTACGTGGGGCCGGACGGCTACATCTGGGGGCAGATATACGTCCAGGGGAAGAAGAAGGGCAAAGACGAGCTTTATCCGGTTCCGAACCACGAGCTTGAAATAATCTGGAGCAACTACGGCGAAGTTACCGTTCCGAATCTTGAGGAGACGCGGGACTCGACCGGCGACGCAATCTCGCATTTCCAGTACGGGAGGCTGGGCTCGCACAAGGTAACGGTATCGGCCCCGAACTGGCCAACGCAGGAAGTGACGTTGCCGATAAGCGAGAACGACCTGGCGGACGGCCCCAGCCGCTACAACGAGATATGGGAAGAGGTAAACTACTATGCCCTGATACTTTTCAGGGTGGTGCCGTTGATATAGGGGTTTTTAGTATGGCAATTTCGGTCAGAGTTATAATCGGGGGCGACGGTACGAGGAAGATGGCGACGATAACCGACGCCCTAATACCGGACGAGGAGGTCGCCACACGAAGGGGCCGGGCCGAGCTCTATAAGCAGTGGTATCTCGGGAAGTGGCGGACGCTCAAGGTCCCGTTCGACATAACATTGGATGAGGGGCAGATCCACGAGATCAACAATCCCCGCGTCGGGATAATATCGAGCGGTGTGACCCGCAGAGTTACCAACGTCCACGAGTGCGGGGCCGACCGCAGGTCCACCCTCTCGACCGTGGAGATGGAAACGAGCGTGAGGTTCGAGTAATGGCAAGGGTCGTTAAATCATTCAGGAAGATCGCCCGGCAGGAGATCTACCCGCAGAACGCGGTGGGGTTCGTGACGGCGGTGAGCTCCGACAGACGGACCGTGAGCGTTGAGCTAAAGTCGGGCAATATTATAACGATACCGATGCCGTCGAACGCCACTATCTATACAGGATATACGGTCGATCTCGTGCGGACGGCGAAGAGCGGCAGGTGGACGATAACCGGAAGGTCGGCCCACGTTTGGATTCCCTCGACTGTGGTCAGGGGGTAGTTTGTCAAACTTTAAATCTTGTCAAATTGGAGAAATGTCATGGCGGAGAAAAATAACGGGAGATGGTGGCTGAAGATCGCCATCCCCATCGTTGCCGGACTGGTAATCAGCGTGATCGGAGGGGGTTTTAAATATGCCATATCCCGCGCCGACAAGAACTCCGAGAAAATAGCCGATCTTCAGAATACGGTAAACGAGAGGTTTGTGTCTAAAGATCGGTACGAACAGGATATGGCGTACATAAAAAAGAAGCTCGACTTTTTGATCGAGCTTCAGCTGAAGGAGAAGAACAAATGAGCGTAATACTGCTTGACCCAGTGAGGTGGCCGCATATCGGACTGCACGAGATCGCCTGCGGGTGTAGCTATAGGGGGTGTAAATTTAAGACCAGAGACGAGGTGCTGAACGCCATCGACCCCGGGATACTGGACGTATTCGAGGAGATAAGGGAGAAGCTTGGCGGGAAGCCGATCAGGATAAACTCCGCCGTGCGTTGCAAGTGGCATCAAGAGGATGTGGGCAATTCAAAGTGCTCGCCCCACGTCCCGCGGAAGATCCCGGGCGGAAAAAGATCATACGCCATCGACCTATCCATCGTGGGGCACTTCTCGTCGCCCATGCAGATGCGGGACCTTATCAGGGACACCTACCCCGACATCCGCATCGGCTGGATGGGATACCAGTCTTTTGTCCATATCGATATGGCCTACAAGCACCCGAACAAGAACTCCGTGATGAGGCGCAACTGGAGGAGGGGGGCGGAATGGTAAAAAAAAGTCTCGATACCGTGGGCGGCCGGAAGTTCGTCGTCGCAATGGTCGGAATAGTGATCGCCCTGTCTCTAATTGTCGCCGGCTGGGTCTCCGGTCCCGTGGGGTTGAAGGGGATAGTCACAATAACCATCGCCTACGTAACCGGCAACGTGGCGAATAAATTCGTGGGGAGGTTCGCTAATGGGAACTATGAAACGGATAACGATAATCCTCGAATATCTGAATAGGTACAAGCTGGCGATCCTCCTGGGCGTCATTGTGCTGTTCATGGCCAGCAATATGTGGCTCTCGGTCAGAAACAGCCGGGCCCGCAACGAGGTGGAGGCGGAGGAGCTTATCAAGCAACAGAAGCGGGTCGAGGAGAATATCGTCCCAAAGATACTTGACAAAAAGACCACCGACGAGCTCGGCGATATCGGCGGTAAGATATGGTAATAGGAGAATAAAATGGGATTAAATCTTTGTGTTGGAGATCCGGCCAGCGGCAAAGAACCACGAGAATGGGATTCAACAAGATATTGTGCGGACCACGACTTTGTGAGATTTCTATCCGCAAACTACACCCCCGATGTAAGTTATGATGCTTATGATGGCCGCCCAAATTATTATAGACCGAAAAATCTTGTAGCTTTTCGGCGGGCGATTCAAGAATCGGACCTTGAGAATAAAGAAAGATTCTTGGAACTGTGGACATTCTGGAACAGGACCCGCGGTGGC
>CAZIWT010000021.1:0-33487 GCA_964542895.1 uncultured Thermodesulfobacteriota bacterium
CCCCCTTTGTCCTCTTTATCTCCGCCTTCGCCGCCAAAATGGCGGGGGAGTCCTCAAGGACAATCCTCTTGCACTCGCTTAAGGTGCGGGGAGGGGGAGAGAACCCCTCGGTTTGAGCAGAGGCCTTAAAGGCAAATATAGGAGCGGTGAAGATGATCAGAGAAAGTGTGAGGATTAGTTTAAGGTGAAATCTCATAATTTACTCCAGGGTTTAAAATAAAATTAGAGTGAGAATATGAAGACATGACGGCATAATATAAGTGACTCTTTAGATGTTTAGACGGGGGAAAAACCACTTTATTTCAAAATTGATAATTTTTATGATAAAATCGAGGAATGATATCAGAATATATTGTTTTTATCAAGATAAAATTGACAAAGGAGTTTAATATGTAATATTATTATACCTTTTAAAGTGGAATTGTCCATGATTTACACTATAACTTTAAATCCCGCCCTTGACAGATCAATTATTCTCGATATTCTGATTGCGGATGATGCTAACAGGGTGGAGTCCGAGGAGAGATATGCCGGGGGAAAGGGGATCGACGTCTCGAGGGTAATACATGTCTTGGAGGGTGACAGCGTGGCATTGGGCTTTATAGGGGGATTCCACGGGATGGAGCTCGAGCAGCGCCTCCTCCGCCAGGGGGTGAAATGTGATTTCGTGGAGACGAGGGGGGAGACGAGGACTAACATTCTTATACATGAAAAGCTGAAAAAGACCCACACAAGCCTGAATGCCCCGGGACCGGAGGTCAACGAAGTCGAGATTCGGGAATTGATGGAGAAGATCAGGGTTATCGACGATCCCGAGTACGTTGTAATATCAGGGAGTATCCCGAAGGGTATCGACAAGGGTATCTATAAAGAGATAGTGTCGATATTGAACGGCAGAGGCTCTATAACGGCCCTCGATGCCGACGGGGATGTGATGAAGGAGGGGATAAAGGCCGTACCCCATATTGTAAAGCCGAACATCCACGAGTTGGGCAGGCTCCTTGAGAGGGAGATAAAAAACTCGGAAGATGCGATCAGAGGTGCCGAGGAACTTCTCGAGATGGGAATCGAGATAGTACTCATATCGATGGGGGGGGACGGAGCGATCCTTGTAAGCGAAGAGACCAAGGAGAAGGGAATTAGGGCTCTCAAAGGGATTCCCCCCAAGGTAACCGTTGGCAGTACCGTTGGTGCGGGGGATTCTTTCCTCGCGGCATTTGTGCTGGGCATAAAGAGAAATTTGAATATCAAGGAGTGCCTGGCGCTCGCCGTGGCTTCCGGGGCGGCGGCGTCGATAACCCCCGGGACGGAGCTGTGCAGAAGAGAAGACGTCAAGAGGCTTTTCGATAAGGTCAAGATCAAGGAGATTTGATAGATGTATGAGATATCGGTTAAAGATCACTTTTCCGCCGCCCACAGCCTGAAGGAGATAGGGGGGGGGTGTGAAAACATCCACGGCCACAATTTCAAGGTCGAGGTCTATCTAAAGAGTGACAGGCTTCTTCCTGACGGTACGGTGATGGATTTCAGGAAGCTTAAGTCGTATCTCAAAAATATAATTGATATTGTAGACCACACGAATCTCAACGAGGTTCCCCCGTTTGACAGGATTAATCCCTCTTCCGAGAATATAGCTAAGTTCATCTGTGACAAGATGAGGGAGAAGCTCGACGAAGTGTCTATATCCGGGGATTTAAGGGTGGACGTTTGGGAGTCGGATAACTCGAGGGCATCGTATTATGAAAAGTGACATGATTGACATACAGAACCAGAGGGGAATAAACAATATCGATATCGACAAGGTGGGCGTCAAGGGAATTCGATATCCTATCGTCGTCTTCGACAAGAAGAACGAGACCCAGCACACCATTGCGAGCATCAATCTATACGTGGATCTCCCTCACAAGTTCAAGGGTACTCACATGAGCAGGTTCGTGGAGATCCTGAACGAATACCGAATGGAGATAGGAATCAGGAACTTCGATCTTATTCTGGACAAGATGAAGAAGATGTTGAACGCAAAATCCGCCCACATCGAGTTTGACTTCCCATATTTCATAAAGAAGAAGGCCCCCGTATCCGGCGAAGAGGGATTGATGGAGTATCAATGCCGCTATCTCGGCTACAGCGGGGAGAAGAAGGAGTTCATAGTGGGAATCAAGGTTCCCATAACGACCCTCTGCCCCTGCTCCAGGGAGATATCGGATTTCGGGGCGCACAGCCAGAGGAGCTATGTAAATGTCCGCCTCCTTTCAAAGAAGTTCTTTTGGATCGAGGATATCATCAATATAGTGGAAAGATCGGGAAGCTCGGACCTGTACTCACTCCTTAAACGAGCGGACGAAAAATACATTACGGAGAAGGCCTACAACAACCCGATGTTCGTGGAGGACGTAGTCAGGGAGGTGTCGAGACGCCTCATCGAGCTTGAAATTTTCGATTGGTTTCTGGTGGAGTCGGAAAACATCGAGAGCATCCACAACCACAGCGCCTATGCCGTTATAGAATGGGGCGAGAGGCCCAAAAATATCCTCACATAAAAAACGACGATATATTTTGACTCGGTTGCATGAGTTAATTTTTAATATAATTGTCAGGAGTTGTAAATGGACGAGATAAAGAGGGAAAAAGAAAAGGGATTCGATTTCGAGTATCTGGGGGACGTTCCTGCGAAAAAGGAGGAGGTTGGAGATCAATTTCAGACTCCCGGGTTCGGACTTGCCGCCCAGCTCTTTTCGAGCATCGCCAAGTTCGTGATAGAGAGGCTGGGCGAGGAGGAGGGGGAGGCCGTTCTGAAAAAGGGGATCGAGTATTTCGGCCTGGAGCGGGGAAAAAGGATCGCCGAGAGGGTCAGGGCGCAGGGAAAGGAGAACAGCTTCAAGAACTGGCTGATTTACACGGATATTGACGGCGCTAACTTCCAGCCGATCCCCGCAATCGAGAACAACGACCTTGTCGCAAAGGTGAACAACTGCACGTTCTACAATGCAGCCGAGGAGTGGGGCCTGGGCGAATACGCCAAGATATACTGCAAGTACGTGGACTACAAGATCCTCGAGGGCTACAACCCGGATGTAAAGATGTCGCTGAAGGAGCGTCAGGCGACGGGAGAGGATCACTGCGTCTTCACCTACATTATGAAGGAGGAGAACAAGTAGGGGGGGAAAGGGGTTTGATCTTAAAGTTTTTTTGACTAATGCGGGGGAGGAAACAGCCTTAAAAATGCGGTTAAAGGTGAATACTACTTCGTAAGATTCAGGCTTGGTTTACACGCCTTTTGGAAGCTGGAAATGAGGGTAAGGGGAATGGGGTAAAAACCTTGTTCCATCGAAATAACGTTAAGTGGCAAACGCGTATACATGTTTCATTTTGGGGCGGTCGAATTTCTATCCCTCATAACGGTAATATAAGTCTAAATTGAGAGAAGGGAAGGAAGGGAGCTTAAAAAAGTATTGAATTTCTGCTCTTTTAAACCGTTAACGCTACATCCGATGTTGGCATAGATTGGGCGGTTCGTTGGCGAAGGCAATCGGGATTGGGAAGAGGGGGCGGGAATAGATATTGTCCCTGTCCGATATAATCAAGGGGGAGTTATATTTCATCTACTTAGCCGTTTTGGCCGAACCCTTTGATCCTATGAAAGCCTAAAATATCGTCTCTGAGATGTGATTCTCACATCGACCTGCGATAAGCTATTTGTCGGCGCCCTTCTTGAGCCTCACCACGATCGCCCCGGCGTGGGCGGAAAGTCCCTCCATCTCTGCAAACCTTACAGCCTTAGGGCCAAGCTCTCTCAATCCCCTATTAGATATCTCGATAACGCTCATCCTCTTGACGAAGTCGTACACCCCCAGGGGAGACGAAAACCTGGCCGTGCCGCCGGTGGGGAGGACGTGGTTCGTCCCGGCGATGTAGTCGCCTATCGGCTCCGTGGAGTTTGGCCCCAGAAAGACGGCGCCGGCGTTGACTATCTTTTCGAGGTGATCTCTCGGATTTTCAACGATCAGCTCCAGGTGCTCCGGGGCGACCTCGTTCGCTATAGATATCGCCTCGTCGATGTCTGAAACCACTATTATCGCCCCGAAGTTTTTAATGGAATCGAGGGCAACGGCCGTATCCGTACCTTTAGCTCCAAGGATCGACCCTATCTCCTCCTTTACGCATTCGGCAAACTTCGGATCCGGTGTGATCAGGATAGAGGCGCTCAACGGGTCGTGCTCCGCCTGGGAGAGGAGGTCCCGGGCAACGTAGGCGGGGTCGCATTTGCCGTCCGAGATTACGAGGATCTCCGACGGGCCGGCTATCATGTCTATATCGACTACGCCGAACAGCAGCCTCTTTGCCGCCGCCACGTAGACGTTTCCGGGCCCGACAACCTTGTTGGCTTTCGGGATAGTCTCCGTCCCGAATGATAGGGCGGCGATCGCCTGGGCGCCGCCGATGCGAAAGATATTATTGACTCCGGATATCTTTGCGGCCGCTGCCACGCCTGGGGAGATGGAGCCTCCGGGTGTGGGGTGGACGGCGACTATCTCGGAGACGCCCGCTATCTTTGCCGGGATAGCGTTCATAAGGAGCGTCGAGGGGTAGGGGAGGCGTCCCCCGGGGACGTAAACGCCGACTCTGGAAAGGGGCCTTACGACCTGCTCGAGGACGTTGCCGTAATCGTCGGTAAAAGACAACCCTTTTTGAACCTGGTGTCCGTGGTAGTCCTCGATCCTTTTGGCCGCGGTTTCGATGACGTCATAATCATCCCCGGGCAGCTCCTTAACAGCCGAATCTATCTCTGAAGTGTTTATATCAAGTTCATTGGGTGAGAGCTTGATTCCGTCAAACTTCTCGGTGTATTTGATAAGAGCGCTGTCGCCGTTTTCCCTCACGTCCTCGATTATCTCGTTTACGCTTTTGAGCACGTCTTCGGGGATTCTCTCCCCCCTTGTGACTATCCTGTCGATATATTTCTGAAAGGCGCTGTCGCCCCGCTCGATTATCTCAATCATCCTGTCTTACCTTTTTTATGTCGGCGCCGAGGGATGAGAGCTTCTCCTCCATTCGCTCGTAGCCCCTTTCGAGGTGGTAGAGTCGATAGACCTCCGTGGTATTCTCGGCAACGAGACCCGCGAGGATGAGGGATGCACTGTTTCTAAGGTCGGACGACATGACCTTGGCCCCGGAGAGCCCCTTGACGCCCTTTATCACGGCGCTTCTCCCATCGATCGTTATGTCCGCTCCCAGGCGTATCAGCTCCGGTACGTGGGCGAAGCGGTTTTCGAATATCGTCTCGGTAACAACGCTCGTGCCGTCCGCTACCGTCAGAAGGGATGTAATGGGGGCCTGGAGGTCCGTGGGAAAGCCGGGGTAGGGCTGTGTGGATACGTTTATGGGATTGATCTTCTTTGGGCCTTTGACCCTCATTTCATCGCCCGTTTGCTTGAAATCGACACCCGCTTCCTCCAGCTTGCCAACAACGGAGGTTAACATATCAGCGGGGAAGTTTTCGATGGTGACGTCTCCCGCCGTTACGGCGATCGCCATCAGATACGTCCCCGCCTCTATCCTGTCCTGGATTATCCTGTATCTGATGGGGGAAAGAGCGTCGACGCCCTGGACTCGTATCGTCTCTTCCCCCTCCCCCTCGATAACGGCGCCCATCTCCCTGAGGGCGCGGGCGAGGTCTATGATCTCCGGCTCCCTGGCGGCGTTGTTTATGACCGTCTCCCCCTTTGCGGTGCACGCGGCCATGAGGATGTTTTCGGTGCCTCCAACGGTGGGAAAATCGAAAGTAACGCTGTCTCCCCTTATATTTTTTCCACTGGCGATAACGAGGCCGTGCTCCTCCTTTATCTTCACGCCGATGGAGACAAAGCCCTTGAGATGCTGATCGACGAGCCTCGGCCCCAGGGCGCACCCACCGGGGAGCGCAACCTTAGCAATGCCGAAGCGGGAAAGCAGGGCGCCGAGGACGAGAAAGGAGGCCCGCATTTTCCTTACCTCGTCCCAGGGGGCCTCGTGGTTTTTTATGGGGGTGGAATCGACGACGAACTTGTCGTTGAAGACAACTTCCGCTCCCAGATCTGTTAGGAGCCTTTCGGTCGTCCTTATGTCCATGAGATCGGGGACGTCCAGAAACTCCGACCTCCCCGGGGCCATGATAGAGGATATTATTATGGGGAGGGCGGCGTTTTTCGAGCCGCTGATTCTGACCGCACCTTTTAGGGGAGGGCCGCCCCTTATTACCATCTTCTGAAGCAAGGCGAAATCCTTAAAAAACTACCTATGTATTAACTAATATAACTAATCATTAAGGGCAACCACGACCCTCGGGAGGGACGCGTAGTCCTTCCTCATCTTGAGAAACGAGAGCCCCGAGGTACCATCTATGATCTCTCTAACGCCGTCAAGCTGGTCGCTTCCTATCTCCAGCAAAAGATGACCTCCCGATACGAGGTGGTCGGGGGCAAGCTCAATAATGGGACGTATAACATCGAGGCCGTCCGCACCCCCGTCGACCGACCCGTCAAGGGCTATATGTGGCTCCCTTGATATTTCGACAGGAAGCGACCCCATTTGTTCCGCGGAAACGTATGGTGGATTGGATAAAATTACGTCAAACTTTTTATACAGGGCCGTTATCGGCTCGTAGATCGAGCCGGTAAGGAGGTCAACCTTATCTGAGAGTCCGTGGCGCTTCAGGTTTTCACCGGCGATATCGATCGCTTTTTTCGAAATATCCGTTGCCGTTATGATTGCTCCCTGAAGCTCCGCCAATATGGCGACCGCCACCGCTCCGGATCCGGTCCCGATCTCCAGGATGGAGACCCTCTCTGCACCTGTGCCGCCGAGAAGGGCCAGCGCCTCCTCGACCAAAACCTCGGTCTCCGGCCTGGGGATTAAGACCGATTCGTTGACGGTAATCGAGAGGGACCAGAACTCCTTTTCCCCCGTGATGTAGGCGGTGGGCGTTCCGTCACCCCTCTTCAATACCAGCCTTCCTATCTCCCGCCACTCCTCGGGAGTCAGGGGCCTGTCGTGCATCAGGTAGAGGTCTATCCGCCTTACTCCGAGTACCTTAGCGGCTATCAGCTCCGAGTCAAGGCGGTGCAACTCCACCCCCGCATCCTTGAGGTACGACGAGGCCCTGTTTACCGCCTCCAGTATATCATTTGGAGTTCCTTTTTTAGGTGTGTCCTTTTTCGTGATAAGTTCTGTTTCGGGGGGGGATATCATAGTGCCTGAGTCTTCAGAGCTTCCGCCTGGAAGTATGCGGTGAGGGCGTCTATCAGCTCGTCGATGTTTCCCATCAGGATCGCGTCGAGCTTGTAGAGGGTGAGGCCGATTCTGTGATCGGTAACGCGTCCCTGGGGGTAGTTATACGTCCTGATACGCTCGGATCTGTCCCCCGTTCCGACCTGGCTCTTGCGGTCTTCGGAGCGCTCCAGCCGCTGCTTTTGTATCATAAGGTCTAAAAGCCTCGCCTTTAGCACCCGCATCGCCTTTGTCTTGTTCTTGTGCTGGGATTTCTCGTCCTGACAGGTCACGACGAGATCCGTCGGGAGGTGCGTTATCCTAACGGCGCTGTCGGTGGTGTTGACCGACTGTCCCCCGTGACCCGTAGACCTGTAGGTGTCTATTCTCAGGTCGTTAGGGTTAACCTCTATCTCGATATCCTCCGCCTCTGGCAGGATCGCCACCGTAATGGTGGATGTGTGGATTCTCCCCTGGGCCTCCGTCTCCGGGACACGCTGGACCCTGTGGACACCGCTCTCGTATTTGAGCCTGCTGTAGGCGCCCCTCCCCTCGATTAGGGCGATGATCTCCTTGAAGCCACCGACGCCGATGACGTTCTGGCTCATGATCTCCACGCGCCAGCCGTTCATGTCGGCGTAACGGCTGTACATCCTGAAGAGGTCGGCCGCAAAGAGGGAGGCCTCATCGCCGCCGGCGCCGGCCCTGATCTCGAGGAAGATGTTCTTTTCGTCGTTCGGGTCCTTCGGGACGAGCAGCAGCTTCAGTCGATCCTCGGACTCGTCGAGCTTAAGCTCGAGGGCTTCGAGCTCCTCCTTCGCCAGCTCCCTGATCTCCTCGTCCTTGTCCGTCAGAAGCGCCTCGTTCTCCTCGACCTCCGCCTTAAGATCCCGAAACCGCCGGTACTCGCTGACAACAGGCCCTATATCGGAGTGCTCTTTCGTGTACTGTCTATAGAGATCCTGCTCCCTTATGATCTCCGGGTCGGAGAGGAACTTCTCGAGCTCCTTGAACCTCACCTCGATATCTTTTATCTTCTCAAACATCTGTTGTGGTTCAATCTCCTCTGGGGGTCTTGGCCCCGGTCGAGAGCTCCATGTCGACGGCCTTTGTCAATGCAGCAAGGGCCACCTCGACCTGATCGTCGGTGGGCTCCCTCGTGGTGATCTTCTGTATCCATAAACCGGGGATGGATATCGCCTTCAAAAAGACGTTGTCCCTCTTCTCTCCCGCAAGCCTTATTACCTCGTAGGATATCCCCGCGATCGGAACAAGGAGCGGTATCTTGATCAAGATATAGATGAAGTTCTTCAATATCTTGTTCATATCCGGAAAGAGCGGGAGGAATGGAAACGTCACGGCGAATATGACGATACTGATAAGCAATACCAGGATGATGAACGATGTGCCGCACCTCGGGTGAAAGGTAGAGTATTTGCGGGCGTTGTCCACCGAGAGCTCCTCCCCCGCCTCGTAGGTGAAGATCGATTTGTGCTCCGCCCCGTGATACATAAAGACCCGTTTTATGTCGGGTATAAGGGAGATGGAGATGATGTAGATCAAAAAGACCGATACCTTCAATATGCCGTCGATGAGGTGAAAGGTGAAGGTCTCAATCCCCATGTTTACGGGGAGTATTTCGCCGATGTAAAGCGTTGCAAAGTGGGGGACAACCACAAAGAGGAGGATCGCAAAGGCAAAGGAGACTATAATGGTCACGGCCGTCATCCAGGGGGAGATCTCCCCTCCGCCGCCCTTGTCTGACGTCTTTTCTTCTTCCTCGACCGCCTCGTTGGCTGAAAATGTCAGTGCGCCTATTCCGTAGACCATCGACTCTATCAGTATGACAACGCCCCTGAAGAAGGGCTTTTTAAGGATCGGGAACCTCTCGGCAAGGGAGCTCACGAACTCCTCCTTTACCTTGATGGACCCGTCCGGTTTTCTGACAGCTACGGTCATGGTGTTCTGGGAGCGCATCATGACTCCCTCGATAACCGCCTGACCTCCTACTCTGACTTTATTCATATATAGTATAGATCTTTAAACCTCGATGTCCCGCGACGGCTTGAGTGTGCGAAAAAAAACGTAACACAAAAAAAACGGCCCTCATCGCGAGAAACACCGGGACGATACAATCCTGTTTTTACAAACAGGAGAAGTTGACACACAGCAACATTAGACTTGCTCAGGCCTTCTTCTTTTTGTCGAACTTGTCGTATTTCTTCCTGAACTTCTCTACGCGGCCCATGGTGTCGACAAGCTTCTGTTTTCCTGTGAAGAAGGGGTGACACTGGGAGCATATTTCCACGCGTATCTCCTCTTTGGTCGAGCGTGTCTCGATCTCGCTACCGCAGGCGCACTTGATAATCGCCTTGTCGTATTTCGGGTGAATATCCGGTTTCATCTCTACTGTTCTCCTCTTGGCTTAATATCAATAGTAATAACGAATCTAATAATAAACCCCCTTTCAGAATATTCGGGGGGGTTTATGATCACTATATTTCAAGCTACTGGTTCATGTTGGACAGAAAATCCTGGTTGGATTTTGTTCCCTGGATTTTATCGAGGACGAATCCCATTGAATCTATCGGGTTCAGCGGGGCGAGGAGCTTGCGCAGTATCCAGATTCGATTGAGCGTATCGTCATCCAACAGGAGCTCTTCCTTTCTCGTCCCGGAGCGGTTGATGTCTATGGCCGGGAATGTCCTTCTGTCGGCGAGTTTCCTGTCCAGGTGGATCTCCATGTTGCCTGTTCCCTTGAACTCCTCGAAGATAACCTCGTCCATCCTGGAGCCTGTGTCTATCAGGGCCGTTGCGATAATCGTGAGGCTACCGCCGTTCTCGATGTTTCTTGCGGCCCCGAAGAACCGCTTCGGCTTATAGAGGGCGTTGGAATCGACACCGCCGGAGAGGATCTTTCCGCTCGGGGGAACTACGGCATTGTAGGCCCTGGCGAGCCTCGTTATGCTGTCCAGGAGTATGACCACGTCCTTCTTGTACTCCACCAGACGTCTCGCCTTTTCCAGTACCATCTCCGACACCTGCACGTGGCGGGAGGCGGGCTCGTCGAACGTCGAGCTAACCACCTCGCCATGAACGGAGCGCTCCATGTCGGTGACCTCCTCGGGCCTCTCGTCAATGAGGAGGACGATCAGGATGACGTCCTTGTGGTTTGTGGTGATGGCGTTCGCCACGTCCTGAAGGAGCATCGTCTTTCCGGTCCTCGGCGGCGACACGATAAGCCCCCTCTGGCCCTTGCCGATGGGTGTGAAGAGGTCCATGATCCTTGTCGAGTATCTATCCGTACTGTATTCGAGCTCTATCTTGTCGTGGGGGTGGACCGGGGTGAGGTTGTCGAACATAATCCGCTCCCGTGAGAGGTCGGGATCGGAGTTGTTGACCGATGAGACCTTGAGGAGCGCGAAGTATCTTTCCGACTCCTTCGGCGGACGTATCTGGCCGGAGATCGTATCTCCCGTCCTTAAGGAGAATCTCCTTATCTGGGAGGGCGAGACATATATATCGTCCGGGCCCGGGAGATAATTGTAATCGGGCGCCCTGAGGAAACCGAATCCGTCGGGAAGTGTCTCGAGTACACCCTGTCCGTAGATTACGCCGTCCTGTTCCGTGTGGGCCTGGAGGAGAGCAAAAATCAACTCCTGCCTCGTCATGGCGCTTGCGCCTTCGATGTCAAATTCCTTCGACATCTGGTAGATGTCGCCGATTTTCTTGCTCTTCAGCTCCACCAAGTTGATAACACCGTTTTCGGGTGCGCTTTGAAGATTAGTATCGCTTTCTTCCATCTCTATTCAGTCTCCTTTTTTTATTCGGGGCCTTTGGCTCCGGGATAAGGCTTATGATACCGTTTGTAATATCTATTGTTTTATAGAATATACGGGAATACAAGATTTATGCGGTTTAAGGGTTTCCTGCTAAAATATTTCTGAAGTGTATTTGAAATTAGATTAGATAGATTTGGATAGTAACTATTCTATTGACTACTCCATTTCTTTTTCTATTAAAAATCCCTTTCGGGATGAAAGTATACCGCTTCCCCCTTGCAATCGGTTAAGCTCTTGTTCAAAGAGCATATTTGATTGAACGTGAAAGTTGAAAACAAATGAAGGTCGCTATTGATATTGTTTCCCGATTGGGCTTTATTCCATAACCTGACCCGTCGCGGTCTCTTCACTCCGATTGTTCTCTATCTCCCCCCAATGTCCCATCCCTCCTTCCCCCCTTTATCTCCCTCCGGCCATCCCAAGCTACTTAAATATCTTTCCCATATCAAGCTTCTTTCTCCTGCCCCCCTCTCAAAAAAGGTATTTTGTGCCGTAATTCCGTTTCGGCACCCAAATTTTGGTGAGAACCTTGAGGTGTTAGTTGAATATAGTGCTTTTTATTGGGATTGTCAAGAGTTTTTTTATTTTCTGCTTTTTAGAGATTTTACGGCGTTGAGACGACCGCCTCCCAGCAGCCGGTGCCCCATTGTGAATATATCTCGAAATAGTACACGCCCGGGCCGATGAGGGTTAGCTTATCGCCCTCCGAGAGGGGCTGAAGGATCAAGATATCGTCTCCTTTCTCCCCGGTTGCCTTCACCCTGAAGTCGGCCGTTCCCCTGGGCCATGTGAACGTGAGATCAAGCTCCTGTTTATCCACGTATATCTGGAAGGTGGCCTTTGCCCCCTTTCCCCAGAGATATCCGGAGAAGGAGCAGGGATTCTCCTGAGAATTGGACTTTGAATCGAGCTGGATAACAAAAAAGAAGAGGAGTATGAAAATGGGGGACAGGAGGTACAATCTTTTTCTCAATTTAGAGGTCCTTTCAGAGGATAAATCTTTATGTGATAGAATAAACATGGTCGTTTACGTGTTTATTATGGTATAATTTTATCTTTCAGTCAAGGGTAAACGCCTTAATTTCCTTGACAAAGAAAAGGTGTTTGGATATATATATTCAGATATTCGGAATGCTTAAAGGATTTTATGGAAATTGTTTGATTTGTCGTCCATCGGATATTAAAAACATCTTTGAGGAGGGGCGTTTTGGACCTGTTGTCAATTAAGGTGGATGAGATTCCCGAAGGGGGGATGTCGGTGGATATCCCGGGCCAACGGCGGGAGCGGGATGATGCGGATGGGGGCTTTGAGTGGAACAAGGATTTGGTGTCCCTCGAGGTTCACACCGTTGTCGGCGGGCGCTCGTGGCAGGACGAGCTCCTGGGGGTTCTAAACGATCCTTATCTCAAGTTCTTGAACGGCTTTTCCGGGAGGGTAAATCTCTTTAAATCCAATCAAAGCGTAATAGTGAAAGGACAGATCGTGACGTCTGCGGAGATGTCATGCGGCCGCTGCTCGGAGCCGTTCAACCATGAGTTCAATATTTTGTTCAGGAGCGTCCTTACGAGAGATGACGCGGTGGATAAGGAAAGGGAGCTTACCAAAAAGGAGCTCGACTTTACCTTCTTTTCCGGCGAGAGCATAGACTTGGGGATGACGATTGTTGAGCAGATAGCACTTTATATTCCGGTGAAGCCTCTTTGCAGGGAAGATTGCCTGGGGATTTGCGGGATTTGCGGGAAGAACCGTAATATCGAGAGTTGTGACTGCAAGGAAAAAGAGGTCGACGTCAGGTTTGAAAAACTGAAGAATCTTGTAATCGAGTAACTAACAAAAATTTAAAAAGGAAGACAATAAAGATGGCTGTTCCAAAGAGAAAACATTCGAGATCGAGGCGGGGCAAGAGGAGATCACAGCAGGCCCTTAACAAGAAGCCTGCTCGTTCCCTGTGTCCGAACTGCGGCGAGGTAAAGCCGCCCCACGAGGTCTGTCCCAGCTGCGGGTATTACAAAGACCGAGAGGTGGTGGAGGTTCAGGAGGTTTAGCGGCTGACAATAGATGAGGAGTGTAGGGTTGGCTCAGATTGCGTATATATTTCCGGGGCAGGGCTCCCAGTTTGTGGGGATGGGAAAAGATATTTACGACAATTTCAAGTCCGCCAGGCTCGCCTTTGAAGAGGCCTCGGACAGCCTTCATTTCGACCTTAAGAGAATCGCGTTCGAGGGGCCGGAGGTCGAGCTGAACAGGACCGCTATAACCCAGCCAGTAGTCTTTACGGTGTCCGCTGCGATCCTTTCCGCCATGAGGGAAGAAGGTGTGGGAAGCGACGTCAAAACTTCGTCGACGGCGGGCCACAGCCTGGGAGAATACACCTCCCTCTTTTACGGTGGGGCTTTTGATTTCGTAACGGGGCTAAAGCTTGTAGGGAAGAGGGGCGGGATCATGGAGGAGGCGGTTAGTGAGGGGGAGGGGGCGATGGCCGCGATCTTGGGATTGGCAAGAGACGATGTGGATAAGCTCGTTAGCGAGGTATCTCGAGCGGAAGACGAGAGTGGGGGCGGCGGTGTTGTGGTATCGGCCAATTACAACGCCCCGGGGCAGGTGGTCATATCGGGGCACAGGGGGGCGGTTACTGAGGCGGCCGAGCTTGCCGGGGAGAGGGGCGCCAAGAAGGCGGTCGTTTTGAAGGTGAGCGTTCCATCCCATTCGCCGCTGATGAAGGGGGCGTCGGAAAGGCTCGCCGAGGAGCTTAAAGGGGTGGAGGTAGGCAATCTCGATCTTCCGGTTATATCGAACGTGACTGCGCTTCCCCACTCCGGGGGAGAGGAGACCAAGGCTCTCTTAGCCAAGCAGCTTGTCTCCCCGGTCAGGTGGGAGGAGAGCGTAAAATATATGATAGATAACGGGACTACCGATTTTATTGAGGTCGGGCCGGGCAGGGTCCTATCCGGTCTCGTTAAAAGAATAGACAGAAAGGTTGCGATATTGAGCGTCAATGATGTAGATTCCCTAAAGGATGCCGGAAAAAAGTATAAATAGAAAATATCAATAGCTATTGCAATAGTTATTGTAAAAACGCTATTGCAAAACGGTTGGATATGGATAGAATATAGATGGAATGTTGATGGAATATTAATAGAAAAAGGGCGTGGTTGACTGCGGATTATTGAATGTTAAGACTATAGGGGGGTAGTGAAATCTTGAGCCTTGAAGGAAAAACGGCGCTGATAAGCGGGGCGTCGAGGGGCATCGGGGCGGAGATCGCAAGGGAGCTTGCAGGCAAGGGTGCCCTGGTGTATATCAATTACAACAGGAGCGAGGAGAGGGCAAAAGCGGTCAGGGAGGAGATAGAGGGGAACGGGGGCAGGGCCGAGATAGTGAAGTTTGACGTTAAAAATGCGGTCGAGGTCAGTAAATCTGTTAAGGGCATCCTGAGTGTTGTGAAAAAGATCGATATATTGGTCAACAACGCCGGCCTTACAAGGGACAACATCTTCGCTATGATGAAGGATTCGGATTGGAGTGACGTTATAGATACGAACCTGGGCGGTGTTTTTTCCCTCACCAAGGCGGTAATAAGGCCGATGATAAAGGCGAGGTGGGGGAGGATAGTCAACTTGACGTCGGTTGCGGGACAGTACGGCAATCCGGGTCAGGCGAACTACTCCGCATCAAAGGCGGGCGTAATCGCCCTGACCAAATCAATTGCGAGGGAGCTCGCGCCGAGAAACATAACGGTCAACGCCGTCTCGCCGGGTCTGATCGATACGGACATGGCGATGTCCCTTCCGGACGACGCCCGCGATACGATCATATCCAAAATACCCTGCGGCAGGATAGGAACGCCGAAAGAGGTCGCATATGCTGTGGATTTTCTTGTGTCTAAATACGCCGATTACATAACCGGTCAGGTCATAGGCGTTAACGGCGGATTATATATGTAATTTCAGACTTAAGGAGGTAAGAAAATGGCATCTGTAGAAGAGAAGGTAATCGAGATAATCTCTGATCAGCTTGGTTTGGAAAAGGACGAGATCCAGCTTGAGGCGTCGTTCATCGATGACCTGGGGGCGGACTCTCTTGATATCGTCGAGATGATCATGACGATCGAGGACGAATTCGACATCGAGATCTCCGATGAGGACGCAGAGAAGATAGTCTCGGTTCAGGACGCCATATCATATATTAACGACAAGATGTAAGGGTGTGGTAATGAAGGTTGCCGTGGGTTCGGATCACGGTGGTCTGGACCTCAAGACGATAATTATTGAAGAGCTCAGCAAAAGCGGAGTGAGCGTAACGGATGTGGGAACGAATTCGACGGAGTCGAGCGACTATCCCGATTTTGCGGCCAAGGTGGTGGACGCGGTAATCAAGGGCGAAGCCGAGTTCGGGGTCTTGATCTGCGGAACCGGAATCGGTATGAGTATCGCCGCCAACAGATACAGGGGCATAAGGGCGGCACTCGCATGGAACGAATTTATGGCGAAGATGGCGAGAAACCACAACGATGCAAATATCCTCGTTCTGGGGGGGAGGGTTACCGGAGCGGAGCTGGCAAAAGAGATTCTAAGGGTCTTTTTAGAGGAGACTTTCGAAGGCGGCAGACACGTACGGAGGGTCGAAAAGATTGAGGATCTCGGCACTAAATAAATGGAAGGATGACAGATAGTGTTTAGAAAAGGGCTCAAAGAATGCGATCCGGATGTTTATAATATAATCGAAAAAGAGATTGATAGGCAGAAGCACAATATAATACTTATAGCATCGGAAAACTATGCCAGCAAGGCCGTGCTTGAAGCGTCCGGCTCAGTTATGACAAACAAGTATGCCGAGGGGTATCCGGGGGCGAGGTATTACTGCGGGTGTGAGCACGTGGACGAGGTCGAGACCATCGCCATCGATCGCGCGAAGAAGCTATTCGGCTGCGAGTACGCCAACGTCCAGCCGCATGCGGGAACGCAGGCGAATCTTGCGGTCCTGTTTTCGATCCTCGACATAGGCGATACGGTCTTGAGCATGAACCTGAGCCACGGGGGTCACCTGAGCCACGGAAATCCCGTAAACCTGTCGGGCAAGCTTTTCAATATAGTTTTCTATTCGGTGGACAAGGATACCGAGCGAATCGATTACGACGGTGTGTTGAGGATGGCGAGGGAGCATAGGCCGAAGATGATCATCTGCGGTGCGAGCTCATACCCCAGGGAGATAGATTTTTCCAAGTTCGGGGAGATAGCCGAAGGGACCGGGGCCATGCTCATGTCCGACATCGCCCACATCGGTGGGCTCGTGGTTGCGGGAATTCACAAAACTCCCGTTCCCGTAAGCGATTTTGTAACCACAACCAACCACAAGACGCTGAGAGGCCCCAGGGGCGGAATAATAATGTGCAGATCCAAGTACGCAAAGGAGATCGACTCCCTCGTTTTCCCCGGGTCCCAGGGCGGACCATTCATGCATATCATCGCCGCCAAGGCTGTCGCATTCAGGGAGGCGATGGAGCCGGACTTCATAGACTACCAGAAGCAGATAGTGGCAAACGCGAAGGCGATGGCGGACGTCATAAAGGGAAGGGGCTTCAGGCTTGTCTCCGGAGGAACGGACAACCATCTCTTCTTAGTGGATGTCGGACATAAGGGCCTGACGGGAGACGACGCCGCAATAGCCCTTGACAGGGCGGGAATCACTGCCAACAAGAACACCATCCCCTACGACACCAGGCCCCCGAAAGTCACCAGCGGCGTTCGCTTCGGCACCCCGGCCGTGACAACGAGGGGAATGAAAGAAGACGAGGTTAAGGTGGTGGCAAATCTAATATGCGATGTTTTGGATGATATAGGAAACGAGGCCACCATCTCGAGGACGAGGGGGGCGGTGAACGAGCTTCTGAAGGATTATCCCATATATAGATAGAAGGCAGATTAAAGGCGAAGATGAAGAATACCGCCGTGAATAATAAAAAAAAACAGAGGGATAATGAGGAAAGGCGCCCCAGCTGGGACGAGTATTTCATGTCGATCGTGGATCTCGTCTCGAAGAGGTCGACCTGCTTGAGGCGAAAAGTGGGCGCCGCCATAGTCAAGGAGAAGAACATCCTTGCAACAGGCTACAACGGCGCCCCCAGGGGGCTGCCCCACTGTCTCGACCTCGGCTGCCTGAGAGAGGAGCTCAACGTACCGACGGGGGAGAGACACGAGCTCTGCCGGGGGCTCCACGCCGAGCAGAACGCCATCATTCAGGCGGCATACCACGGCGTCTCCATAAATGGTGCGACCTTGTACTCGACGACACTTCCGTGCTCCATCTGCACGAAGATGATCATAAACGCAGGCATAATAAGGGTCATATATAAAGAAGGCTACGAGGACAAATTATCCAAACAGATGCTCTCCGAAGCGGACATCGAGCTTGAAAAATTCAAGGGGAAGGCGGATTAAAAGTGAAATGCCCATTTTGCGGATTTATGGACAATAAGGTGATCGATTCGAGGCTCTCAAAGGACGGCCATGTAATTCGCAGGCGCAGGGAGTGTAACGACTGCGGCAGGAGGTTCACCACCTACGAGAGGGTGGAGGAGATGCTCCCGATGGTGATAAAACGGGACGGCCGAAGAGAGCAGTTTGACAGAAACAAGATCCTGTCCGGGATAATAAAGGCGTGCGAGAAGCGCCCCATAAGCATCACGGTGATAGAGAAGACGGTAGACTCCATCGAGGCCAAATTCACCGACGTGGCCGAGAGGGAAATAAAGAGCACCGATGTCGGCGAGGTTGTCATGGAGCACCTCCACGGGCTCGACGAGGTGGCGTACGTCCGCTTCGCATCGGTCTACCGATCCTTCAAGGACATCAACGAGTTCATGTCGGAGCTGAAGGACCTTCTTGATCAGAAGGGCGGCAAAAGAAAGTAGATGGAAGAAAAATATATGAGGAGGGCCCTCACGCTGGCAAGGAGATACGAGGGCATGACAAGCCCCAATCCACCGGTTGGGGCTGTTGTGGTTTTAAGGGGGGAGGTTGTGGGGGAGGGCTCCCATCGTGGGGCGGGGTATCCCCACGGGGAGGCAGAGGCCCTCGAGGCGGCGGGGAATAGGAATGAGGGGGCGGATCTGTACGTCACCCTCGAGCCGTGCAGTCACCACGGGAGGACACCCCCCTGCACCGAGGCGATTTTAAAATCGGGTGTCACGAGGGTATTTATCGGCACACATGATCCAAACCCGGATGTTATGGGCGGCGGCGCGAAGATACTCGAGAAGGGCGGGGTTTCGGTCTCCTTTGTTGAACCCGGTGGAAGACTGGGAAGAGATATAGGGGTGCTCTACGAGTCCTATAAAAAATTCGTCGTCGAAAAGTGGCCCTTTGTTGTTCTCAAGGCGGCGATGACCCTGGACGGAAAGATTGCGACCTCGACCGGCGACTCGAAGTGGATAACGTCGGAGAGGGCGAGGAGGTTCGTCCACGGCCTCAGGAAAAGGTACGACGCCGTGCTGGTGGGGATCGGGACGGTGAAAGAGGACGATCCGGAGCTGACAGTGAGGCTGACTAAGGGGAGAAATCCGACGAAGGTGGTGATAGACCCCAAGCTTGAGATCGACCCCGGAGCAAATATCTTTTCAAAAGGGGGCGCCCCGGTTTTTGTCGCCGCCGTTGAGGGAGCAGATAAGGAAAAGATAAAGAGGCTTGAGGGGGTGGGGGCAACGGTAATCCAGATAAAGAAAGGGGATGTGGGGATCGATCTCGATCGGCTGTTGGGTGAATTGGCAAAGAACAAAGTTATGAGCCTTCTCGTGGAGGGGGGAGCAAAAGTCTTTACTTATTTCATTAAATATGGTAAATTCGACAAGATAATCTTCATATATTCCCCGAGGATACTCACAGGAAGCGACTCGGTGGGGCTCACGGCGGGTGTGGGGCCTGGGAAGATCGCGGACGCAGTGGGGCTGGAAGATGTCTCCGTTCGCCGCATAGGCGAGGATATCGCCGTAATTGGCTACAGGGGCTACAGGAGGGGGGTGAAGGGGGGTATTTAGATAAAGGGACTTGGGGAGAATACTTTTATATCGGGTTTTTATCTTGAGTGTTTTAATATCACGTGTTTTAGTATAGATGTTTACCGGAATCATAGAGGATGTGGGGATCGTCAGGGACTTCAGAAAATCGGGGGCGGTATCTATCATAACGGTCGAGACCGGGATGGACCTCAAGGACACAAAGATCGGAGACAGCATATGTGTCAACGGCGTGTGTCTCACCGTCGTTGCCATAGAGGGAAAGAGCTTCATCGTTGAGGCTTCCCCGGAGACGGTTTCCCGCTCGACCCTGAAGGATATAGGGACAAACAACCGTGTCAATCTCGAAAAGGCGCTGGCTGTTGGGGACCGCCTGGGCGGTCACATGGTTCAGGGGCACGTCGACGGCGTGGGAGTAATAAAACGTGTGGACAAGGACAAGGACAGTCTGATAATCGAGATAATACCGCCAGATAACGTCTTCAGGTACATCGTGGACAAGGGCTCCGTCTCCGTAAACGGCATCAGCCTTACGGTAAACTCCATTGCCGATGACTCGTTCACGGTAAACATAATAAGGCACACCGCGGAAAAAACGAACCTCTTAAATATCAACGTTGGGGATGAAGTGAACTTGGAGGCGGATATAATAGGAAAATACGTGGAGAGGTTTTTAGCTAAAGACAAGAAGGAGGGGGAGGGCCTGACGCTGAAAAAGCTGGCAGAGGAAGGGTACCTGTAGAACCTATAGAATGTTTGATTAGGAGAGATATAATGCCGACAACGCCGATTCCTGAAATACTGGGTGAGATAAAAAAGGGGAAGATGGTCATACTTGTTGATGACGAGGACCGAGAGAACGAGGGGGATCTCTTTATCGCGGCCGAAAAGGTAACCCCGGAGGCGATAAACTTCATGGCCAAGCACGGAAGGGGGCTGATATGCCTCTCCCTGACGGAAGACAAGGCAAGGTCTCTAAACCTTCGCCTTATGGTCTCGGAGAACACGTCGCAGTTCCAGACCGCCTTTACCGTCTCCATCGAGGCGAAAAAGGGGGTAACGACCGGTATTTCGGCCCACGATCGGGCTACAACGGTATTGGCCGCCGTCTCGGACGACGCCACACCCGACGATCTCGCGAGACCCGGCCATATATTTCCGCTGATCGCGAGAAATGGGGGTGTCCTCGTCCGCACGGGACAGACCGAGGGCTCCGTCGATCTCGCCAGGCTCTCTGGGCTCAAGCCCTACGGGGTCATCTGCGAGGTGATGAAGGACGACGGGACCATGGCCAGGATGCCCGACCTCGAGGAGTTTTCCGAGAAGCACGGCGTAAAGATCGCCACCGTAAAGGACGTCATCGAATACAGGATGAAGACGGAGCTTCTGGTGCACAGGACAGCGGAGACCATAATTCCTACGAAATACGGCGTAAATTTCAAGGCCATCGCCTACAGAAACGACGTGGATCCCCACGAGCATCTGGCGCTGATCCTGGGCGATTTCGCCCCCGATGATGAAGTCATGGTAAGGGTTCACAGCGCGTGCCTGACCGGGGACGTCTTGGGGTCACTGAGGTGCGATTGCGGGGATCAGCTCCAGGCCGCCCTCAAGCTCATATCGGAAGAGGGGAAGGGCGTCCTGATATACATGAACCAGGAGGGGAGGGGGATAGGTCTTCTGAACAAGGTCAAGGCCTATGAGCTTCAGGATCACGGATTGGACACGGTGGAGGCGAACGAGAAATTAGGCTTTAAACCCGACCTCAGGGATTACGGGCTGGGCGCCCAGATACTGGTAGACCTGGGGATTCACAAAATCAAGCTCCTTACCAACAACCCGAAGAAGATTATTGGGCTCAAAGGTTACGGTCTCGAGGTGGTGGGCAGGATACCTATCGAGATCGAGCCTGGAGAAAACAATATCAAGTACCTGAAGACCAAGCAGCAGAAGATGGGACATTTATTAAAAAAAGTATAGGAGGCCTAAATGCCCAAGCATATCGAGGGTAAAATAAACGCCAAGGGACTCAAGTTCGGCGTGGTCCTTTCGAGGTTCAACAGCTTCATCGGGGACAAGCTGCTCGACGGGACGACCGACGCCATCTTGAGGCACGGGGGGGCGGATGAAAATATCCACGTCTACAGGGTCCCGGGCGCTTTTGAGGTCCCCCAGATGGCGAGGAAATTGGTGGAGCTCGGAAACTACGACGCAATTATCTGCATCGGGGCCGTTATAAGGGGCTCCACACCGCACTTCGAATACATCGCGGCCGAGTCCGCCAAGGGTGTTGCAAGGC
This sequence comes from uncultured Thermodesulfobacteriota bacterium, assembly GCA_964542895.1. Taxonomy (GTDB): domain Bacteria; phylum Desulfobacterota; class Zymogenia; order Zymogenales; family Zymogenaceae; genus Zymogenus. Next base: position 21,399 of record CAZIWT010000021.1, read on the forward strand.
TCTCCATGGAAAGCAACATACCGATCTCTTACGGTATCATCACGACCGACAACATAGAGCAGGCCATCGAGAGGGCAGGGTCAAAATCGGGAAACAAGGGTTACGACGCCGCCGTCACCGCAATAGAGATGGTAAACCTCATGGCCGAAGTCAAGAAATAGTCTCGGCGCATTAGTCCAGCAGATTAACAGGGAATCTTGAGGAGGGGAATACGGGTAAGAAGGGGCGGTGCGATGCGCGGGAGCGGGGAGATGGGAAGAACGGTATGGGTAGGGAGTGGACCGTTGTAAAGACGGGATGATGGGAAGCCGGATATATCCAATACAGCATATATAATATATAGTCTTATATATGGTTTTATATTTCTTTTCCAATTTTCACGGGGGATTCAATCTTGGGAAAGAGGAGGAGGGCAAGGGAATTGGCCCTGCAGTTTCTTTTTCAGCTCGACATCAATCCGCCGGTGAAGGGAGCCGTAGATATAGAAGATTCCCGGAGTCATCGAATGGACGAATCCGACGACTCAAAATGGGCGGACAAAAAAGCTTCCGAGGTTCTTGAAAGGACCGAAGAAAACCCCGAGATACCTACCACAAAAGACCTAAAAATCAACGACACGATGAATAGAGATCTCCCTGAAAAGCCGGGCGCAGAAGATGGTGGCGACATCGACCCACAAATTGAAAGGGCGATCGATCTATTCAAGGAAAACTTCAAGACCGACGAGACCGCTATACCCTTTTTCCTGTTTCTGGTCAGGGGGGTCTGTAAGCACAAAGAGAGGATAGACAAGATAATCAATGATACCTCCGAGAACTGGAAGCTCGATCGAATGGGAGTGGTGGATAGGAACATCCTCAGGTTTGCAATCTTCGAGCTGATGTTCGCGGACGACATCCCGTCCAACGTTTCGATGAACGAGGCGATCGAGATCGCCAAGAGATACGGAACGGCGGACAGCCCCTCGTTCATAAACGGGATACTCGATAAAATCGCCTCACTTGAAAAATCAGAAAATAAAAAAAGGAAATCGGAAGCAGATATTGATTAGGGCTGATTAGGGCGGATATCTAAAAAATTTGTAAAGGGCCATGATTCGTCATATTAAATCTATTTTTAAAAGGATACATATTATGAAAGAGATGATACCCAAAAAGAAGGCCTTTAAGACCCCGATCCTCTTTGTCCACGGGGCGTGGCACGGCGCTTGGTGCTGGAAGAATTTCATGGAATATTTCTCCAAGGCGGGATTTTCCTGCTATGCCCTCGACCTTCCCTCCCACGGGGAGAGGAGGGAGGAACCCGGCCTCAAGGGAAAGACGATGATGGACTACGTGAGGGAGATCGAGGCGGCTAAAGAAAAAATCGGAAACCCGATAGTTGTCGGGCACAGCATGGGGGGCTTTGCTACGATGAAATACCTCGAGAGAAACAAGGCCCCGGCAGGGGTACTGGTAGCCACGGCCACCTTCAGGAGGCTCCCCATACCCACAATGATAAAGCTGATCTTTCAGTATCCGATAGAGATGATCAGACTTACCCTCCTTATGCCGGTCAAGATAAAATCAGAAAAGATGTACAGGCATATGTTTCTCTACAACGCCCCTGAGAAAGTATTAAAGGAGGGCTTCAAAAAGAGCTGTCCGGAATCCTCCCCGGCCCTGCTGGGTCTTACCGTTCCACTGGTGTGGCTGAGACCCAAAAAAGTTTCCTCTCCCGTCATGCTCCTTGCGTCCGGTCACGATTACTTCTTCCCGCCGAGAAACGAGAGGAGGACCGCCAGGGCCTACAGGGCGGATTTCAAGCTATACGAAGATATCGGACATAACCTGATGACGGAAAAGGGCTGGGAAGGAGTGGCGAAAGATATTTTTGAATGGCTCAAGAAAAAGGTGAAATAGAAGCTTTTTTTAACATTTTTCAAGGATAAATAGATGAAGTTTATCAAGAAAGCGGCTTTAGTCCTCCTTCTGATTATCGTAATAGGATTAGGATACGCCATATGGTATTTTTCGGGGGAGATCGTGGCCTTCAGGACCTATACGATCGAGGAGAAAATTGCAGAGAAAAAATTCCACGACCTCGCCGATTTCGGAGTCAGATCCCAGAATATAGAGTTTGAGACACTCGAAAAACCGGGAGACGCGGACGGTGAAAAGCTGACACTCAATGGGTGGTTCATACCCGGAAAGAGTAAAGAATCGCCCACATTTGTCGTCCTCCACGGCCAGAACGACAACAGGATAGGCTCCCTCAAATACTCTGGGATGCTCGCAAGGGCGGGATACAACGTCCTCGCCTACGACCACAGGTACCACGGTCTCTCCGAGGGGGACTTCTGCACTTACGGCTATTACGAGAGTCACGACGTCTCGTCCGCCATAGACTATCTAAAGAAACGCGGCGACTGCAATATCGATCAGCTCGGTGTCTTAGGGGAATCCATGGGGGCGGCTGTGGCCATCATGGCCGCCGCAAACGACGACAGGATAAAGCTTCTGATCGAGGATTCGAGCTACCCGTCGCTTCCGATAGTAGTCTCGGACTACGCGAAGGCCCTCTACGGCCTGCCAAGGTTCCCGATAGTGGACTCCGCCCTACTCTTGGCGGGGATAAGGGCCGGCTTTTCGGCGGGCGAGGTAACCCCAATATTGGCGATAAAAGATGTTACGGTGCCCACGCTGATACTCCACTGCGACGGCGACCTCAACATCAAGCCGGAATATTCGACCGAGATGTACGAGGCGTCCGGGGCGGAAGACAAGGAGATATACTTCTTCTCCGGTTGCACTCACACCATGGGCTACGAGGACTACACCGATATGTACGAGGCGCTGGTTTTATCGTTCATCAAGAAACACTGGCCCTGAAAGACGTCGGCTCCTATTGTCTCTCTGTCAATCAGTAGGATAGGAGGTGGGACAAATTTGATGGGAGCAGAGGCTCCATCTAAGGGAAGGGGGATGGTGGGGCTAAAGAAAGATAGTGTGGTAATGCGGGTGTAAAACCGGGTGGCGGGCATAACTGGTGAAAGAGATAATATGTAGTGGGACTAACGGGAGGCAGGACTAACAGGAAACGGACTAAAGGATGATGGGGGCCAAAATGTGACTGAACGATGCGATGTTTGAGTGTCTGCCGGCAAGGGTGATTGGCAGGGCCTTGTCAAAAAATGAGCCCTATACCGTACGGTCGGGATGTTGGGATGGACGGCCCCTAATGGAGGCCGTATCGATCCATGATCGCCCTGTTGAATCGGGGGCGGTAGATAAGCTCGAAGGTCTCCTCCTTTCCCGGAAACAGGGTCACCGCCTGGTTTTTCACCCCCTCAACGAGGCCCTGGGCTTTCTCAATTGGAAGGTCGCCCTGAAGGATTATGCTTATCGTGAGGTCGACCAGGGTCCTCAGCCTGTTGATCCTCTTCTGCTCCTCTTTTATCTCCTCTTTTGAGCTCATGCTTCGTCCCATTTAAATATTCCCTCCCTAGATATCCCCGATGTAGACCTTCTTGTAATCCAGCGTCGATGAGGGCGGCCCCTCCTCGGTTATGAAGACGTCGACAACCTCCCCGATGAAGAGGGTGTGGTCTCCGGCGTCCACAGTGTCTACCAGCTTCAGATCGAAGGCGCAAAGGTAGTCGTTGAAGAGAGGGGTTTTTGACTTTCCAACGATTATGTTGTCGCCGGAAAAGAGGGATCCCGTCTTATCCGTCTTGATTCTCTTGAGGTCCGCCTCTTTACCCTTCTGAACCACCATAAGGCCGAAGTGCACGTCGCCGTCCCTTTTTGACATTTCGGCCATTCCTTTGAGGATATTGTGTATGAAGCGTACCTTCTTTATCGCAACCATTATCTTTGGTGGGTCAAATGAGACCTGGGAGACCCAGGATGCCACCATCGCGGACTTCGTCTCGCCGTCGTCCGCGGTTACGACATAAAGACCGTAGGTCAGTGAAGAGAGTCCCTTTTTTAGTTTATCGTCCATCTTAAACAGGGCAGGTTTTTGGCGGCCCCGATCTTGAAATTAAGAGGGCGGTCGATTTATTGAATACGACCTCAAGACCGACAAAACAGCCCCATAAAGTTTATCAACCTTATCCAAGTAAACAGTGAATCACGTTCTTCCATACGAGAAAAAGCAAACAGATGGCAGCCCCCAAAACAGATGTCATCCCCCAAAACAGACGGCAGACCCCCTTACTTTATCTCGGTGATGAATCCCGAGTAGCCGGCCTCAGAAAGGGTCTCAGCGCTCTTTTCCGCATCCTCCCTGGTGGGAAATTTCCCGGCCCGAACGCGGTAATAGGTCGATTCCGTGGTGACGAACTCCTCGATCCACACGTTTTCGATGTAGCCCTTTATCGATTCCGTAAGCCTCTCGGCGTTTTCCTTGGATGAGAACGAGCCTACCTGAATGGTGAAGTAGACTTTGTACTCGCCGGAGTTGTTGGATTTTGGTTTTTTTTTGTCCGTTGTATGCGCCGGGGTAGGCGTAGACGCGATCTCCAATTCCTCGGTGGCCTTCCCGGCGAGGACCTCGACCTTTACCCTGGTCGTCCCGGTGTGGATCATTCCTATAACCTTCGCCGAGGCGTATGAGAGATCGATGACCCTCTCCTTTGCGAACGGGCCCCTGTCGTTGATCCTGACCGTCACCGACTTGTTGTTTTCAAGGTTTGTCACGATGCACTGGGTCCCCATGGGGAGGCTCTTGTGGGCGGCGGTAAGCTCGTACATGTCGAATATCTCTCCGCTGGCCGTCTTCTTGCCGTGGAATTTCGGTCCGTACCAAGATGCCATTCCCTCGAAGCTATCGACCACTTTTACGGGGGGGATTTTTTCGGTTGTAATCGACCCCGTTTCATCGGACGGCGGTATGTAGGTGTTGTGTCTGCTCTTGACCCCCTTGTTAAACAACGAGCAGCCGGAGACGGCAAAAAGAAGGATCGTCGTTAAGATGATGAAAGGCTTAAAGTTATTCATGGTACTTATTCCTCAGAATAAAATGAAAACAATTCAAAGCCAGTCTATTTTTCAATACGATCGAGAAAGTCATGCAATTTTTCCGTGTAACCCTTTCGTGCAGACCCCAGGGTGTAGAATCTCGTTTGTCTCTTCCCGTCCACCTCCCTCTTCACGGCAAGGACTTCCTCGTGGGTGAAGAGATTAAGGGCGTTTCTGATATTTATACGAGACAGAGACTCCGGCCTCGTTATCTCGCCCCTGGTGAACATCTTCTCGCCGACCTTGGTTATTCGATTGATCAGGTCTTTTTCGCTCCTCTTTTTTCCCTCAAGGTAATCAGGCAGTGTAACGAGGGTTACAAGGTATGACTCGAGGTAATTCCTTATCAGTCCGGTAAGGATGTAGAGCTTTTCCTCCATGCCTTTGTTTATTTTAAATTGGCCGTCCTTTTCTATGATAATCTCGTTTTCCTTGAGATATTCGAGAACCTGTTTAACCCTCTCAACGTCGGTAAGCTCCATATCGTATATAAAGTCGTATTTGAAGAGCTTTCTCAGATACGTGTAGTCTTCGGTGATCTGCTTCTTGGAGGAGGCCGCTCCCAGACGGGAGAGGATGGAGACGGCTATAAATGCGGGCGGAAGGAGGAAATGAAGCGTTGAGTTCTTGTAAAATTCGAGGTTCAGCCGCTTGTCTTCCGGCACGAAAAAGACCTGTTCGTAATCCTCCCCTTCATCGTCCTGGTCATGTTTCACTATCTCTATCAGCTTCTCTTCGATAAAGCTGGAGAGGGTTTCTCTTATGGCCGCCCGCGGATCGTTCAGAGATTTCGTGATCCGGGCGCCAGTGAATTTCAGATAATCCAGCATGAAGAAAACCGTATCGATAAGCTCCTCCCAGAGGAGGGCGCCCTTCGTGTGGGACATAAACGCCGCCGAGACAAGCTGGGAGGTCAAAACGATACTGACCTCGTTGATCGAGTGGACGATCTTGTAAGCGAGATTGTACTGCAGTTTTTTAAGCTCCGTCTTTGTGATCTCGTCCGGATCGTATCCGGAAGACATGAAAAAATCCTTCAGCGAGATGGGATCGTTGAAATTTACAAACACGGTTCCGTATCTTTTTTTCAGCACACTCCTGTTCTTTATCATGGTCAACAGGTTTTCCTTCTCCTTCTTTTCACCCGACATCTCTCTGATATAGGATTTTTCCTCCATTACCTTATCGTATCCTATCGAAACTGGGACAAAAGAGATGTCATCGATATCACCGGAGAAGAAGGTGTCTACAATTATGGAAAGCAGCCCGAGCTTGGGCATGACGAGCTTTCCGGTCCTGGACCTTCCACCCTCGATGAAGTACTCGATGCTGTACCCCTCGGACAAGATGGTCTTGACGTATGCGGAAAAGACGATCGGGTATAGTGGGTCGCCCTTGAAGGTTCTCCTCAAGAAAAACGCGCCGGAGCGTCTGAAGATATGCCCCATCGGGAAGAAGGAGAGGTTTATCCCCGCCGCTATATGCGGCGGAGTGAGGTTGTTGTGAAATAGGATCTGAGAAAGTATCAGATAGTCCATGTGGCTTTTGTGACAGGGCATGATCACCAGGGAAGATCGCTTGGCGGCCTCGCGAATCTTTTTCAAGCCCTCCTTGTCAACCTCCGTTCCGCTGTAGATATTGTTCCAGACCCATGTAACTAAGAGGTCGAAGAGATAAATATAGGTCATGTTGTAGTCGGCGGCTATCTCCTCCAGATAGGATACGGCTTTCTTTCTGAACGTCTCCTTGGGGACACCCGTGACCTCAGAGAGCTCCTCGATCTGTCTTTTAAACCTCTCGTCCCAAAGCACCATCTCAAAGAGCTCCAGGCGGTCCTTCAAAACCGGCCCCTTGATTATCCGCTCCTCGCTCTCGATGTTGTCCAACAGCTCTCTCCTGAGCTCGAAAGAGAGCTCCCCGTTTATCGCCTCGTCCCTTCCCTCCAAAAACTCCTTCAGATTTATCGGGTCGCCCAGCTTTATGAAGGCTTTTCTATAGTACCTGAAAAACACGATTATACGTCTAAGCAGCCCCGGCTCTTCCTTGGGGCCGAAAAGGACGTTGGTCAGAGTCCTCTTCATGCTTAAAGGCCGCTTGTGAAATATGATGATGTGGGGAACGATATATATCGTCCTTTCCATTACCTTTTGAGACCTGAGTAGATATACCACCGGGTCTTCGACCTCCTTTATCGCGAATCTCTTTAGGAGGCCGGTGGGGTGGCGCAAAAAGAGTATTGAGGATTTCCCCTCTTCGCTCATTCTGCGGACGAAGTCGGTTCTGTATGGATTGGGGGATTCTATTCCCTCGATCAGGCAGTAAAACTTGGACAATAGAATCCTGAAGACGGACTTCAGGGGCTGAAACCAGATCATGTTGATGAAGTTGCCGAAGATGGGGTAGGGCAGCCCCTCCGATTTGTATCGATGGTGAAAGAAGAGAAAATCGAGGGAGGACCTGTTCTTCTGGGCGTAGATTATCGTTCCTTTCTTTGAAAGCTCCCGGATGGTTTTAAGGTCCTCATCCGGTATGGATACCCTGTCGGTAAAATATTTGTATATCAGGGAGACAAGGTAGCTTCCTCTTTCGCCGAAATACGAGGTGTAGTAATTGAGGTGGTTACCGAGCAGCATCATCAAAAAGGACTTGAATCTCTCTCTCAATCCTTCTTTCTTTTCTTTCTTTTCCATGTTTTTTTAAGACAAAAGTAATTGTGATCCTGTTGTAGAAAGTGCAAATATTTGCAACATTACGCTAACACCAAAACAGTTGAAAGTCAAGAATTATGGATGCTTACTACTTTTGAATGATGGAAAATTTAGACTTTTTGCCTAATTATTCGATTCCCGCGTGGTTAATATAAGAAGGGGATAGGGTCTTCTTAAACCTTTTATATATGTAATCAATCCTCATCTTTGAAAAAGCTCACCGATACCGTCCTGTTGTATATCTTGTCGGTGAGTTCTATATACTCTTCAAAATCACGGCTGGAAGACGTGATTCTGAGGAAGGCCTCTTCTTCTCCGGCTATCTCCGATTCCGAAATAGTGATAATCTCCCTCTTCTCGTTTTTGTAGGTAAAGACATTGCCTGTGGGTGAAGTGATGCTTCTCACCTTGCTGTAGCCCTGTTCGTCGAGGAGCTCCATAAAAAGATAGAGCCATTTCTTTGCGGTTTTCAGGGGCCACTGTTTTGTGTATTGATGGCTGGTACCGAAGGGGATCTCCCCCCATCCCCTTGTATCGACAAAGGTTTTCTTGCTGACGCCCCTCTTGGTGCCTTCACCTCCCCTGATGAACGAGGGTACGAGCATTATAGGGGCGATCAGAGTCGTAACAAACGTCATCATAATCGAGACGCCGAAGATGTCTTTATTGATCACGCCTGCGGAAAGCCCCACACCCGCGACGATAAGGGCTACCTCCCCCCTCGGAAGCATCCCGATCCCGATCCTCGCGGACCCCCTGATGTTAAAGCCGACCATCATTGCCGGGAGGCCGGAGCCGAAAACCTTTCCTATTATTGCGACAATTGTAAGTAAAATGCCGAAGATCAGGGCCGGCTTCATGGCGGAAAAGTCGACCAGCATTCCCATAACGACGAAGAATATCGGGACGAAGGTGTGATACACGGGCTCCAGGTCTTCTATCAGCTTCTTGGAGGCCTTGAACGTAGAGAGGGAAAGCCCCATGATGTATGCCCCGATGATCATGGCGAGCCCGAAAAACTCCGCCGCCGCCGCCGCGAAAAAGCATAGTCCCAGCGAGATGACTATAGCTGAGCCGGACGATTTGAAATAATTCAGGAATTTTTCGATGTAGCGGGATATGAGGACGCTGGCAAGGATTAATACCACAAGAAATATCAGGGCCTTTCCTCCCACCCTCCCTACACTCGCCGCAGAAAACTCTCCAAGAGTTGCGATGCTCAATACACCTGCCAGAATCAAGACGCCCACAATGTCGTCAACAACGGCGGCCGCCATTATTGTCACCCCCTCCGGTGTGTCCATCTTCTTTATGACGGAAAGAACCCTTGCGGTTATCCCCACCGATGTGGCGGTCATTATCGTCCCTATGAAGAGGGGAGTCAGGTCGAAGATCGATTCACCGTATCCCATGAAGACGGTGAGGTACGCCCCGCCCAGGAAGGGAAACACCACACCGCCGATGGCCACCATGATTGCGGGATAGGTGTACTTGAGAAACTGCTTCAGGTCTGTTTCCAGACCCGCCAGAAAGAGGAGGATGATCGAAGAGACCTGGGCAAGTGCGAACAGCTCGCAGGGGAGGTTCAGGCACAGTCCCTCCCCGGAGGTTGGCATCGCCGGCATCGGGAAGAGGTACCCGATAACCGGGAAGTTTATCATCCCCCCCAGGGCGAAGGGCCCTATGATCATCCCTGCGATGAGCTCACCCAGGACACCGGGCGCCTTGAAGATGTTTTCAGTTATCTCGCCGGAAATTCTTGCGGTAATGAAGATTACACTGAGCTGGACTATGAATATAGCCATTTCCGTTGCAAGTGAACTGGCGTGTTCCATGGTACAAATCGATGGAAATTAGAGTTATATGAAAATTATATCAAAATATTTTTTCTTTACAATACAAAAGGGATATTGTTATAATCTGATAAATTCAAAGGAGTTAAAGATGAGAAGCGACAAGATGAAGAGGGGACTGGAGAAGGCGCCTCACCGCTCGTTATTCAAGGCAATGGGTTATACGGACAGCGAGATAGCGCGTCCCATGGTTGGCGTTGTAAATTCTCAGAACGAGATTATCCCGGGCCACATTCATCTTGACACCATAGCTGATGCGGTAAAGGCCGGCGTGAGGCTTGCCGGGGGGACTCCCATCGAGTTTTCCACCATCGGGGTCTGCGACGGAATCGCCATGAACCACGAGGGGATGAAGTATTCTCTGGCGAGCAGGGAGCTGATCGCCGACTCCATCGAGATTATGGCGATGGCACAACCCTTCGACGGCCTGGTCATGGTAACAAACTGCGACAAGATCGTACCGGGCATGTTGATGGCCGCCCTCAGGCTGAATATCCCCACTGTTGTCGTCAGCGGAGGGCCCATGATGGCGGGAGTCTACAACGAAAGGGACGTGGACTTGATAAACGTCTTCGAGGGGGTGGGGAGCGTGAAGACGGGATCGATGACCGAAGACGAGCTCGTGGGTCTCGAGAACAGCGCATGCCCCGGGTGCGGATCGTGCGCCGGGATGTTTACGGCAAACTCGATGAACTGCCTGACCGAGGCGATAGGGATGGGCCTTCCCGGCAACGGCACGATTCCGGCTATAGACGCTGCGAGGGTGAGGCTCGCAAAGGAGGCGGGCAGGGCCGTCATGAAGCTGATCGAAAAAAAGTTACTCCCGAGGGACATCGTGACCGAGACCTCGCTTATGAACGCCATAGCGGTGGACATGGCCCTTGGGTGCTCTACAAACACGGTTTTGCATCTTCCCGCCGTATCAAATGAGGCGGGAATCGAACTTAACCTCGACCTCTTCGACGAGATAAGCAGAAAGACGCCCCACCTCGTGCACCTCTCCCCCGGGGGACCCCACCACCTGCAGGATCTATACAGGGCGGGTGGGATTCAGGCGGTCCTCTCCGTGCTGGACAAGGCCAAGATGATCGACACAGACGTAGTGACCGTAAACGGGTTTCCCATGTCCCGAAACCTCAATGGAGTGGAGGTAGCCGATAAGAGCGTAATAAGGGATACCAAGAAACCGTACAACAAGGAGGGCGGGGTGGCAATCTTGAGAGGGAACCTGGCCCAGGACGGCGCCGTCGTAAAGCAGATCGCCGTCGATCCGAAGATGATGAAAAATTCGGGGCCCGCGAGGGTCTTTAACTCCGAGGAGGAGGCCGCAAAGGCCATCCTCGATAAGAAAATCAAGAAGGGAGACGTAGTGGTCGTAAGATACGAGGGGCCGAAGGGGGGCCCCGGAATGAGGGAGATGCTCACCCCCACGTCGGTCATCGCCGGGATGGGGCTGGACAGGGACGTCGCCCTGATAACGGACGGGCGCTTTTCCGGCGGGACGAGGGGGGCCGCCGTAGGGCACATCTCACCGGAGGCGGCTGAGGGGGGAAACATAGCGCTGTTAAAGGACGGCGACATAATCGAGATCGATATCCCGAAGAGGAAGATCAACGTAAGGCTCACCGACGAGGAGCTCAACAGGAGGCGGGAGAAGTGGAAGCCGCCGACTCCCAAGATAACGACCGGCTACCTCGCCCGCTACGCCAAGATGGTGACCTCGGCGTCGACCGGGGCGGTGTTCAAGGGTTGAGTCTTTTAATATTTTGTTTATATTTTATGGCAAGTAATTGTAAGACAATCGATAATAAAGACGAATTCAGAAAAACAGTATCGAAAAACCCAAATGATGCAATTAACTCTTTGAAGGATAGAGATGGAAACTTTTATGAATATGTACTGATAGATGGAAAAAAGCATTTTATTCTTAAAGAAAAAGAAAAAATAAATCTCCATACAAAAAAAAGTGATCCAAGTATAGTCGTGTTCGATCTAGAAATGATCGAGGAGATAATTGAAATTTCAGATTTTAGAAGTTGGTATTTTTTAGGATCTGTAAATTTTGTTGGTTCAAAATTTATAGGAAAAGCAAACTTTTTTAATACTTTTTTTGCTAAAGAAGTAAATTTCAATTCTGTAGTTTTTATTGAAGAGGTTACATTCTGGACTGCCACTTTTCACAAATCCGTTAGCTTCTACCTGACCCAATTTAACGGTCTCGCAGATTTCATAGGAACAACATTCAAAAGAAACCTTGAGCTTAACGGGGCGGTTTTCAAAGATAAAACCCTGTTTGATTTTGAGTTTATTGGTGGAGTTGTTGAATTTACAAAAGCATCATTTAGAGCAGAAGTTATAATATATTTAGAACAGTTGTGTTATAAAAACAGATTATCATTTCCTTTAAAGCTTATCGAATATGATAGAGACAAATTTAAAGAAGTAGTTAAAAAAAGAAAAAGACTATTAAAGAGAAAAATCTATAGAATAAGAAAAAATTTTTCAAAATACCAATTAATACGACT
>CAZIWT010000022.1:0-33028 GCA_964542895.1 uncultured Thermodesulfobacteriota bacterium
TAAAGGGTGTGGATTATATAGGGGCTGTTGATCTTTGAAATCCCGTTTCTTGATTATTACATTCAAGCGAATGTCTGATTAATCTACAGTTCGTCCTGTATATGTTGTGGAGTTCGTCCACCAACTGTTCCAGCTATTCAAGTTATAATGCTCATATTCTTATTAATACTACCCTCTATTTCACCTCAAACCTCAAATTGAGTTCATCTCAAACGGTGCATTTCAAACGGCGGTTAAAGAATAGATAAAGACCGTCATTATCCTCCTTTAGAGATATTGTAATAGTCGATGAGCGATCGAGAAGTATTTTGATAATACCTCTTATTATAGGGAGATTTCTGCTCATCGTATTATTTTAAATCTCGTCATAAATACAAGATATTTAAATCTTGTGGGTTTACAAATTTATAATTCTCTCTGTTACGTAAAGCGACCGCGCTGCTGAAACGTTGCTTAAGGTAGGCGAATAAATGGGCAAAGAGTGTAAGATAAGATTTTTCCCGGTAGACGAAGAGATTCAGGTGGACAGAGGGACAACGATCCTCGATGCCGCGCTGGATGCCGGCCTCTTCATAAAAGCTCTCTGCGGCGGTGCCGGCTCGTGCGGCAAGTGCAGGGTCGTTATTAAGGAGGGGAAGGCCGAGTCTCAAGAATCCCTGGGGGTCCTCGGCAAGGAGGAGTATGACAAGGGGGTTCGCCTTGCCTGCAGGACCGAGATAAATGAAAACCTTAAGGTCGAGGTACCGGAGGAATCGAGGGCGGAGCTTGACGGAAAGCAGGTAATATCGCATTCTTTATCGTCGCCGCGGCACGCCCCGGTTTTGGGTGTCGAGGAGATGGGGGCGTGGTTCAATCCCGCCTTAAGGAAATACAACGTGAACGTCGACCCGCCCACGGCGGACGACAACATAAGCGATCTCGCCCGCCTGCTCAGGTCCCTGAAGAAGCAGCACAACCTCGATAATATTTCGGTCGACTTTCTCCTCTTGAAGACGATGCCGGAGAAGCTGAGGGAGGCGAACTGGAACGTCACTGCGGTCTTTGTCCAGACGAGGGTGGAGTCCCAGCTCAAGGAGTCGCAGTACAGGGGCTCCCGACGTCCGAAGCTGATACAGGTCGAGCCGGGAGACACGACAAAAACCCACTATTCCATAGTCTTCGATATCGGAACCACAACGCTGAAATCGAGGATGATCGATCTCAACGACGGGAGGGTTATGGCCACGAGCTCGGCCTATAATCCCCAGATTAAATACGGCCCGGACGTCATCACAAGGATGGTATACTCGACGAAGCCGAAAGGGCTCGACAAGCTCCAGAAAATCGTGGTCGACGGGATGAACAACATCATCGACGACCTCATCGATCAGACCGGCGTGGACAGAAAGAGGATATCCCACATCACCGCCGCAGGAAACACCGTTATGACCCACCTCCTTCTGGGGCTGAACACCCGCTACATCAGGGAGGCTCCCTACACCCCGGTCGCCCAGTTTATTCCCCCCATCCGTGCAATAAGAATAGGTCTCAACGTCGAGGACTTCGTCTATCTCTATACCTTTCCGTCCATTTCGAGCTACGTCGGCGGGGATATCGTATCCGGTGTCTTGGCGTCCGGATTTTACAGGAAGAAGGACGTCACCCTGTTTATCGACATAGGCACGAACGGCGAGATAGTCCTCGGAAACGTGGACTGGCTCATGACCGCCTCCTGCTCCGCCGGCCCGGCCTTTGAGGGGGGCGGCGTAAAATGCGGAATGCACGCCGCCCCGGGGGCCATCGAGGGCTTCTACACAAATCCGAACGATTTCGAGCCGATGATAAAGACCATCGGGATGAAAAAACCGAAGGGGATATGCGGGTCCGGGATTATAAACATCCTTGCCGAGCTCTTTATGGCCGGCGTGCTGGATCAGGGGGGGAAAATAAGAAAGGGGCTCCCCACAGATAGGATCAGGAAGGGGGAAAACGGGATGGAATACGTCATAGTATGGGCGGAGAATACGGATATTGGTGAGGACATTGTCATAAATGAGGTGGATATCGAAAATATCTTGAGGGCGAAGGCGGCGATGTTTGCGGGCTACACCTCGATCATGGAGAAGACCGGAATTGATTTTTCCGAGATCAATAACATGATTATTGCGGGGGCGTTCGGTGACTTCATCGATCTTGAGAACGCCGTCGCCATCGGTCTTCTGCCGGATCTCCCGCTGGAGCGCTTTACGTTTATCGGAAACGGCTCCCTCTCCGGGGCCCAGTTGATATCCCTTTCAAACGAGATGCTGGACGACGGCGAAAAGATCGCGAGGAACATGACAAACATTGAGCTTTCGGAGGATAACAGGTTTATGGATCACTATATGGCGGCGTTGTTTTTACCCCACACAGATTTCAACCTTTTCCCTTCCGTACAGAAGAAGATAGTCAAGGTTATTTTACACAAGCATTCGGACCTGGCCTGATATGAAGACTATTGCTATAGCGGGAAAAGGGGGAACGGGAAAGACCACCCTGTCGGCGCTTATGGTCTTGGCACTGAAGGAGGGGGGGGCCACGCCGATTCTGGCGGTGGACGCCGATCCGAACTACAACCTGGGGGAGGCACTGGGGATGGAGGTGACCGAGACCCTGGGTTCTACGACGGAAGAGGTGCTCGACAACAAGGGGAAGATTCCCCCGGGGATGACCAAGGCTTCCTTATTGGAGATGAGGATGCATCAATCCGTTATAGAGGGCAAAAAGATAGACCTCCTGGTGATGGGGAGGCCGGAGGGTCCCGGCTGCTACTGCTTTGCCAACAACCTCTTGAGGAAGGCGCTGGAGGAGCTGAGCAAAAACTACAGGATGGTCCTGATAGACAACGAGGCCGGCATGGAGCACCTCAGCCGCAGGACGACAGCCAAGGTGGATATCCTGTTTCTGGTCTCGGATCATACGATAAAGGGGATAAGGACGGCGGCGAGGCTGAGGGACCTGGCCCGGGAGATGAAAATCGAGCTCAAAGAGGTGGGGCTCGTTGTGAACATGGTCGAGGAGGAGCTCGATCCGAAGGCGGTAAAGGAGATAGAAAGCCTGGATTTGTCCCTTTACGGCGTGGTTCCGAAAGACCCGGGGGTATCCAGGATCTATCTCGACGATGAGCCCATTGTCGGACTCGGGAATGATTCTCCGGTTAAATCGGCTGTTAAATCACTGATGGAAAAAACAGGGTATTTAAATAATGTTTAAGTTACAGGGGAGTAAAACATGTCAAAGGAAATGTTAAAGAAGAAGAGTTTCGATGGAAAAGATGTCGAGATCTTAGGGCCGACATACGAATCCGGAAAGCCGGAGGTCTCGGACAACTGGAGAAAGAAGATGAGAAACAAAGACGAGATGGTGAAATATCTCAAGACGGCCGAGCGCTACTGGTTTTCAGACGAATGGTACGGAAGCGAGAAGAGAAAAACGCCGGCATAGGTTTCGGGCTTTCGTAGTTTTATGTACGTCGTGTAAGCCCGACGCCGTTCACGACGACGAAAATCCCCTTTGACGGTAGGACGATATGGTTATCGGCCGTTTAGGGGATATGGTTAAATCAATGTTTTCAAAGAATAGGAGAATAAAAAAATGGCTGAGTTGGATGGTACGATAAAGTACACCGGGGCTATCAAGGAGATCAAGCTGGGCAAGGAGGGAAAAGAGGTATCCGTCGGGGGCGAGACCACTTATCCATTTCACCTCTTCGAGGGGGAGATGCCCAACAAGCCTAAGCTGGCCTTGGAGGTGATAGATACCGAGATCCCCGATTGCGCCAAGGCTATAGTGAATGTATACGGGGATCTCCTGAAGGACCCGGTCGCCTGGGCTAAGAAGGTGGTCGGTGACTACAAGCCGGACCTCCTCTGCCTCTCCCTGTTGAGCACCGACCCGAACGGCCTCGACAAGCCGGTCGAGGAGGCGGCGGGTCTGGTCAAGGAGGTCGCATCCGTCGTGGACGTGCCCATCATCGTGATGGGAACGACAAATGTGGAGAAGGACGCCGATCTTATGAAGCTGGTCTCGGAGCAGTGTCAGGGCGAAAATCTGATTCTCGGGCCCGTCGAGGAGGGAAACTACAAGCAGATCGGGGCCGCCGCCCTGGCCTACGGCCACACTGTCATAGCATCGACCCCGATAGACATCAACCTGGCAAAACAGCTGAATATCCTGTTGGAGAACCTCGGTGTGCCGATGGATAAGATATTGATCGACCCGACCGTGGGAGGGCTGGGCTACGGATTCGAGTACACCTACTCGGTAATGGAGAGGCTCAGGATTGCGGCGCTGACCCAACAGGACGAGAAGCTCCAGCTCCCGATGATCTGCCACGTGGCCAGAGAGGTGTGGAAGACCAAGGAGGCGAAGCAGTCTTTGGACGAAGCGCCTGATCTCGGTGATCCCGAGAAGAGGGGTATACTGATCGAGGCCATGACAGCCCAGGGGCTTCTGCTGGCCGGCGCGGATATTGTAATTTTGAGACACCCCGAGTCGTTAAAGCTCATGCGTGAGTTTATCGACGGGATGTATTAAGTGCCCCGTTAATCCAAGGCGGGGAAGTTTTCTTTAACCTGATCCGAAATGAGGAGATAGTGTGAAAGGAACAATTTTAGTAGATATTGAAAAGTGCGTCGCCTGCAAGAGGTGCGAGCTCAACTGCGCCATCGAGCATTCCAGGTCGAAAGATCTCGTCGAGGCGATAAGAGAGCCGGCGCCGCCGAAGGGACGTATAATTGTCAAGGAACACAACGCCGTGCCCACACCCCTGTTATGCTTTCACTGTGAGAAGCCGAACTGCGCCCTGGTCTGTCCCGCAAACGCCATAACAAAGCTCGAGTCGGGAGAAGTCCTCCTCGATGAGTCCCTCTGCGTTGGATGCGGAGCGTGCAGAATCGCGTGTCCCCTCGGGATGCCGGAGATGCGAGGGGACGGCCGGGTGATGGTAACCTGCGATACATGTATGCCCAGGGTGGCAGACGGGTTGAAGCCCGCCTGCGTCTCCGCCTGCAGGACGGGGGCGCTGACCTACGAGTTTGGAGACGCCAAGAAGGTTAAGGTCAAGGCGGTCTCGTTTCAGAAGGCGGGGTAGCCGAAGGGCGGGGGACTAAGGTAACCGCGGTTTCTCACGTCCGACGACATAAGGGGAGAAAGGGATAAAAACTGAAAAATTGGATATTAAGGTTTTGGATTTTGAAGTTGGGCGTGAAATACGGCGATAAAAATAATGGAAACAATGGCGAAGGGGAAAGTTATGATAGAGATAAAAATTGACGGCAAGAAGATAAAGGTGGAGGAGGGCTCGACGGTACTTTCGGCCGCAGAGAAGCTGGGAATCTATATCCCGACCCTCTGCTTTCACTCGGCCGTAAAGCCTATGAAGGTGTGTCGGGTGTGCAGCGTCGAGGTGACCAGGGGTGAAAAAACGAGCCTCCTTACCGCCTGTAATTTTCGCGTAAAGGAGCCCCTCTCCGTGAACACGAAATCGGAGGATGCGCTGGAGAGAAGAAGAGAGGTAATCAAGGGTCTTCTTGACGACGCCCCCGGTGCGGAGGTGGTCGCCAAGATGGCGGAGGATGCCGGGGTCGAGTTCAAGCTCAAGGAGGGGGGGATGCGCTGCATCCGCTGCGGTCTCTGCGTCAGGGTCTGCGACGAGATAATAGGGAAAAAGGCGCTGACCTTCGAGAAGGACGGAAAGGGAACGCCGTACAAAACGGTAAACGACGACTGCATCGGCTGCGGCACTTGTGCCGCCGTTTGTCCCACGGGAGCCATCCAGGTTGTGATGGACGGCAAAACCAGGAAATTTCCCCAGGGGAAAAAGAGCTTCGAGCTCGTTAAATGCAGCGAGTGCGGCGGCGTGATTACAACCAAGGCACACTTTGATTACATAAAGGAAAAATCGAAAATACCCGAGGATGTTCTCGGAGTATGTGCGGAGTGTAAAAGGGCGTCTTATGCTGAGAAGGTGGCCACGGGCCAGCCTATCTCATTGTAAGATAGATTTTCGTAACTTAGAATTTTATGGAGAGAATAAATGGCAAAAGGAAAGAAGACCAATGGAAAGAGCAGGAGCATCGACCCGACCGTAGGTCCCCTGATCGAAAAAGCGGTCGGGGATGATGCGAGCCTCTGCTGGGATAGACTGGACAGCCAGGAACCCCAGTGCGGCTACGGGATTTCGGGCCTCTGCTGCAGAAACTGCTACATGGGGCCTTGTCAGATAAATCCCTTCGGAGATGAACCTCAGGCGGGTGTCTGCGGCGCCACCGGAAATACTATTGCCGGAAGGAACTTCCTCAGGGCGATAGCGGCGGGGGCGGCCGCCCACTCAGATCACGGAAGGGGGGTTGTGGAGGCTTTTTTGGGTGCCGCAAAGGGGGAGCTGGAGGGCTTCGAGATAAAGGACGAGCAGAAGCTATTCCAGCTGGCGTTTGATCTGGGCATTGAGTTCGATGACAAGGACATAAACCAGATAGCCCTGGAAGTGGGGGAGATGTTGGAGAAGGAGTTCGGGAGGCAGAGCGGCACGATTCTCTTGGCCAAGAGGGCGCCCCTCGCCAGGCAGAAGATATGGGAAGAGCAGGGCGTTATGCCCAGGGGGATTGACAGGGAGATAGTCGAGTGTATGCACAGGACCCACATCGGCGTCGACCAGGACTATCTCAACCTCATGAGGCATGGGTCGAGGACGGCCCTTGGTGACGGCTGGGGCGGATCGATGATCGCAACGGAGCTTCAGGATATCATGTTTGGAACCCCTGTGCCGACTTACGGGGTGGCGAATCTCGGGGTCCTTGAAGAAGACTATGTCAATTTGATAGTCCACGGTCACGAGCCCATCTTGTCTGAGATGATTGTTGTGGCGGCAAGAGATCCGGAGCTTTTGGAGCTGGCGAAAAAGAAAGGGGCCAAGGGGATAAACATCGGTGGTATCTGTTGTACCGCTAACGAAATCCTCATGAGACACGGCATCCCGGTGGTAGGCAATTTCCTCCAGCAGGAGCTGGCTATCGTTACCGGGGCCGTTGACGCGATGATAGTTGACGTACAGTGTATCTTCCAGTCTCTGGTCAAGGTGGCGGAATGCTACCATACAGAGTTTTTTACCACCAACCCGAAGGCAAAATTCGAGGGTGCAAAACATATCGAGTTCGACGAGCACAATCCACTCATATCGGCGAGAGAGATGGTGAAGCTTGCCGTTGAGAATTTCCCCAACAGAAAAAAGACACAGATCCCCGAAAATACGGATGATATAGTGGTGGGCTTCTCCCACGAGACGATAAACTACCTGCTGGGAGGTGTCTTTAGGGGCTCCTATAAGCCGTTGAACGACAACATCATCAACGGCCGTATCAGGGGTATCGCCGGCGTGGTGGGTTGTAACAACGCTAAAGTAAGCCTGGACGAGGCGCACGTGGCGATGGTCAAAGAGCTCATCAAGAATGACGTCATAGTCCTCCAGACCGGCTGCTCGGCGATTGCCTGTGCCAAGGCGGGGCTCTTGTCTCCGGAGGCGGCACAAAAATACGCCGGCTCTGGCCTGGCCGAGGTGTGCGAGACGGTGGGAATCCCGCCTGTCCTCCACATGGGCTCCTGTGTGGACAACTCCAGGATCCTGATGGCCGCGACCGCTGTGGTAAAGGAGGGAGGACTGGGCGACGACATCAGCGACCTGCCGGCGGCGGGCGCCGCTCCGGAGTGGATGAGCGAAAAGGCGATCTCCATCGGACAGTACTTCGTGGCGTCGGGCGTGTACACGGTGTTCGGCGTAACTTGGCCCACCATCGGCGCAAAAGAGCTGACCGAATACCTGTTTGACGGGATAGAGAAGGAGCTGGGCGGCAAATGGGCCTTCGAGCCTGATCCAATAGAGGCGGCAAAGCTCATGATCGCCCACATCGACAAGAAGAGGAAGGAGCTCGGAATCGACAAGGCGAGGGAGCGCGTCCTCTTCGATATGGAGAAGCGCAGGGAGCTCGGTTTATAAATAATCTCCCCTTAAAAAGGAGGAAAGGAGTTTAGATATGTCGAAAATTATCGCATCTGCGGGAATCAGAGGGGCCCATAAAATCGTAGACAGGGTGGAAAAGAAATACAAGGAAGCCCTCGAAAAATGGGGCCCCGATCAGGAAGTGGCTTTTCCCAACACGGGTTACTATCTGCCGATAATATACGGGATGCTGGGAATACCGGTTGCAAAGATTAGTGACATGGAGCAGGTAATTGAGAGGTCAAAATCTCTTTTACCCCCCCTCGTAAGGGAGAAGGTACATCTTCCCTACCTGGGGCCGGCCCTCGACGCCGGGATGGCCACGTTTTTCGTGGAGGAGTGCGAGGAGGCTATCAGGTATCTCGAAGAGCCGAACCTGTACCTCGCCGAGCAGGAGGAGGTTTCGGGCGACAACATATGGCTCGGTGCGGCGGACGACGTCATCATGAGGAAGAGGGGCGTGGAGTTCGTGGACGGTTCGGCGCCCGGCTTCGCGGCGATCTTGGGGACCGCCCCCACAGGGGAGATAGCGGCCAAGATCGCCCAGGAGCTTCAGGACAAGAGCCTCTACGTTTTTATGTCCACCGGAAGGGAGGACGGCGAGAAGGGCTTTGCCGACCAGCTTGTGGAGCAGGGTGTCCAGATAGGATGGAACACGAGGCTCGTCTCGTTCGGCCAGTCCACATCGTCGGCGGTCTTCGCCGTGGGTTTCGCCACGAGGGCCGCCATGTCGTTTGGAGGCATCGCCCCGGGCGACTTCAGGAAGATTTTGATCTACAATAAAGACCGAATCTTTGCCTTCGTACTGCCGTTCGGCTACGTCGACGAGGAGTGGTACGCGAACGCCCTGGGGGCAGTGAACTACGGATTTCCGATTATCGCGGACACGCCGATTCCGGAGGTCCTCCCCACCGGCGTCTGCACCTACGAGCACGTCGTATCCAACATCCCCTACGACGAGATGGTCTCCAAGGCGATCGAGGTTAGGGGACTCAAGGTCGCCATCTCCGAGGTTCCAATACCCGTATCCTACAGCCCCGCATACGAGGGTGAGAGGGTCAGAAAGGACGACCTCTACTTGGAGATAGGCGGCACCAAGACGACCGGCGTGGAGTGGACGACCTCCCTTGAGATGGACGAGGTCACCGATGGGGATATTCAGGTGATAGGCCCAAACGTTGACGATATAAAGGAAGGATCGACATTGCCTCTGGCCATCGTGGTCGAGGTGGCTGGAAGAAATATGCAGGACGACTTCGAGCCGATCCTGGAGCGTCAGATACACCACCTGATCAACTACGCCCAGGGGGTCATGCACATCGGCCAGAGGAACATCATGTGGCTCAGGTTTGCAAAGCAGTCCATCGAAAAGGGCTTCAAGCTGGAGCATCTCGGCTCCATCATACACGCAAAATACCACGAGGACTTCGGAAACGTAATGGACAAGGTCCAGGTTAAGCTGTACACCGAGCAGGATAAGGTGGAAGAATTCCTCAAAAAGGCGCAGGAAGTTTATACGATGAGAGATTCAAGGGTGGAGGGTATGACCGACGAGGATACCGATCCCTTCTATTCATGTACCCTGTGTCAATCTTTCGCCCCCAACCACGTCTGCGTGGTTACTCCGGAGCGCCCGGGCCTCTGCGGCGCGTACAGCTGGCTGGACTGCAAGGCGTCCTACGAGATAAACCCGACCGGTCCCAACCAGCCGGTCACCAAGGGCAAGGTCATCGATGAGGTCTACGGCCAGTGGGAGGGGGTCAACGAGTTCGTAAGTAAGGCCTCCCGCGGGAACGTCACCGAGTACGACGCTTACAGCCTCATGCGCACGCCGATGACATCGTGCGGCTGCTTCGAGTGCATCGCCTCGATCCTCCCCCTGACAAACGGAGTTATGACCGTGGACAGGGACTATTCCGGCGAGACTCCTTCCGGGATGAAGTTCACGACACTCGCCGGAATGGTGGGAGGCGGAAACGTCACCCCCGGTTTTGTGGGCCACAGTAAGTACTACATCACCAGCAGGAAGTACATCAAGGCGGACGGTGGAATAAAGAGGTTAGTGTGGATGCCCAGCCGCCTGAAAGAGGAGATCATGGACCGCCTGAAGGCGAGGGCCGAGGAAGAGGGTGTGCCAGATCTGCCAGATAAAATCGCCGACGAGCACGTGGGCGTCACCGAGGAGGATATCTTGAAGCACCTGGAGGACGTAAAGCACCCGGCTTTGGAGCTGCCGCCCCTCTTTTAGTTTAGCCCTGACCCTGAGGCTGTTTGTATGAATGAAAGGGCCCCTTTACTATTTGAGTCCGCAGCAGACATCAAGTATTTCAAGACGGACTTAAAAGGGCCGGACGATAACTGTTTTTAACAAATTAAACTTTTTGTAGGAGATTTAGATGCCTTCTGGAATTGAGATTTTGAAGCTGCTCCCGAAGACCAACTGCGGGGACTGCGGACAGCCCACCTGCCTCGCATTCGCCATGAACTTGGCCGCCGGGAAGGCCGAGCTGGACGCCTGTCCCCACATCTCCGACGAGGCGAGGGAGACCCTCTCCGAATCATCGGCGCCGCCCATCAGAGAAGTGACGATAGGCTCCGCCGACGGCAAGGTCAAGGTGGGAGGAGAAACCGTACTGTTCCGCCACGAGAAGACCTTCTTCAACAAGACGGGGCTCGGGGTTCTCGTCAGCGACTCCATGTCGGATGCGGACGTGGACGGCAGGATAAAGAGGCTGGCCGACCTGAAATACGACAGGGTCGGGCTTACGCTGATGGCGGAGATAATCGCCGTTGAGTCCGCATCCGGGGACAAGGACAAGTTTGCCGCCCTGGCCAAAAAGGCTGCGGACGCAAACCCGGGCGGGATCGTCCTTATGAGCACCGATCCGGCGGTCATGGGAGCGGCCCTCGATGCGATAGCCGACAAAAAGCCCCTGATCTACGCCGCGACCGCCGACAACATGGACGCCATGGGCGATCTTGCGCTGAAGCACAAGTGCCCCCTGGCCGTAAAGGCGGACGGGGTAGAGGCCGTCGCGGGTCTGACCGAAAAGCTCGCGGCCAAGGGGATAAAGGACATGATGATCGATCCCTCATCGCCCGATATAAAGAGGGGACTGGAAGATCAGACGAAGATCAGGCGCCTTGCCTTGAAGAAGGAAAAGAGTGTCGGCTACCCGACGATAGCGCTACCCGCGAAAATGACAGACGACTACATGAAGGAGATGCTGATAGCCTCCATGTACGTCGCCAAGTACGCCGGGCTCGTCATCCTCTCCGATATCCAGGGTGAGGGGCATTTCCCACTCCTTCTGGGGCGCTTGAACATATATACGGATCCCCAGAGGCCGATGATGACCGAAGAGGGTGTATACCCGATCAACAACCCGGACGACGCGTCACCCCTACTTGTCACCTCCAACTTCTCCCTTACCTACTTCATAGTCTCCGGGGAGATGGAGGGAAGCAGGGTGCCCTCGAACCTGCTGGTTCTTGACACCGAGGGTCTCTCCGTGCTGACGGCCTGGGCCGCCGGCAAGTTTGCGGGCGACCTTGTTGCGGCTCTGATGAAAAAGACCGGAATCAAGGATAAGATGACAAAAAAGAAGGTTATAATTCCAGGCTACGTTGCCGTAATCAGCGGTGAGCTGGAGGAAGACCTGGGCTCCGACTGGGAGGTCATTGTTGGACCGAGGGAAGCCGCCCACATTCCCAAGTTCCTGAAAGAGATGGCCGGTTCTTAAGTCTCTTCGGGAGATTCGGCCCTGATGGGTTGGGCTGAAGTTCAGGGCGGTGTTAAAGAAGTTTTGGACAACATTCTGTCTCTTGGATGGATTTAGTCGGGGGGCTGGTGCAGTAATACGGGAAGGAATGGAAAAGGGGCTGAATGGAAGTCTAAATGTATTCGGATATTCGTGTCTGTTTCGGTTCGGGAGGTATTTCCTCTGAAAGGGGTGGAGGTATGTATGGTATGGTGATAGAGATGCGTTAGTGGTGGGGAATGTGATTTGAAGAGGGGATAGAGGACTTCGTTTTTAATGGGAAGGAACGGCGGGACTAGGGCGAAATCGGACGGCACGTAATATCCGAGCATTAAATGATTTGAAGAGACATATTTATAAATAGATGGAATAACCAGAAGGGTAGGCGGATTTTCAATTTTTATGGAGGTATTTCATGCTAGCAGCGGCGGAAAATATCAATGTATTAGTAAAAAAAATAGGAGCGGCGATCAAGGGTAGGGACAAAAAGCCAATACAGGATCTTGCGGTAAAGCTCGAGGAGGCAGGCTCCGATATCCTGGATATCAATGCGGGGCCCGCAAGGAAGGGCGGACCTGAGATGATGGAGTGGCTGGTAAAGACCGTTCAGGAGGTATCAAAGCTCCCCCTTCAGCTCGACACAACCAACACGGACGCCATCGAGGCGGGACTCAAGGTCTACGATAAGACCAACAGCCGTCCCATTATCAACTCGACTTCGATGAGGCCGGAGAAGCTCGATATTCTTCTCCCCATGACGGTGGAGTACGACGCCCAGCTCATAGTCCTGATGCTCGGCGTCGACGGCATCCCGAGGGACGCCAACGAGAGGGGGGCGCTCCTTGCCGAGGCCCTCTTCCGGTCGCAGGAGGCGGGAGTAAAGGAGGAGGACATCTACATCGATCCGATCGTCCTGCCGGTAAGCTCCCAGCAGCAGCAGCTTATGGAGTGTACCGTCTTTATGGAGATGCTACCGGAGATTGCCCCCAACGTCCTGTCGACCGGTGGAATCTCCAACGTATCCAACGGCGTCGCCGATGAGCTTCGCCCTATCCTGAACCAGACCTACACGGCGATGCTATTGAAGTTCGGTTTGTACTCCGGGATAGTCGATGGCATCGATCCGGTCATGCTCGATATCTGCCACGGAAAGAAGGACAATGTCGTCTCTCTGGTGCACAAGGTCATGGACGGCGAGAGCGTGGACGAGAGCTCGCTTAACAAGGAAGAGCTCGACTTCGTCAAGACGACCAAGGTCCTTTTGGGGCAGTCCCTCTTCTCAGAGTCATGGCTCGAGATATAAGAGGGGCTATGGTTCCAAAGCCGAAAAAAAGGGCGCAGGAGGGCACGAACTACCAGGCGGCCCTCGATTACGCCTGGGAGATTTTTCAAAAGACCGATCTTAAGCTTCAGACCGAGCGATGCGGTGCCCGGCCGGTTTACGGGGAGTGGAAGGGGGGTAGGGGAGAGACGGAAGAAGACCAAGGGAAGGGGGTAGAAAGGGGGGGAGATCGCATTCAATCGGAGCCCTCCGGGATAGAGGTGGAGTTCATGGGTGGGAGATACCTCCTCTCAAGGGGACGATCGGACGTCCTCTCGGAGGGCGGGGAGGAGGTCCCGATCCACTACAAGATACTGATACTCCACTTCTTCCTCTACCACAACGGCGAAAAGCCCACCGGGGAGTGGATATCATTCCTCGACATCAAGGACGGCCTCCTATACAGCAATATCTACAAGGCGAGGACCTCCCTTCCCCTGAAATTCGCCCTGAAGGAGAACCCGGGGATTCTGATCGAAGCGGCAAAAAACCTCGGGGGAAGGGAATCAAAGGTCGGCGGCGATCTCTCCGCCGTATTCGAGCCGTTTCACAATGTACCCGTCGCCGTGGTCTTCTGGCGCGGTGACGAGGAGTTCCCCCCGGAGGTGAATTTTCTCTTCGACAGGGGGATAAGGGATATCCTGCCGGCGGAGGACGTGGTCGTCCTGGCGGAGAGCCTCGGCAGGGAGATCAGGAGATACATTCGCCAGAGGGGGAGTTAATAAATTGAAAATCGCCGTAAGTGGAAAGGGTGGAGTCGGAAAGACGACGACGGCGCTCTTTCTGGCAGACTACTTCTCGAAACACAAGAGGAAGGTCCTCCTCGTGGATGCCGATCCGGACTCGAACCTCGCCGCGGGCCTCGGGATAGATCCCAACGAGATCACGCCGATATCCCAGATGAAGGAGCTGATAGAGGAGAGGACTGGCGCGAAGCCGGGGACGATGGGGGGCTTTTTCAAGCTCAACCCGAAGGTGGACGACATCCCGGAGATGGCGTGGCGGGAGGTAAACGGCATAAAGCTGGTGGTTATGGGGACGGTGAAGAAGGGGGGGGCGGGTTGTATCTGTCCGGAGAGCACCCTTTTGCGGGCGCTCATGCAGCACCTTGTCTTCGAGAGGGAAGACATCGTCATCATGGATATGGAGGCGGGGATAGAGCACCTCGGGCGGGGAACGGCTTCTGCCATGGACAGGCTCATCGTGGTGGTGGAGCCGGGAAGGAGGAGCATCGAGACGGCAAAGAGGGTGAGGGAGCTGTCGGCCGATATCGGGCTCGACAAGATCAGCATCGTCGGAAACAAGATAAGGAAGGATAAGGACAAAGAGTTTCTCTTGAAAAATATGTCCGGTTTCGAGTTCATAGGCTTTCTTCCCTTCTCAGACGACATCATAGAGTCGGACCTCGGCGAGATGCCGACCGCGGTGGACGACCCGGAGATTGCGGCGGAGATCGAAAGGATCGCGGAGGCCATCGAAGGTTAGGGGGAGCGTTATTTGTTAGAGGGGGGGGTCGATATCTATTTGGGGGAGGGCGGTGATTTGTTTGTGGGCGTCGAGGCCCTTTTCAAAGCGGGGGAGGGGGTTTGTTAAGGTAGTTCATAAGGATATATTATATAGGTAAAGTGCAGAGGTAGTGGAAATATGGAAATTGCAGTAAAGGACAGGGATGAGTTTCAGGAGCTCCTCGAGGGCGTAAAGAGCGTGGCGATATTTGCCTGCAAGCTCTGCTTCAAGGAGTTCGATCGGGACGCCTCCGATGAGCTGGAGGGGGTAAAAGGAGCGATCGAGGCGGCGGGAATAAAGATCCCCGTAATCAAAGAGATCGATTTTCTCTGCAACCGCTCGTCGACGGAAAAGGTCCTGGGCACGGTCGACCTCGGAAAGGTCGATGCGATCGTCACCTC
Source organism: uncultured Thermodesulfobacteriota bacterium (assembly GCA_964542895.1). Classification (GTDB taxonomy): domain Bacteria; phylum Desulfobacterota; class Zymogenia; order Zymogenales; family Zymogenaceae; genus Zymogenus. Next base: position 15,004 of record CAZIWT010000022.1, read on the forward strand.
CTCGTGCGGCGTGGGCACGCAGCTTCTCGCAGCCGTTACGGATCTGCCGGTGATCGCCGGTGTCGACACGGTGGGCGGAAGTCTCTTCGAGGGCTTCGTTCCGGAGGGGGAAACGGGAAAGCTCTGCAGGGCGTGCGGGCAGTGCGTCCTGAATTACACGGGGGGAATATGCCCCGTGGCCTACTGCGCCAAGTCCCTTCTAAACGGGCCCTGCGGCGGCGCCATGGATGGAAAGTGCGAAGTGGACAGCGAGAGGGACTGCATCTGGCTCAAGATCTACGAGCGCCTCAAGAGGCAGGGGAGAACCGAAGTCATGCTGGGGGAGGTGAGGGTGAGGGATTACAACCGCCCCACGTTTGACGAGATAAAGGGGCTAACGACGGAGGCCGTGGAGCGCAGGGAGCTGAACTTCTACGGCGGGGTTTTTCCCCTGGAGATGAAGGAGGAGACGGAGCATAAGGCCATCGAGGCCCTCCCCGTCCCGGACACGCTGGTGGTTCCGGTAAACCAGCACATCGGGGCGCCCAACACGGCCGTCGTCAAGGTGGGGGACGAGGTGAAGATGGGGGATCTGATAGCAAAGGCGGACGCCTTCGTCTCGGCGCCGGTCCACTCTCCGGTAAGCGGTAAAGTGGTGGCGATAGAGAAAAGGCCCCACCCGGTTATCCCGGCGGACGTCGAGGCGGTGATCATCGAAAACGACGGTAAGGACACGTTAAGCGATTCGGTTGTGCCCGCAAAGTCGGCCAGTGATTTGACGGGAGACGAGATAATCGAGATCGTTAGGGACAAGGGCCTCGTCGGGATGGGGGGCGCGATGTTTCCCACCCACGTCAAGATAAAGCCGACAAAGCCGGTCGACCTTCTGATCCTCAACGGGTGCGAGTGCGAGCCGTTCCTCACCGCCGACCACAGGATGATGCTGGAAAAGACCGAGGGGATAGTGGAGGGTATGAAGCTCATCGCGAAGGCCTCCAACGTCAAGGAGTGCATCATCGCCGTCGAGGACAACAAGCCGGACGCGATAGAGGCACTCAAAAAATTCGAGGGTGACAATATCAGGGTCGAGGTACTGAAGACGAAGTACCCCCAGGGGGCGGAGCGGATGCTGGTCTGGAGGCTTACCGGAAAGGAGGTCCCGAAGGCGGGGGGACTGCCCCTCGATGTGGGGGTGGTGGTCTCCAACGTGGGCACCGCGTACGCCGTATACGACGCCGTTGTCAACGGGATGCCGTTGATCGAGAGGGTGATGACCATTACCGGAGACGAGATCAAAAGGCCGGGCAACTACAGCGTCAGGGTGGGGACCCTCCTCTCATATCTATTGGGCGAGATGTCGGACGTCTCCCCGAAGGAGCTTTTGTCGAAGAAGCGGGTCAAGATGGGGGGGCTTATGATGGGGATAGTTCAGTACTCTCTCGACGTCCCTGTTTTGAAGGGCACATCCGGAATGACGGTGATACCCCTTCCCGACATCGTGGCGGAGGAGACGGACAGCTGCATAAGGTGCGGCAGGTGCGTCTCCGCCTGCCCCATGGAGCTTACGCCCCACCAGCTCTGGTATTACGTAAAAGAGAAGGACATCGGGGGTCTCAAGGAGTACGCCGTCTACGACTGCATCGAGTGCGGCTGCTGCGAATATATCTGCTCCGCAAAGCTCCCTCTGGTCGGGCTCTTCAAGGAGGGAAAGCAGATGTTGAGGGATGCGGAGAAGAAGTGACGAAGATGTTGAAAATGCATAATATCAAAAAGCGATGGAGATAAAGATATGCTTGTAACTCAGATCAAACCCGCCGAAGAGCTCGACGGCCTGCTGCCGAAATCCCTATTTGTTATAAACTGCCTCGGCTGCAAGGAGGTCTTCTTTCCGCTGAAGGAGGCGATGGAGAGCGTCGAGGGCTTAAGGAAATCCGGGATAAAAATCACCGGCGAAGAGATGGCGGACTACCTCTGCAGGCCGGACTTTACGGAGAAGAGGCTGAAGCTCTATTCCGAGGGGATAAAGAAGGCTGACGGAGTCCTCGTCTACTCCTGCGGTGTCGGGGTCCAGACCGTGGCGGAAAAAATAACCGACGTAAAGGACATACCGGTCTTTACCGGCTGCGACACGGTCAGACTTGCAGGCTTTGCCGGGCTTACCCCGTCGGAGCTCGACTGCATCAGGTGCGGTGAGTGTATCCTGGGGCTGACCTCCGGGATATGCCCCGTGGCGAACTGCGCCAAGGGGCTCGTCAACGGGCCGTGCGGCGGGGCGATGAACGGCAAGTGCGAGATAAGCTCCGAGAAGGACTGCATCTGGCTCCTTATCTACGAGCGTCTGAAAAAACAGGGGCGACTGAAGATGCTGGAGAAGATCAAGCCCTTCAGGGATCACATTTCATCCGAGAGGGGCGTAAGGTTTTAGGGGGGTCGGTAATTCAATGAATATTGGAGCGACGCCGTGTTATATGGGACGCTTACTATAAGTTATTATTCAAATATAATCAGTACTGAGGAGGTTTAAGGGTGAGCAAATTACAGGAATCTCTTGAGAGCGGAAAATTTACCGTTACGGGCGAAATCGGCCCACCGAAGGGTATTAATATTGAACCGGCCCTCCACGAGGCCGAAGAATTTCTAAAAGAGAATGTTGTTGCGGTTAACGTTACGGATATTCAGACCGCCGTTATGAGGGCGGGATCTTTAGCCGCCTGCGTACTATTAAAAGAAATGGGGATTGAGCCGATTATGCAGATGGTATGCAGGGACAGAAACAGACTTGCCCTGCAATCAGACCTTCTCAATGCATCTATATTAGGCATCGAAAACGTGCTGTCGATTACTGGCGATCACATAGTCATGGGCGACCACCAGGACGCGAAGCCGGTCTTCGACCTGGATGCCGTGAGCCTCCTTAAGGCGATGGCGCTTTTAGAGAGCGGGACGGATATGGGAAAGACGATGAAGGGGGAGCCGAACGTACTCGACGGCGTGCCGAAGTTTTTCAAGGGGTGCGTTGTGGCGCCCTGTGCCGAGGAGGTTGATCCCCAGGTGATGAAGCTGGAGAAGAAGGTGGCTGCCGGCGCCCAGTTCGTCCAGACCCAGGCGGTCTACGACCCGAAGGCGTTCGAGGCATTTATGAAAAAGGTGGAGCACCTGAAGGTCCCGATTCTGGTGGGGATCGTCGTTCTCAAGGGCGCGGGGATGGCGAAATATATGAACAAGAACGTCCCCGGCGTCACCGTTCCGGATAAATTGGTAGAGAGGCTCGCCTCCGCCGACAAGGAGGACGTACCGAAGGTCTCCGTGGATATATCCGGCGAGCTTATCCACGACATGAAGGATATGTGCCAGGGGGCCCACATCATGCCGCTGGGCTGGGACAAATTTGTCCCGAATATAATCGAGGCTGCGAAGCTTTAAGATATTCAGCGGGTCTAAAGTCCACAAATCTGATGGGGGTGGGGAAGGATAACGGCCCGTTGAATGTTTGACATATTGAATTGAGCTGTAATAGGAAATACTATTGGGGGGCGGCGTCAAAACCGCCCCTTTTTTTATGGGACAAGACGAACGGTATGCAATCCACGAGGGCCAAAAGCACAAATAGTTTAAATATCCAAAAATATTAAAAAGGCCGGCACATCTGTACCGGCCTTTTTAGTTGAAGCAATTTTTATTTCCTTAAAAACAGTCTACCTTGTAAGATTACCCGTTCCTGTCGAAATAATTAAGACTACTTTCTCGGCACTCCGGTTAAAAAATCATGGGGAGATGAGATTAGCCCCCACGACCTCCCTTTACGACATCGCTTTAGTCGCGGCGCTGAGCGTGTTCTTAAGGAGCATGGCGATGGTCATCGGGCCTACGCCCCCGGGAACCGGGGTGATCAGAGACGCGTTCTTCTTCGCCTCCTCGAACTCGACGTCACCTTTAAGCTTTCCGTCCTCCATCCTATTTACGCCCACGTCTATGACTACCGCCCCCTTCTTGACCCATGATCCCTTGATCATCTCGGCCTTTCCCGTTGCGGCGACGACGATGTCGGCCATCCCCACCATCTTGTCGAGGTCTTTTGTCCTGGAGTGGCACATCATCACCGTGGCGTGCTCCCGCATGAGCATCATCGAGATCGGCTTTCCGACGATGTTGGATCTCCCTACGATGACGGCAAGCTTACCCTGTATCTCCACGTCGTGGCGGTAGAGCATCTCCATGACGCCCGACGGGGTGCAAGGCTCCAGGTTCCCCTCCGGGATGGGGGGCTTTTTCGGGGGATCGTCCTTCCTCCGGTAGTCGGCGGAGAGGAGCTTTCCGAAGTTGATATAGGTGATGCCGTCCACGTCCTTTTCAGAAGCGATCCTCTGGGTCACAGTTTCGGTGTCCAGGTGCTTCGGAACGGGGAGCTGGACCAAAAGGCCGTGGACCCCCTTATCCGCGTTCAGCTTGTCGATGATGCCGAGGAGTTCGTCCTGGGGGGTGTCCTCCGGGAGCTTGATCGTGTCGGAGTCTATACCCAGCTCGGCGGCGAACTTGCTCTTGTGGCCCACGTACACCTTGGATGCCGGGTCTTCCCCGACCAAGATCACCGAGAGCTTCGGAACCTTTCCCGTCTTCTTCTTCAGCGCCTCAACGCCCTTGGCCACGTCTTCCCTGACAGATTGTGCTATAGCCTTTCCGTCTATGATGTTCGACATAATGTATTACCTCCAGATTATCTGTAAAAATAGAATTGTTCCGGATCCATTTACGTTACATGTGTCAAGCCTTTTGTGCCTTTGAGTATCGGGGAGGAAAAGGAGGGGGGAACTGCTTAAAGCGGCAATTCCTCTTTGACAAATCCCAACGATGCCCTTCGAGGCCCCGCTCTCTTCCGTTAAAAGGGGTGATTTTTATCTGTCAAAGCAGGGTCTTCCGCATTTATGATGTCGATGCGGGATGGAAGTAAAACAGAGGATGAAGCGGTTTTTACGGTCCTGTCAATCGCAGGCCTTATCCCATCATTCTCCCGTCCACTCCCAATCAGTCCCCGGAGATGACCACCTTGTGACTCATAAGGTCGATGTGGTCGATCTTCCCCTCGATAGTCTTCGACTCCCCCAGGATGTCCTCGATGTAGACGGAGCCGTTTTTGGGCCTGACGAAGACCACGTCCTTTAAGATGAGGTCTTCCTTCCCCCCTTTTTCAAAATATACGCTTGATTCACACATCTCAACTGGCTTTTTAAGCGGGGACGCCTGAAGCGTCCCCGCAAGGTAAAATAGTTTAAAACAATCCCTTTACCAGGCCGGTCTTGAGGTCAAGGTCGACGTCGACGAAGACGGGCCTTGAGGGAAGTCCCGGCATGGTGCGCATGGCGCCGCAGAGGGGATAGAGAAATCCCGCGCCCACGGAAGCCCTTACGTCCCTGATGGGGATCCTGAATCCCTTCGGCACGCCCTTCAGCGTGGGATCGTGGGACAGCGAAAGGTGCGTCTTCGCCATGCAGAGGGGGAGATTTGAAAGGCCGATATCGGTGAAGAGCTTGATGTTTTTCTCCGCATCCGGTGCGTAGTCTACACCGTCGGCGCCGTAGATCTCCTTTGCGATCGTCTCGATCTTCTCCTTGATAGACATATCATCGGTATAGAGTAGCTTGAAATCGCTCTTCTTTTCACATGCGGCCACAACCGCCTCCGCGAGCTCAGCGCCACCCTCTTCGCCGTTTGCCCAGACGTCGCTCAAGAAAGCACCCTCGGCTCCAGCCTCGATAGCGGCCTTTTTAACGAGCTCGATCTCCGCATCAGTATCGGTGATGAACCTGTTGCAGGCAACGACCACCGGGATGCCGAATTTAATGGCGTTTTTAATATGAGCTTGAAGATTTCCAACACCCGCTTCTAATAACTTCAAATTTTCCTTTGTGTATGCCTCGTCCAGAGGCTTTCCGGGGGTTACCGTCGGGCCGCCGCCGTGCATCTTGAGCGCCCTTACGGTGGCGACGATCACAACGCAGTTCGGAACGAGTCCCGAGTAGCGGCACTTGATGTTCATGAACTTCTCCATGCCGCAGTCCGCACCGAAGCCGGATTCCGTGATGACGTATCCGTCCGGAACGAGCTTCAGAGCTATCTTATCGGAAATTATCGAGGAATTACCCTGGGCGATATTCGCGAAGGGCCCGGCGTGGACGAAGGAGGGGGAGCCGTTCAAGGTCTGCATGAGGTTCGGCATAATGGCGTCCCTCAAAAGTACCGTCATCGCTCCGGCAACGCCGAGGTCTTCGGCCGTCAGGGGCTCCTTGTTCTTATTTGTGCCGAATATGATCTTTCCCATCCTCTCCCTGAGGTCCGCCATGTCGGTGCAGAGGGCGAGGGCCGCCATGATCTCTGAGGCCACAGCTATGTCGTATCCGGTCTGACGGGGCCTTCCGTCCATGTTGCCGCCGAGTCCCACGATGATGTTCCTCAAGGACGAGTCGTTGATATCCACAACCCTGTTCCAGCTTATGGAGTAATCGTCGATATCGAGCTTCGCAAATTTCTTCTTCTCTTCCGCCGTAAACTTCTTCGGGTCCTTGTTCGGATCGATCCCGAGCTTCTTCAGGCGCAACTTCTGAGAGTCGGTAAAGGTGTTGTTTTTAATTAAGGCGTTGAACATCCCCTCGTCCGTCTGCCGGGATTCGTGGAGTCTCCTCGAATCTATGGCGGCGGCGAGCAGGTTGTGGGCGGCGCTCACGGCGTGAATGTCTCCAGTCAGGTGGAGGTTGAAATCCTCCATCGGGATTACCTGGGCGTATCCACCGCCGGCGGCTCCTCCCTTGATTCCGAAGGTCGGGCCCTGGGAAGGCTGGCGGATACAGGTAACTACCTTTTTGCCGATGAACTTCAGTCCCTGGCTCAATCCTATCGTCGTTACGGTCTTCCCCTCGCCCAGGGGGGTGGGGGTTATGGCCGTAACGTCGACGTACTTGCCGTCGGGGCGGTCCTTGAACTTCTCCAGAATGTCCAGGTGAACCTTCGCCTTGTACTTGCCGTAATAGTCGAGATAATCTTCACCGATTCCCACCTCCTCGGCAACCTCCTTGATGGGTCTTAGCTTTGCGGCCTGCGCAATCTCAATGTCGCTGGGCACCTTCTTTTTCACATCAACAAGCATTTGTTCCTCCATTTGTTTTTTAAGATATATATTGGGTTAAGAATTACCGATTGCCGGGATTGTGTGTCAAAAACCTGTGAATCTGTTTTGGAGCTTAAAAAATAGCTTTCAGCGGCGCGCGTTTGCGGTTGTGATAGGAATTGTAGGTCCAAGTCGGGACAAGTAAGAGTCGTCGAAGAGATGTCGCTCGATAGGAACTTGAGCTGCAACGTGAGAAGAGAGATTTAAACCGTTTTTAATTTCGATATTTTTAAGTAATTCTTTTAATCGATCCTTATAAAATTGTTATTAATAAATAGTTTCAAATCTTTCTGAACCTGCCGTAGAAGATGAATAGTATACTTTAAAGGAATTGAAAGTCAATAAAAAACTTGATTTTAAGTCTTTGATTGCGTTTTTTTATTGCAATGGAAAAACATTTTTTGTATTATTTCCCCTTATGCTTTTTCAATGAATCTTGGGGGTATTTGACCGGTTTTCTAATCTTCACTTTCCAGTTACCTTTGCCCCAACTATCTTTTAACAGTATTCATGCCGGTCTTGAAAAGGGTAATAGTTTCTACTGCTCCAGTTATTTCTCAAGTTCTTGTTGTTCCACCTGCTACGGTTAAGAGTATTCTCTTCAGATCTTTTTGTATCACATATACTTTTCCATTTACATGTAGGGTGTACTATGTCAGAAGAAGAACGTAAAGGCGAAAGGCGTTACGCCGATGTGAGCGACCTCGGCCCCTTAACCGAGATAATAGAAAAATATCGGGGTGAGGCCGGGGCGCTGATACCTATTTTACAGGACACTCAGGATGCTTACGGCTATCTCGAAGAGGGAATAGTGCGCACCCTGGCGGGATATGCCGGCTACCAGTTGAGCCAGGTATTGGGAGTTGCAACCTTCTACACCCAGTTTCGTTTGAATCCCATAGGGGAGCACCTGATAAGGGTGTGCCACGGCACCGCCTGCCACGTGGCGGGGGCTCAGCTCATCACCCAGGAGATATCAAACCAACTCGGGATTGAAGACGGCGAGACCACGGAGGACGAAAAGTTCACGATGGAGTCTGTAATGTGTGTGGGGGCCTGTTCCCTCTCTCCGATTATGATCGTCGATGAGGACACCCACGGCAAGCTGAAGCCGACAAATATTCGCAAGATCCTCAAAGGCTACACCGATAATAAGGGGGGAGGGAAAAAATGAGTGTCAACGGAACCGCAAAGCTGATTCTCGGATACGGTACCTGCGGAATAGCCGCCGGGGCGACCGAGGTCAAAAAAGCCCTTGAAAAAGAGATAGCCACGGGCAAATATGATGTCGAGCTCGACATTGCCGGGTGTATGGGATTCTGTTTCCGGGAGCCGATAGTGGAGATAACCGAGCCGGGGAAGAAATCTATAATCTACGGTGACGTAACGGCAAAGAGGGTCCCGGAGCTTCTCGAGACCCACTTCATTAAGGGAGAGGTGATCGACGACTGGGTGGTGATGAAGGAGGACGACCCCGCCTTCGGTGAGGGGGACTTCCTCGAAAACCAGAACAGGATCGTGCTGAGGAACTGCGGGAATATAAATCCCGAGGTCATAGATGAATATATCGGGATGGGCGGATACGAGGCGGCGAGAAAGGCCCTGACTACGATGACGCCGGAAGATGTGATCGATGAGGTGTTGGAATCGGGTCTTAGGGGGAGGGGCGGAGCCGGCTTCCCGACGGGAACCAAGTGGGGCTTCGCCAGAAAGGCCCCGGGGGACGTAAAATATCTGATCTGTAACGCCGACGAAGGAGACCCCGGCGCCTTCATGGACAGGAGCGTCCTCGAGGGGGACCCCCACTCCGTTGTCGAGGGGATGATAATAGCCGGCTACGCCATAGGCGCGAGAAATGGATACATATACTGCCGGGCCGAGTATCCCCTTGCGATAAAGAGGCTGGAGATCGCGATTAATGCCTGTCACGAGAAGGGCTTTCTGGGTAAGGAGATTTTCGACACTGATTGGGAGTTCGACATAAAGATTAAGAAGGGGGCCGGCGCCTTCGTCTGCGGCGAGGAGACGGCGATGATAGCCAGCATCGAGGGGAAGAGGGGGATGCCGAAGCCGAGGCCCCCGTTCCCCGCAAACGAGGGCCTCTGGGGTAAGCCGACCAATATAAACAACGTTGAGACATTGGCGAGCATCGCCTGGATCGTGAAGAACGGCGGAAAGAAGTACGTCGAGACGGGAACCGACGGGAGCAAGGGGACGAAGGTCTTCTGCCTCGCCGGCAAGGTCAGGAGGAGCGGTCTCGCGGAGGTCTCGATGGGAACGACCCTTCGCCAGGTGATCTTCGATGTGGGCGGCGGGGTTTTAGACGGGAAAGAATTCAAAGCCGTTCAGATGGGCGGGCCTTCGGGGGGGTGTCTCCCGGAGGAGCTTCTGGACACCATCGTCGATTACGACGCGATAAACGCCACCGGCGCCATCATGGGCTCCGGCGGGATGATCGTCGCAGATTCGTCTACCTGCATGGTTGATCTGGCCCGCTACTTCCTGTCGTTCACCCAGGAGGAATCTTGCGGGAAGTGTATCCCCTGCAGGCTCGGGACGAAGAGGATGCTCGAGATATTAGAGAGGATATGCGAGGGCGAGGGGGAACCGGAGGACCTCGTAAAACTCGAAGAGCTTGCCGCCGACATCAAGGCGGCCAGCCTCTGCGCCCTTGGGGGTACCGCCCCGAATCCGGTCCTTACCACCCTCAAATATTTCAGAAAAGAGTACGAAGATCACATCTTGAATAAAAAGTGTCCGGCGGGGGTATGTCCGGCCCTAATCACGCTCGAAATAGATCCCGAAATCTGTACGGGATGCGGCGCCTGCGTCAGGGTCTGCCCTACGGACGCCATCTCGGGCGAGAAGAAAGAACCGCACAAGATAGATGTTGAGATTTGCATAAAGTGTAAGATGTGTTTCAGCCGCTGTCCAACCGGGGCGATAAAAGCCGTATAAGGAGTGATAAATGCAAGAGGTTCATTTGAATATAAACGGAGTGGATATAGTGACGGAGAAGGGCCGCACAATCCTCGAGGCGGCCATGGAAAACGGGATCAAGATACCGAGGCTCTGCTACGAGGAGAGGCTGGAGCCCTACGGGGCCTGCAGGGTATGCGTCGTTGAGGTGGAGGGTGCCAGGGGACTCCTTCCGGCATGCGCAACTACGGTAACCGAAGGGATGTTTATAAAGACCGAAACGGATCGATTGAGAAGGATAAGGAAAACAATAATCGAGCTTCTCCTTTCAGATCACCCCTTCGACTGTATGACCTGTGAGAGCGCCGGAAACTGTGAGCTTCAGGATATGGCCTATGAATACGGCGTAAAGGAGGTATCCTTTAAGGGGGAGAGGCACGAGTACGAGAAGTTTATTGACGGTCCCATGATCGAGAGGGACTACAACAAGTGCATCCTGTGCGGGCGCTGCGTCAGGATCTGCAGGGAGGTTCAGGGGGTCGGGGTATACGACCTTATGAACCGCGGATTTGACGCCGTGCCGGGAACGCCTTACGGGAAGTCCCTTACGGAGACGCCGTGCGAGTTTTGCGGCCAGTGCGTGTCGACGTGCCCCACGGGTGCGATAATCCTGCGGTTGTCGGCAGGAAAGGGGCGGGATTGGGAGATGGACAAGGTACGCACCACCTGTACGTACTGCGGTGTGGGCTGTCAATTTTATCTGAATGTGAAGGACGGAAAAGTAGTCAAGGTTACCTCCGACTATTACCTGGGGGAGCCGAACTACGGAAACCTCTGCGTCAAGGGGCGCTTCGGTTACGACTTCATCCACCACGAGGAGCGTCTGACGAGGCCCTTGATCAAGAAGGGGGGCAAGTTCAAGGAGGCGACCTGGGACGAGGCCCTCGACCTCGTTTCGGAAAAGCTTAAAAGCGCGAAGGAAAAAACGGGGCCCGACTCCACAGCGATCCTCACGTCGGCCCGGTGCACCAACGAGGAGAACTACCTGATGCAGAAGCTGGCCAGGGCCGTTATCGGCACCAACAACGTGGACCACTGCGCCCGTCTCTGACACAGCGTTACGGTGGCGGGTCTCGCCACAGCGTTTGGAAGCGGTGCTATGACAAACTCCATCGCCGAGGTAAAAGAATCGGAGGTGCTGTTGGTAACCGGCACGAACACCACGGAGAACCACCCGGTTATCGGGAGTATGATGCGAAGGGCGGTAAACCACGGGACCAAGCTGATATTGGTCGATCCCCGCTCGATCGAGCTTTCCAGATTCGCGGATATACATATGAGGCAGAAGCCCGGGACGGACGTAGCCTGGATAAACGGGATGATGCACGTCATTATCGAGGAGGGGCTTTACGACAAGGAATATGTGGAGAAGAGGACAGAGGGATTCGAGAAGGTCAGGGAGACCGTTAAAAAATACACCCCGGAATACGTGGAGAAGATAACGACGATTCCAAAGGAAAAGCTCGTGGAAGCTGCACGCATCTTTGCCGCGGGTAAAAACTCCGCTATATACTACGCAATGGGGATTACCCAGCACACAACGGGAACCGACAACGTCCTGTCGCTGGCTAACCTCGCCATGCTCACCGGCAATATAGGAGTAGAGGGGGGCGGGGTGAATCCGTTGAGGGGACAGAACAACGTCCAGGGCGCCTGCGATGTAGGGGGACTCCCGAACGTATATCCCGCCTATCAGAAGGTGATCGATGATGCCGCGAACAAGAAGTTCACCGAGGGGTGGAAGCCCCTCTCGCCCCTCCCGAACAAGGTGGGGCTTACCCTCATGGAGATGATGGATGCAGCCCACAAGGGGGAGGTCAAGGCGATGTACATCATGGGCGAAAACCCGATGCTTTCGGACCCGGACGTCTCCCACGTCAGGGAATCCTTGGAAAATCTCGATTTTCTCGTGGTTCAGGATATATTCATGACGGAGACGACGGAGCTTGCAGACGTCGTCCTGCCGGGGGTTACATTTGCCGAGAAGGACGGGACGTTTACCAACTCGGAGAGGCGCGTCCAGTTGGTGAGAAAGGCGATTCCCCCGGTCGGGGAGTCGAGGCAGGACTGGGAGATTATATCGGAGATATCGACCAGGATGGGATATCCGATGTCTTACAGCGGTCCCGAAGAGATATTCGAGGAGATGCGAAGGCTGACCCCCAGCTACGCGGGGATAACGTACGAGAGGATCGAAAAGACCGGGCTTCAGTGGCCCTGTCCCACCGAGGACCACCAGGGGACGAAGTACCTCCACAAGGACAAGTTTGTGAGAGGCCTTGGCCTCTTTTCGGCCGTGGAGTTCAGGGAGCCGGCGGAGACCCCGGATAACGAGTATCCGATGATCCTCACCACGGGGAGGGTTCTCGCCCAGTTCCACACCAGGACGATGACGAAAAGATCTGCCGGGCTTGATTTCCTCTCCCCGGACGGCTTTGTGGAGGTAAATCCCAAGGACGCGGCAAAGCACAAGATAAAGGACGGCGATATGGCGAAGATAGCCTCCCGAAGGGGCGAGGTCACGACGAGGGCCTGGGTTACGGAGCGGGCGCCGGAGGGGGTGATCTTCATGCCGTTTCACTTTGCGGAGGCGGCCGCCAACGTCCTAACAAATACTGCATTGGATCCTGTCGGGAAGATACCGGAGTACAAGGTCTGCGCAGTTAAGATATCCAGAGGGAACGCCAAGGGGACAGAGGCCAAAGGTAGAGCGAAGGCGGCGAAATAGGGGATCGAGGATTTAATCAAGGGGTAGGAATATCATTGATGGTATGAATTCGGTCATTTAAAAAGCTTATCTACAGACGAGTTTTGGGGAGTCGGGAGAGGATTGATGAAATAGATGCGGTCCCCGGAGGAGCCGACAGCCGCGGACGGGTTTTTGGAGGGGGGGGATTGGGGGAATCGGGGGTTTTTTTAAGACTATTAGTAGGGTGATCAATACAAGGCATCCGGCCGGAAACTGGGGGTGCCTTTGTTGTTCGCCTTTTTTTTGTTTGGTACAAATTTCCCCATATCAATTGGAGATGGGCGTTGATCGAGCGCCCTCGGTCGGGTGATGGGGCGGTTTTTTATTAAGAGTATTGGCACCGGAAGAGCGGTGTGCGAGTTGTGAGTTGTTGAGCGTAAGACGAATGGACGAATTGGAAGAGAAGAGGTACGTGGGGGGGAATTATTCAAACTCTGTATATACGGGAATTAGCTCAGATTCCCCAAAGAAATAAGGTCGGCGGGACAAAAAAATCGTTTGAAGGATAAATATCAGAGATGGGTAAAGGGCAGGTAGGTTAATTTGGAGATGAATAACGGCCCCAATCGCCGCGGCCTTCATCATAATATCGTCGCGATTTTCAACAAGACTGTTTTAATATATCCTTGGGTTCAACACTCAGTGAACTCGTCGACTTTGATCTCGAACTCGTAGTCGTCCCCCAGCCCGCCCCCCACGAGCTTGTAACCGAGCTTCCTGTGAAGCTGGATCGCCTTGAAGTTGTTTTTTTCAACGCATATCCAGACCCGATTGAAGTTCAGGTACTTGGCCGTCTCGATAACGCTTACACAGAGCAGCTTTCCTATCCCCGCGCTCTGGTTTGTGGGCAGAAGCGCCATGAAGTACTCACAACAGTGCTCGCTCATTGGAAAGAGAGCGGCGTGACCGACTATTTTGGAGTCAGGGTCCATAACGACGAGGTTCTTCGTGTCTTCGCCAAAAAAGTGTCTGACCCACTTTTCAAGCTCTTCCTTATCGTCCGGCGGAACCCCCATGATGCTCCTCTTCGGCTCAAACTGGCAGTACATCTTGTAGATTCTGCAAAGCTCCTTTTCGTTGCTGAAGTGACATATATATTCGCGTCCGTGTTTATCTCTGAAGTAGTTTAAGGGAATACGAGTATACCATTCGAATCCGTCTTCGTTTGAGTTCATTTTGCCTTCCGAATTCCATTCTCAAATTAATTGAAAGAGTAACCAGAGGATCAACAGAACTGCAGAAGAGAAATCAGCCGAGAGTGCAGCGGAGCAGCAGGAGGAGGATCAACCGAGAAAGCAGCGATAAAGCAACTGAGAGCGCGTAACACCTTTTTAAGTATTTATACAAAAAAAACCGAAAAATGTCAAAATAAAATATGAAAAAAAAGTCCTGCAGTGTAATTTCTCTTTCAATGGATTGGGCGGTTACCGTCGCTTCTTTGACTCTTAAAGGGGAGTGGATGATTTCTTTTCAAATGGATTGGATTTTTATCTTTTTGTGGTTCGATTGGAGCCTTAAACAAAAAAAGGGGGGAGAATTTCCCCCCCTTTTTCATCAATTCGATTTTACATCAATTCGATGATTGGTTTCTTTACTTGATCATGTTTTCCACGAGATCCTCAACGACCGCCGGATCCGCCAGGGTGGACGTGTCGCCCACGGCCTCGGGCTGATTCTCGGCTATCTTCCTTAAGATTCTCCTCATGATCTTGCCGGAGCGGGTCTTCGGGAGTCCATCGGCGAACTGGATCTTGTCCGGAGTGGCAATGGGGCCGATCTCCTTTCTCACGTGCTTAACGAGCTCTTTTCTCAGCTCATCGGTTTTCTCCTCGCCGGCGTTAAGGGTTACGTAGGCGTAGATGCCCTGACCCTTGATGTCGTGGGGGAATCCCACAACCGCGGCCTCCGCCACCTTCGGATGGGCGACGAGGGCGCTCTCTACCTCCGCCGTTCCCATTCTGTGGCCGGAGACGTTGATGACGTCGTCCACGCGGCCCGTAATCCAGTAGTATCCGTCCTCGTCCCTTCTGGCTCCGTCCCCGGAGAAATAGTAACCGGGATACTGGATGAAGTATGTGTCCTTGAAGCGCTTCGGGTCTCCGTAGACGCCCCTCATCTGGCCGGGCCAGGAGCGCTTGATGCAGAGGGAGCCCTCGCCGGGACCCTCCACCTCTTTGCCGTCGGCGTCGACCAGACAGGGCTGAACGCCGAAGAAGGGAAGCGTCGCGCTGCCCGGTTTTGTCTCCCATGCTCCCGGAAGAGGAGTGATGAGGATTCCGCCGGTCTCCGTCTGCCACCATGTATCGACGATGGGGCAATTTTCCTTACCGATGTTGGTGTGGTACCAACCCCATGCCTCGGGATTGATAGGCTCTCCAACACTACCCAACAGATGAAGGCTCGAAAGGTCGCGCTTCTTGACGTGATCAAGGCCCTCCTTTGCGATGGCGCGAATAGCGGTGGGCGCAGTATAGATGATGTTGACCTTGTATTTATCCACAACGTCCCAGAAACGACCCCAGTCCGGATATGCGGGAACGCCCTCGAACATGATAGACGTTGCGCCGTTGGCCAGGGGGCCGTATACGATGTAGGAGTGTCCCGTCACCCAGCCGATGTCGGCGGTGCACCAGTACATATCGCCGTCGTGATAATCGAAGACCAGCTTGTGGGTAAATGAAACGTAAGTCATGTAGCCGCCGGTGGTGTGCATAACGCCCTTCGGCTTTCCGGTGGATCCGGATGTGTAGAGGATAAAGAGGGGATCCTCGGCATCCATCTCCTCACAGGGGCAGTCGTCGCTGGCCTTGGCCATGAGGTCTTCCCACCAGACGTCCCTGGAGTCGTCCCAATCGCACTTGATCTTGTCGCCAACCCTGTTTGCAACGATAACTTTTTTAACAGGGGTGCCTTGAACGGCCTTGTCGGCGTTGGCCTTCTGGGGAACCGCCTTTGCGCCCCTGAAGGTTCCGTCGCAGGTTACCAGAATTTTTGAATCGCAGTCGATGATCCTGTCTTTTAGCGCGTCTGCGGAAAAACCGCCGAAGACGACGCTGTGTACGGCGCCGATGCGGGCACAGGCAAGAACCGCTATGGCAAGCTGGGGGATCATCGGGAGATAGAGGGTTACCCTGTCCCCCTTTTTAACGCCGAGGCTCTTGAGAACATTGGCGAACTTGGAAACCTCGGTGAGGAGCTCCCTGTAGGTGTACTCCCAAGACTCGCCGGGCTCGTTACCCTCGGCGATGAGCGCCTTCTGGTTTTCCTTGTCGGTGCCCATGTGCCTGTCAAGGCAGTTGTAGCAGGCGTTAAGCTTTCCGCCCACGAACCACTTGATTTGAGCTTCCTTGTAGTTTTCCTCGTTTACCTTGTCCCATTTCTTGAACCAGGTAATGTATTCGTCAGCTATCTTTCCCCAGAAGCCGTCGGGATCTTTTACAGACTCGTCCCACATCTTCTGGTACTCTTCACGGCTTTTAATGTAAGCCTTCTTGGTGAAGCTTGCCGGTGGGGCAAATTTCTTTCCTTCAAAGGTACTTGCTTTTTCATCCGCCATATCTAAATCCTCCTTGAATTCTTTATAAATCGTTCGAAAATATTTTCAAATCGATTTGATTTTTAACATCGAAATTATTTACCCGCAGGTGCTCCGACGGTCTTGGCCGATCCAATCTCATTGTGATGTGGTGGTTTGGTGAGAAGCGAGATTGCAGCGGCTATGAGACACAGGGCCGAAGCCGGGATGAATGCCCATAGGTAACTCCCCGTGACGTCGAAGACCTTGCCGCCAAGGATGGGGCCGATAATCCCCGAGAGGCCGTACGCCGTAAAGACGAGGGCGTAGTTGGCGCCGAGGTTTTTCGGTCCGAAAAAGTCCGCCGTGGCGGTGGGAAAGAGCGAGAAGTTACCGCCGAAGTTAAAGCCGATCAAACCCGCGGCAATGTAAAGCGATGCGATAGTTCCGCCCATCCAGATGATGGCTATCATCATTATGCTCTGAAGGAGTGTCATAAGGAGGATAGAGCGGGCCCTGCCGAGCTTGTCCGAGATCGTGCCCCAGGTAATCCTGCCGATACCGTTCATGAGGGCGAAGATTACCATGGCCGTTCCCGCCGCCGCCGAAGCGTTGCCCACAAAAGAGTTGGCCTCGAGGGACGATATCCCAAAGAGTTTTATATTCCCGATTACAAGGAGCCCTGCAGTTGCCGAAAAGGCATACATGATCCAGAGCATCCAGTACTGGGGAGTCACGAAGGTCTCAGATGGTGTAAAATCCTCACCGCCCGATGGAGCGGAATTCTTTACCGCTGGAGGCTCCCAACCCGCAGGCTTGTAACCATCGGGGGGATTTACCATTACAATGGAGCCTAAAAGAATCGACAAGGCGAAGAGCACCCCGTAGATCGCAAATGTGTTAAGAACGCCGTAATTGTCGATGAGGTGGCCCCAGGCTCCTCCCAGCTTTACCCAGATCATCGCACCGAAGCCAAAGCCGGCAACGGCGAGTCCCGTGATCAGCCCCTTTTTATCGGGAAACCACTTTACCGACGCGGCCAGTGGACAGACGTAAGCAAGACCGATTCCCGCACCGCCGACTACGCCGATGCAGATAAGCTGGCCTAAAAAGCTCGTCCCGAAAAATTTGGCCAGGATATATCCCAGACCCAGAACGATACCTCCAGACAGAGCAACCTTCCTCGGGCCGATCTTATCCTGCCACCTGCCTGCAAAAATCATTACGATTGCAAAGACCAGGATGCTAACAGAAAATATCCACTGTGTTTGAGTTGCCGTGAAACCGAATTCCGTAACGCCGTCCGAGCTTGTGCCTTTCAGATACGGCGTAAAAACAGACCATGCGTACATTGCGCCCAGATTTAACTGAATCAGAATAGCACCAATAACTACCCACCATCGATTCATCAGTTTCTCGTTAGACATCAAATTCTCCTTTGAAAGTTAGTTGAACAACCAATATCTATTTAATACTTAAAACGGAATCAACTTAAAAAGCAGCTGCCGTTTTAACTTCCCCGTTTTAACTTTACATATTCCAAATTCAATTTACCAATCAAGTCTTTTCTCTAAAGACGCAGTATTTCAAGTTAATCGAAAATTATATATTTTATATACTATTGTGTCAAGAAAAAAATGAATGA
>CAZIWT010000023.1:0-31832 GCA_964542895.1 uncultured Thermodesulfobacteriota bacterium
GGAGATTTTGTGTGGGCAGTGAATCTTTTGAATTTGTATAAAGGGTTTTAGTTCTAAAGGAGAGATAGATGCCGGGCGGCATGATTGGAAAAAAGCTGGGTATGACCCAAATATTTGACGAGTCGGGAAATTCCGTTCCCGTGACCGTTATAGAGACCGGTCCATGCGCCGTCTTGGATATCAGGACGCCCAAGAAGAACGGTTATGCGTCCGTGGCTTTGGGTTTCGGCCAGAGGGATATCAACAGCGCTAATAAGCCGAAAAGGGGATTCTTCGAAAAGGCGGGGGAGGTTGCGTACAGGGTAATCAGGGAGTTTCGTGTCCCCAAAGAAGAATTGGAAAATTATAAACTCGGACAAATTATTACCGCCGATATTTTTAAGATCGGCGATGTAGTTAACGTAACCGGCCGCTCGAGGGGGAAGGGTTTTACCGGAGTTATGAAGAGATGGGGTTTTGCCGGAGGCAGGAAGACCCACGGGTCACGCTTTCACAGGGCGCCCGGATCGATAGGTATGTGTGCGTGGCCGGCCAAAACGTTGAAGGGACAGAAGCTGCCGGGCCACAAGGGAAATGAGAGGATTACCGTTAAAAACCTTATAGTGATTGACGTCAAAAAGGATAGAAACCTGATACTGGTCAAGGGAGCGATCCCGGGGGCCAAAAACGGTATAGTTATAGTCAAAGGAATATCATAGGTGCGGAGCTGATAAATGCCCAGCGTGGATATATATAATACCAATAAGGAAGTCATCGACAAGATCACCCTTAAGGAGGAGATATTCGATACCGATGTTAAGGATCACCTCCTTTACGATGTGGTCAAGATGCAGCTGGCAAATCGCAGGAGCGGGACCGCCTCGACGAAGGGGAGAGCGGAGGTGAGGGGCGGTGGAAAGAAGCCTTACAGGCAGAAGGGTACGGGACGCTCCAGGGCCGGCTCAACAAGGTCGCCCCTGTGGGTAGGCGGCGGCGTTATCTTCGGGCCGAAGCCCCGCGATTATTCCTACAAGGTGTCGAAGAAGGTAAGGAAGGCCGCCCTGAAGGGTGCCCTCACAAAGAAGCTCAAAGAAGGGAAGATTATGATCATAGACGGGCTCGATGTCCCGGAAATCAAGACTAAGCTCTTCATGGAGATATTGAAGAAGCTCGAGTGCAACAGCGGTATGACCCTTATAGTCGTCCCCGAGCGGGATAAAAACCTCGAGCTCTCCTCGAGAAACATCAAGGAAGTCAAACTGCTCCCCGTCAAGGGGCTTAACGTCTTTGATGTGCTGAAATACGATACCGTTGTGGTTACCCGTCCGGCCGTGGAGCTGATAGAAAAGGCGCTGTTATGAAAGAGTATTATGACATACTTCTGGAGCCGATAATAACCGAGAAGAGCAACGTTCAGAAGGAGATCGCCCAGCAGGTTACATTCAAGGTTCCGGTCTGGGCATCCAAGATACAGGTCAGAGAAGCCGTTGAGAAGGTCTTCAACAAGAAAGTTGTAAACGTTCGCACCGTTATGATGAAGGGGAAGGTCAAGCAGTTCGGGAGATCTCAGGGCAAGAGGGCCGATTGGAAAAAGGCGATAGTGAAGCTGAAACCGGGGGAATATATCGAGTTCTTTGAGGGAGTATAACAGATGGCGATAAAAAAATATAATCCCACCTCTCCCGGGAGGAGATTTCAGGAGGTGTCCGACTTCTCCGATATAACCGAGAGGAGTCCCGAAAAGTCGCTTCTCGCCCCGAAGAAGAGCACCGGGGGAAGGAACAACAAGGGCAGGATAACCATGAGGCGCCGCGGCGGCGGTCACAAGAGGCGCTACAGGATAATCGATTTCAAGCGAAACAAGTGGGAGATCCCCGCTAAGGTCGCCACCATCGAGTACGATCCGAACCGCTCCGCCAGAATAGCGCTGCTGCATTACGTTGACGGTGAAAAGAGATATATAATCGCCCCCCTGGGGCTTAACGTTGGGGACATGATAAAGACATCCAAGACAGCCGAGATAAAGCCGGGAAACACCCTCCCCTTAAAGGATATTCCCCTCGGAACTCAGATCCACAACATAGAGATGAAGCCGGGAAAGGGGGGACAGGTGGTTCGCTCCGCGGGGGGGGCAGCCCAGTTGATGGCAAAAGAGGGCAAGTACATACAGCTCAAGCTCCCCTCCGGGGAGGTCAGAATGTTCCTGGAGGATTGTCTCGCCACAATAGGCGAGGTGGGAAATCAGGAGCACAGCAACATCAGCATAGGAAAGGCTGGTAGATCGAGGTGGCTGGGCAGAAGGCCCAAGGTCAGGGGAGTCGCGATGAACCCCGTCGACCACCCCCACGGCGGAGGTGAGGGAAAATCCTCCGGGGGAAGACACCCGGTAACGCCCTGGGGAGTGCCTACGAAGGGGCATAAGACGAGAAAGAACAAAACGACCGATCAATTCATTGTCAAGAGGAGAAAGTAGTTATGCCAAGATCGCTGAAAAAGGGACCGTTCATTGACGATCATCTTTTGAAAAAGGTCGAAAGGGCACAACAGGAGGGGGATCGTCAGGTCATCAAAACATGGTCGAGGAGGTCCACCATAATCCCAGAGATGGTGGGAATGACCATAGCGGTTCACGGCGGCAAGAAATTTATTCCGGTCTTTATAACCGAAAATATGGTGGGATATAAGCTCGGGGAGTTTTCTCCCACGAGAACCTTTTACGGCCACGCTGCTGATAGGAAATCGAAGATCAGAGGCAGGTAACAGTAACGGGAGTTTATGAGGTGGAAATGAAAGCCAGGGCCAGATATATAAGGATCTCGCCCTTCAAGGTGCGGCCGGTGGCGGACCTTGTCAGGGGCAAAGACGTAGGCGAGGCAAAGGAGATCCTCTCCCTGACGCATAAAAAGGCGTCGAGCGTAGTCGAAAAGCTGATCGACAGTGCCGTGGCTAATGCCGGCCTAAGGGAAGACATCGATGTGGATACCCTCTATATAGGAAAGATCTTCGTTGACGAGGGGCCCACGTGGAAGAGGTTCAGGCCCAGGGCGATGGGTAGGTACACCAGGATATTCAAGAGGACGTGCCATATCACGGTCATCTTGGACGAGAGGTGATCGAACCGGTCGTGGCCGGTCGGTAGGGGGTCGGGACAAAAGGGGGGCAGGAGAAGTGGGGGGATTGGAGGGTGAGTGGACAGGGTAAAGTTGGTAGGGGGTAGGAAATAAATGATCAACGGGAGGAAAAAGTGGGACAAAAGGTAAATCCCATAGGCCTTAGGCTCGGGATAATCAAGGATTGGAATTCCAAGTGGTTCGCCCAGAAGGATTATCAGGAGAACCTCCACAACGATCTGGCGATAAGGAAGAGCATCAAGGAGAAGTTTTATCACGCCGGCATCGCCAAGATAGAGATAGAGAGGGCGGCGGGCAAGGCCTCGGTAAATATATATACGGCCCGTCCGGGAATCATAATAGGCAGAAAAGGGGCGGAGATAGAAAACATCAGGCGGGATCTGATGAAGATTACCGGAACCGATGTGGCGATAAATATCAAAGAGGTGAGAAAACCCGAGGCTAACGCACAGCTCATCGCGGAAAACGTCGCCACGCAACTTGAGAGGCGGGTCTCTTTTAGACGGGCGATGAAGAAGGCAGTCTTTACCGCCATGAAGCTCGGCGTCGAGGGAGTGAGGATATCTTGCGCCGGCAGGCTCGGTGGGGCGGAGATGGCCAGAAGGGAGTGGTACAGGGAGGGGCGGGTTCCCCTTCATACGTTGAGGGCGGATATCGATTACGGGACCGCCGTCTCTAAAACCACATATGGAATAATCGGGATAAAGGTCTGGGTATTTAACGGCGAGGTAATGCCGGGCGAGTCACCCACCTCCCTCTAAGAACAGGTAGCGGAGCGGATAACGATGTTAAGTCCTAAAAAGGTAAAATACAGAAAGAGGCAAAAGGGGAGAATGAAGGGCGTCCGAATAAGCGGCTCCAGGCTTAACTTCGGCGACTATGGGCTCCAGGCGGTTACTTCCGGCTGGATGACCGCAAGGCAGATCGAGGCCGCCCGTATCGCCATGACGAGGTACGTCAAGAGAGGCGGGAAGATCTGGATCAGGATATTTCCCGACAAGCCCATAACCAAAAAGCCCGCCGAGACCAGAATGGGCAAGGGCAAGGGAAACGTCGAGGGATGGGTGGCCGTGGTGAGGCCGGGAAGGATCCTATATGAGATGGAGGGAGTAGATGAAGAACAGGCCAGAGAGGCCTTTAGGCTCGCTTCCCACAAGCTCTCGATAAAGACGAAGTTCGTCTCAAGGAGTTCGGAAAATGAAGGCTAGTGATCTGAGAGAGCTCTCGATAGAAGAGCTGAGAGATCGTGAGGAGACCCTCTCCCAGGACCTTTTTAACTTGAGGTTTCAGAGGGCGGCCAATCAGCTCGAAGACAAGATGAAGATAAGGATAACCAAGAGGGACAGGGCCAGGGTGCTGACGGTAATAAACGAAAAGTTGCTCGAAGAAGAGAGGAATAAGGTAGATGGCGACTCGCGGTAAAAGACGCACGTTAACGGGAACGGTGGTAAGCGACAAGATGGACAAGACCATCGTTGTGGAGGTTCAGAGGACGCTTATGCACCCCGTTTATAAAAAATATATCAAAAGGCGCAAGAAATACATGGCCCACGATTCCGAAAACCAGTGTGGGATCGGCGATAAGGTGATTATCCTCGAAAGCAGGCCGTTGAGCAGAAAAAAACGTTGGGTTCTAAGGGAGGTCCTCGAAAAGGCCGAATAGGCCGAAATAGAGGTTGACCGTTATGATTCAGATGCAGTCGATTTTGAACGTGGCCGACAACACCGGCGCCAAAAAGCTTTTCACCATAAAGGTGCTCGGGGGATCAAGGGTCAAATACGCCTCCCTCGGCGATATCGTAACCGTCTCGATCAGGGAGGCGATCCCGAATTCCAAGGTGAAGAAGGGGGACGTGGTTCGGGCCGTTGTGGTAAGGACGAAAAAGGAGGTGCGCAGGCCGGACGGAACTTACATCAAATTCGACGACAACTCCGCGGTCTTGATAAATGCCCAGGGGGAGCCTATTGGAACCCGAATTTTTGGGCCCGTCGCAAGGGAGCTTCGTGCCAAGAGATTCATGAAGATCGTCTCTCTCGCTCCGGAAGTCCTGTAGAGGTGTGAAAGGGGAAGAGTTAATGTCCAGACTAAAGACAAAAATAAGAAAGAACGACACGGTTCAGGTGATTTCGGGAAAGCACAAGGACGAGAAGGGTAAAGTCTTGAGGGTGAATCCGGAAAAGGGACAAGTTATTATAGAGAAGGTGAACTTCATCAAGAGGCATGTAAAGCCGAGCTCGGCCCACAGACAGGGGGGAATCGTTGAAAAGGAGGGACCCATTCAGATATCGAACGTGATGATCGTCTGTCCCAAATGCAACGTTCCCGTAAAGGTTGGGAAAAAGATATTGGAAGACGGTACGAAGGTGAGATCCTGTAAAAATTGTGATGAAATTTTGGATAGATAGTGTTGGATCATGGCTCGTTTAAAGGAATATTATAAAAAAGAGATAGTACCCCAGCTCCAGAAGGATTTCGGGTACGCTAACGTTATGCAGGTCCCCAAGATTACGAAGATAGTTGTGAACATGGGGCTTGGAGAGGCGCTCCAGAATATAAAGGTACTGGAGAGCGCATCCGACGAGATCGCCTCGATAGCGGGACAGAGGCCCGTGGTCACCCGGGCGAAAAAGTCCATCGCGTCCTTCAAGCTTAGGGATGGAAACCCCATAGGCTCGATGGTTACGCTGAGAAGGGAGAAGATGTACGAGTTTCTCGACCGTCTCGTCAACATCGCACTGGCGAGGGTCAGGGATTTCAGGGGCGTGAGTCCCAAGGGTTTTGACGGAAGGGGAAACTATACGCTGGGTATAAAAGAACAGATCATCTTTCCCGAAATCAGCTACGACAAGATCGATAAGATCAAGGGGATGAACATAACGATCGTAACCACCGCCAATACCGACGAGGAGGGAAAGGCGTTGCTGGCATATTTTGGTATGCCCTTTAGTGGTTAATTTATGCTGCCGATTAGCAAAAAGGAGTTTTGAGTGGCAAAGAAGTCTATAATTGCCAAGGCAAAAAGGAAGAAAAAGTTCAAGGTGAGGGAGTACAACCGCTGCCCCATCTGCGGAAGGCCCAGAGGGTACTATCGAAAATTCGATATGTGCAGGATTTGTCTAAGGCAACTGGCTTCCCGGGGAGATATCCCAGGAATGATTAAGTCCAGCTGGTAGCGAGGAGAAACATACAATGACAATGACCGATCCCATTGCCGATATGCTCACACGTATAAGAAACGCCCAGATGGCCAAACACGAGAGCG
Organism: uncultured Thermodesulfobacteriota bacterium; assembly: GCA_964542895.1. Taxonomy (GTDB): domain Bacteria; phylum Desulfobacterota; class Zymogenia; order Zymogenales; family Zymogenaceae; genus Zymogenus. Next base: position 6,374 of record CAZIWT010000023.1, read on the forward strand.
TAGATATATCTTCGTCCAAGATGAAATTGGCTATAGCGAAAATATTGAAGGAAGAAGGGTATATATTGGATTATAAGGAGCTTCAGGACAATAAACACAAGATTATTAGGATTCGCCTGAAATATATTGACGACGGTGATCTGGTGATAAAGAAGATCGAGAGGGTGTCGAGGCCCGGCCGACGGGTCTACGTTAACAGCAAGGAGATCCCGCAAGTCCTGAGGGGTTACGGCATATCAATATTATCCACCTCGAAGGGGGTTATGACGGATCAAAGGGCGAGAAAGGAGAAGGTAGGCGGGGAGGTCCTCGTCAAGGTCTGGTGATTTTGGGCCGAAAAAGGGGGACGGGATTTTGTGTTTGGAGATGGGATTAGGGGGGATCAATAAGGGGAGGGGAGCAAGAGGGCGGAGAGCATTATTAAGCGACAGGCATTATTAATAATATCTTTTTTATGTTATTCGGGCTTGGGCCCGGCAGTTGACGCTATTTCTCATAATTATAAATAGGGGTTGAATAGTAGAAGATGTCAAGGATAGGCAAAAAGCCCGTTCCAATACCGTCAGGCGTCGAGGTCGTTGTCAAGGACGGTGAGATTGCGGTAAAAGGTCCCAAGGGGAGCTTGAAGCAAACAATACCCCCGGAGGTCGCCGTCAAGGTGGAGGGTGATAATATAATCGTGACCTCGGATAACCATTTGAGGAGATCCAGATCGTTTCAGGGGCTCTGCAGGGCTTTGATAGAAAACATGGTCACCGGAGTTTCCAAGGGAATCGAAAAGTCCCTGGAGATAAACGGATTGGGATACAGGGCCGATGTAGAGGGGAAAGAGCTTGTGTTGAACATAGGTTATTCCAAGCCGGTCAGGTTTGGGCTTCCCGATGGGATAAAGGCAAGCGTCGAAAAAAATACCTTGATAACAATTCAGGGTTTTGACAAGCAGCTGGTTGGTCAGGTGGCAGCGGATATAAGGAGCTTGAGAAAGCCCGAGCCCTACAAGGGAAAGGGAATTAAATACGTTGATGAGAGGATCAGGAGGAAGGCCGGGAAGACCGGCGTTTAAGGAGTAGTCCCGTGAAGAAGCTATCAAAAAGGGTTTACGGAAGACTGAGAAGAAAAAAGCGGATAAAGCTGAAGATAAAGGGAACTTCGGTCAAGCCGAGGCTCTCCGTTTTCAGGAGCGCAAGGCACATTTACGCTCAGATCATAGACGACGGTCTCGGGGTGACTCTGGCCAGTTCGTCAAGCGTTGGTAAGGAAGTCTTAAAAAAGCTTGGAAAGGGCGGCGGGGGTAACATAGAGGCCGCCAAGATAGTGGGCAAAAACCTCGCAGAAAAGGCCGGGGCGAAGGGAATAAAGAAGGTCGTTTTCGACCGGGGAGGCTATCTCTACCACGGAAGGGTAAAGGCGCTGGCCGACGCCGCGAGAGAAGGGGGACTGGAATTTTAGGGCCCATGATATATTGTGGAGTTTAAATCATGTCGTTTTTTCCTGACGAAAATGAGTTCATAGACAAGGTAGTTCATATCAACCGTGTGGCGAAGGTCGTAAAGGGAGGCAGGCGCTTTTCCTTTTCCGCCATGGTTGTGGTGGGCGACGGAAACGGCCAGGTGGGATACGGTATGGGTAAAGCCCAGGAGGTCCCGGAGGCGATAAGGAAGGGGATCGAGAAGGCGAAGAAGAACATGATAACGGTACCCCTCTTGAAATCGACCATACCCTACGATGTAATAGGGAAATACGGTGCCGGAAAGGTCCTGTTGAAATCCGCCTCGGAGGGAACAGGGATCATAGCAGGCGGGGCCGTTAGGGCCGTGGTCGAAACGGCGGGGATAAAAAACATCCTCACCAAGTGTCTTGGCTCCCACAATCCACACAACCTCGTCAAGGCCACCATCGACGGCCTGGCCCAGCTTAGAAGCCCTGAGGATATAGCCAGGATTCGCGGTAAATCCGTCGAGAACTTGGGCGTCGAAAAGAAGTAATAGATAACAGTTATAGTTAAAGTTAATTGGCGGGGGGATGGGAGACTAATGGCAAAGAAAGGCACAAAAACTATTAGCGTTACTCAGATCAGGAGCGGCATCGGAAGGCCCGAGAAGCACAGAAGGGTTTTGAAGGGAATGGGTCTCGGCAAGATGCACAGGACCGTCGAGCTTCCCGACACCCCGGAGAGCCGGGGGATGATAAAAAAGGTCATTCACCTCGTCGAGGTAAAGGAGTAGGAGATGGATCTTTCCAACCTGAAGCCAATAGAAGGAGCGACAAAAAAGAGAAAGAGGGTGGGCAGGGGAGAGGCCGGGAAGGGCGGAAAGACGGCGGGACGGGGCCACAAGGGGCAGAATTCCCGCTCCGGGGGAGGGGTAAGACCCGGATTCGAGGGAGGGCAGATGCCGCTGGCGAGAAGGCTTCCCAAGAGGGGATTTAAAAACCTTTTCAAAAAGGATTACTCTATAATAAATCTGAGAGATTTGAGCAGGCTCGAGGTTAAGGGCGTTGTGGACGCTGTCGAATTGATGAAGGAGAAGAAGATAAACAAGGCGAAGAACGGCGTCAAGGTCTTGGGTGTGGGGGAGGTCAAAAAGGCGCTTACCGTCAAGGCCCACAAGTTTTCAAAGTCCGCGAAGGAAAAAATAGAGGCGGGCGGCGGAAAGGTGGAGGTGATCTAAGTGACGTCAGGATTCCAGAATATATTTAAGATCCCCGAGCTCAAAAACAGGATTTTAATAACCTTTGCGCTCTTGGCGGTCTACAGGGTTGGTATCCACATACCGACTCCGGGTATTGATGCGGCCGCGCTGTCCTCGTTTTTCGACAGTGCCTCGGGGACCCTATTTGGATTCTTTGACATGTTCTCGGGAGGGGGATTGAGAAACCTCTCGGTCTTCGCTCTGGGGATTATGCCCTACATCAGCGCCTCCATTATCCTCCAGCTCTTGACGGTGGTTATCCCGTATCTCGAGAGGCTGTCGAAAGAGGGGGAGGAGGGGCGAAAGAAGATCACTCAGTATACAAGATACGGGACGGTGGTCCTCTCCGCCTTTCAGGGTTTTGCCATAAGCTTCGGCCTGGAGCAGATGCAGAGCCCCTTCGGGGATCCCGTCGTGCTCGATCCCGGCTGGTCATTCAGAGTCATGACGATGATAACCCTTACCGCCGGCACCTCCTTTATAATGTGGCTCGGCGAGCAGATCACGGAGAGGGGCATCGGAAACGGAATCTCCCTTATAATCTTCGCCGGAATCGTGGCGAGGATGCCCGCCGCCATACTCCAGTCCATCGGCCTTGTCGGCGAGGCGGGAATATCGCCCTTGAACTTCCTTATACTTGTTGTCGTAATGGTGATTGTGGTTGCGGCGATTATTTACATGGAGAGAGGACAGCGGAGACTGCCCGTTCAATATGCAAAGCGCGTCGTCGGAAGAAAGATGTACGGTGGAAGCAGCACGCACCTCCCGTTGAGGATAAATACGGCGGGGGTTATCCCCCCGATATTCGCCTCCTCGATACTCATGTTTCCGCTGACGATATTCAACTTTCTGCCGAAGAGTATCAGTGACAGCTATCCGTGGATACTGTCCCTGCAAAATCAGTTCAGTCCCGTAGCCCCGTTGTACAATTTTCTTTACGTTATATTGATCGTCTTCTTCTGTTATTTCTACACGGCGGTTACCTTTAATCCGATAGATGTCGCCGATAATATGAAGAGATACGGCGGCTTTATCCCGGGGATCAGGCCGGGGAGAAAGACATCGGATTACATAGATAAGGTCCTGACGAGGATTACCCTTGTGGGGGCGTTTTACGTTGCGGCGGTCTGCGTGCTGCCGACGATCCTCATAGCCCTTTACAACGTTCCCTTCTACTTCGGCGGAACGGCGCTTCTGATCGTTGTGGGTGTGGCTCTGGATACCGCCCAGCAGATCGAGTCCCACATGATAACGAGGCACTACGACGGGTTTATGAAGAAGGGGAAGCTGAAGGGGAGAAGATAACCGGGGCCCCAGGATTTGGTTGGTGTGATGGGGGGACGGGGGGATGGAGTGTTTTAAATCTGGGATGGATGGGGCCGTTGAGCTTGGGTTTGGTTCTTGTCGTAAAGTTAATGGTGGTCGGCTTGGGGTGATTGACGGAGTGAATAGGTATTGACGGGGCGTGATTTTTGAAATTGGGCATGAATTAGGTATTGTAAATATATCTGTTGTTTTCTCAATGGAAAGAGAATTTCCTGATTTTCTGTTAGCTGGAGTGGAAGCTGAAGTTGATAATTAGAGGATGTGGAAAAGCTTATGTCAGGTAAAAAGAACATTATTCTGTTGGGCCCCCCGGGGGCGGGAAAGGGAACCCAGGCCGTGAAGATGGCGGAGAAATACAATATCCCGCAGATCTCCACGGGCGACATATTGAGGAGTGCCGTGGCCGCTGGTACTGAGCTCGGTAAAGAGGCAAAAAAATTTATGGACAGGGGAGACCTCGTCCCCGACGAGGTGGTCGTGGGACTCGTGGAGGAGAGGCTCAAGGACGCGGATTGTAAAAGCGGTTATATCCTGGACGGCTTTCCGAGAACGGTAAATCAGGCGAAATCCCTGGACGAGATGCTGGAGGGGAAGGGGGACGGGATCAGTCACGTCATCAGCATCGATGTGGACAACGCCGAGTTGTTGAAAAGGCTTACCGGGAGGAGGACCTGCAGGGAATGCAAGGCCATGTACCACGTGGTCTTCGAGCCGCCCAAATCGGAGGGTAAATGCGACAAGTGCGGCGGCGAGCTCTACCAGAGGGACGACGACAAGGAGGAGACGATAAAGGCGCGGCTCAAGGTATATGCGGAGCAGACCGAGCCCCTTATAGAGTACTACAGCGAGAAGGGGCTTAAGAGGTCAATCGTCGGAACAGGGGGAATCGGTGATATCTTCAAGAAGATAACCGAGGTTTTAGAGGAATAGTAAAACTCTTTTAAAGGGTAAATAATTTATGCCGAAGGAAGAGGCCATAGAAGTTGAGGGTACTGTGCAGGAGGTCCTCCCGAATGCCATGTTCAAGGTAGAGCTGGAAAATGGTCACAAGGTGTTGGCACACATCTCCGGGAAGATGAGGATGCATTTCATAAAGATTCTGAAGGGAGACAAGGTCACAGTGGAGCTTTCACCGTACGACCTCTCCAGGGGCAGGATAACATATCGTTCCAAGTAGTTTGTATCTTTAAGAGGGTTTGACTGACAAATGGGGGAAGACAAATGAAGGTGAGAGCATCGGTAAAAAAGATCTGCGACAAGTGCAAGATTATAAAAAGAAACGGCGTTGTCAGGGTAATATGCGAAAACCCAAAGCACAAACAGCGCCAGGGATAACTGTAAAAGGAGGGTAAAGCTTTGGCAAGAATAGCTGGGGTGGACCTGCCCAAGAATAAGCGGATAATTGTCGGACTTACATATATATACGGCATAGGCAAGTCCGTGTCGAAAAAGATATTGGAAGAGTCCGGAATAGATTTTAATCTCAAGACCGATGACCTGACGGATAAGGATATAACCACCATAAGGGAGATAATAACCTCCAAATACACCGTTGAGGGAGACTTAAGAAAAGAGCGGTCCATGAACGTGAAGATGCTCATGGATCTGGGAAACTACAGGGGCTTGAGACACAGAAAGGGGCTTCCCGTCAGGGGGCAGAGAACCTCCACCAACGCCCGAACCAGAAAAGGGCCCAAGAAGGTAAAGATAAAGAGAAAGACATAGATTACAGGAATAATAAATGGCAAAAAGTAAGAGAGTAGTCAGGAAGAAGAAGGAGAAGAAGAACGTCAATGTGGGAATAGCCCACATTCAGTCTACGTTTAACAATACCATCGTCACCATCACCGATCTTTCCGGAAACGTCCTGACGTGGTCCAGCTCCGGGATGCAGGGATACAAGGGGTCCAGGAAGAGCACTCCGTTTGCCTCGCAGCAGGCCGCAACCGACGCCGCCAAAAAGGCGATGGAGCACGGGATGAAGACGGTCGACGTTTACGTCAAGGGGCCGGGCGCCGGCAGGGAGGCGGCCTTGAGGGCCATTCAGGCGGCCGGACTCGAGGTGAACGTGATAAAGGACGTGACGCCGATCCCTCATAACGGATGCAGGCCGCCCAAGAGGCGAAGGGTCTGAGTATTGTTTATCAAATGCGGTATTAGATAGTCGGAGGTTTGATTTGGCAAGATATAGGGGTCCGGTGTGTAAGCTCTGCAGAAGAGAGGGGATGAAGCTCTTTATAAAGGGCGACAGGTGCTTCGGAGAGAAGTGTGCCATCGAGAGGCGCAATTATCCCCCCGGTGAGCACGGTCAGGGAAGGACCAAGTTCTCTGAATATGGAAATCAGCTCAGGGAAAAGCAGAAGGTAAAGAGGATGTACGGTGTACTGGAGAGCCAGTTTCACCGTTATTTCAAGGAGGCTGAGAGGATCAAGGGGATTACGGGGGAGAACCTCCTGGTACTTCTGGAGAGAAGGCTGGACAACATGGTGTATCGCCTGGGATTTGCCAGCTCCAGAAACGAGGCTAGACAGCTTGTCCGACACAGCCATTTTCTGGTAAACGGGAGGAAGGTCAACATCCCTTCGTTCTTGACGAGTCCCGACGATAAAATACAGCTTAGGGAAAAGAGCAGAAAGATAGAGAGAATCCTCGATTCTCTCGAAACCGTGGCCAGAAGGGGGATACCATCCTGGCTCGATTACGATAAAAATTCCTTTACCGGTACCATAAAGGCCTTGCCTTCACGGGAAGAGCTGACTATGCCGATATCGGAAAACCTCATTGTAGAGCTATACTCGAAGTAGGATCAAAGTATCCGTATGAGGATAGTTCTTCAGGACTGGGAGGTTTTATGGGTAGTACTATTCAAGCCAACTGGCGAGAGTTGATAAAACCTAAGAAGCTTTTGGCGGACTCGGACGAAATCAACGAGTTCTACGGCAAGTTCGCGGCCGAGCCCTTCGAGAGGGGATTCGGCATTACCATCGGGAATTCCTTGAGGAGAATACTCCTTTCTTCTATTATGGGGGCCGCCGTCACTTCGGTCAAGATAAAAGATGTTCTTCATGAGTATACTACGATTCCCGGTGTTGTGGAAGATGTAACGGATATTCTGTTGAATATAAAGGGAATAAGGTTCAAGCTCTTCGATGAGGGTCCAAAGACCGTCAGGATCGACGCCGTGGGCCCCTGTGTGGTCAAGGCGGGAGACGTTATATGTGACGATTCGGTGAAGGTATTCAATCCGGATCAACATATAGCCACCCTTTCAAAGGACGGCAAGATCGAGATGGAGATGAAGGTCAAATGGGGGAGGGGGTACGTCCCGGCGGAGAGGAACAAGGAAGAGGATGAGCCAATAGGAACGATTCCCATCGATGCGGTTTTTTCGCCCATTAAAAAAGTTAACTTCACCGTCACCTCGGCGAGGGTAGGCCAGAGAACCGATTACGACAAGCTGAATCTCGAGGTCTGGACCGACGGAAGCGTCTTGCCGGAAGACAGCATCGCCCTTGCGGCGAAGATATTGAAAGAGCATATGAACATCTTTATCAACTTCATTGAAGATGCAGAGGAAGATCTGGAGGAGGTGGAGGAGCAGAGGGAGGAGCTGAACGAGAACCTGCTGAGACCGGTCAGCGAGCTCGAGCTATCCGTCAGGTCTTCAAACTGCCTCAAAAACGCCGACATAAAATATATAGGCGACCTCGTGCAAAAGACCGAGATCGAGATGTTGAAGACGAAGAACTTTGGCAGAAAATCGCTTAACGAGATAAAAGAGATTTTGAACGAAATGGGCCTGAGGTTCGGCATGAAGCTGGAAAACTGGCCGCCGGAAGACCTTACCGAATCGGAGGAGAAGAAGACTTTTTCCGAGTAGGTAAAGGCAGGATTTAAGGGGGATTTGGGCGGGGGGGGGGTGAAAGTTGTCGGATTGAGCTATATTTATCGGGGAATATTTGTAGCAAATGTATTTAGGGAGATAAGTTAAGGGTCGGGGATAGGTTAAGGGGGGGTCGGGAGATTATAGTTCGTGAGAGGAATATAAAGATATGCGCCATCAGAAAGCTGGAAGGAGACTCGGGCGGAACACAAGCCACAGAAAGGCCCTGATGAGAAACATGGCCACGTCGCTTTTGGATCATGAAAGGATCGAGACCACGGAGGCCAAGGCAAAGGAGCTCAGGCGTTATGCCGAGAAGATGATTACCCTCGGCAAAAGGGGAGACCTCCACGCTCGCAGGCAGGCCTTGTCGTTCATAAGAAAGAGGAAGGTTGTCGAAAAAGTCTTCGATGAATACGCCGAAAGATTCAAGGACAGGAAAGGGGGGTACACCCGGATAATGAAGCTGGGAAGGAGAACGGGAGACAACGCCCGTATGGCCATAATCGAGCTTATCCCCGAAGAGAAGGAAAAAAAGAAGGGAAAAGAGAAGGAAAAGAAAAAAGCCCCGGCGGCAAAGCCGGTCAAAGCCGCCAAGGCAGATAAGGAGAAGGCAAAGGAGAGCGTAGAGAAGAAGGAGAAGGTCAAGAAAGAGGCTAAAAAAGAGGTAAAGAAAGAGACCAAGAAAGAAGAGAAGAAAAAAGTAAAAAAAGAGGGAAATAAAAAGACGAAAGCAACGTCTAAAGTAAAGGGAAAGGCAAAAAATACGGCCAAAGATATGGCCAAAGACATAGATAAAGCGGCCGACGAGAAGAAGGAAAAGAAGGCCGACAAGAAGACGGCAAAAAAGTGAAGGAGTAACGGTGCCGATGGTAGAGGGGGGAGAGTATAGAATGGGGGGGAGGGGATGGTAGGGTAGAGGATGAACGGACACTGGAGGGAAAGTGAGGGAGGGATACATAAGATAGTAGTAGGGATGTATATCCTGGATAAATTAAATGGATATATAGAGGAAGGCAAATGGACAAAATCTCATTTTTATTGAAATATTCTGATGCGGAGAAGTATTTAATGGGATGAGCGGGTTAGATGATCGATGTCGGCATGAAAATTTAACCTGAATTGAAGGCAAGGACAATACTTGTCTTTTTTTATTCCTTTTTACTGGAGGAAGATATTGGAAAAGAGAAGCAAAAAAATATTATATATAGTCGTCGCGGTTCTGGCCGTCCTTTTTTTAGCGCTTGTTGTCAGTCGTATACTGAATTCAAAATTGTTTGCCGATAAAGTGGAAGAGGTAAAGAAAAATCCGGTAACGGTAATAGAGGTAAAAAACGGTACGGTGAGGAGAACCCTCTTCTATACCGGTGACCTCCATGCGGAGAAAGAGGTGACGGTCTACTCGGTGGTTCCGGGAAAACTAATACGCTACAACTACAGGGAGGGCGACAGGGTGGCCAAGGGCTCGACCCTGGTTCTCCTTGAAAGAACCGAGACATGGGACGAGTTCAAGCCGGTCGTCGTGGAATCTCCCATCTCCGGTATCGTTGCGATAAACCATCTCGACAGGGGGGAGCTTGCCACAACCCAGACCCCGCTCTCCATGGTAGTCGGCGGAAGGGGAATAAAGGTCTCGATAAAGGTTACGGATATCGAGTTTGCCTCCATAAAGAAAGAGATGGAAGCGGAGCTTACCGTGCCCGCCTTTCCGGGCAAGGTCTTCAGGGGCAAGGTATCGAAAGTGGCGCCTGTTATTCGAAGGGATACAAGAACCGCCCCGGTCGAGATATTCTTTAAAAACGAAGATCGTCTGTTGATGTCCGGGATGTTCGGGGATATCCGCATAATTGTTGAAGAGAAAGAGAAAGCGATTAACATCCCCTTTGATACGCTCCTATTTGAAAGTGAGGGTATGGTTGGTCCATACTGCTTTGTCGTCGAGGGAGGGAATACGGCCAGAAAAAGAAAATTGACGACAGGGATTATAGACGAAGGAAAGGTTGAGATCTTATCAGGACTGAAGGCCGGAGAGTTTGTGGTCGATCTCGGCAAGGAAAACCTGAAAAACGGCACAGAGGTTCTGGTAATAGATAAATCCTCAGAAGAATAGGGTGATCTAAAATCGGCTGTTTTTAAGAGATGGAATAATGTCGATACCGAAATTTTCCGTAAGAAATCCCGTTCTGGTAAATATGATTACCATCGCGGTCTTCATCCTCGGGGTGATGTTTGCGAGAAACCTCAATCGGGAGGTCTTCCCGGCAATCGCCTACGGCTACATTATAATCGTCGCCCCGTATCCGGGCGCGTCTCCGGAGGAGATAGAAAAGGTTGTCACCAAACCGATAGAAGAGGAGATCGCGGACGTCGACGGGATTAAAAAGCTGGAGTCAAGGACGAGGGAGGGGGTCGCCACGATCATAGTCCAGGCGGAAAGCGATATCGAGGGGATAAAGCTCGATCAGCTCTTCAATGACATAAAGACCGAGGTGGATAAGGTAGAGGACCTCCCGGAAGACGTGGATGATATCGAGTATCTGAAATTAAGCGCCGAGTTTCCCGCCATAACGGTGGGGCTCAGCGGTGACGTCCCGGAGGAGTATCTGCAGAACTCAGCGGACAGGCTGAAGAAGAGGATCGAGCTGATAGACGGTGTAGGCACCGTGGAGCTGTGGGCCTACAGGGACAAGGAGTTCTGGGTTCAGGTAGACCCGAGAAAACTCGAGGCCGCAAACCTCACCATGACCGAGATCATAAACGCCATTAAAAAGAGAAACCTCAATATTCCGGGCGGCTCCCTCGACCAGGGGAGAAAAGAGATACTTCTAAGGACAATGGGGGAGGTGGAGGACAAAGGCGATATCGGAAGCGTGGTAATTCGCTCCCTTCCCACCGGAACGATAAAGGTAAAAGACATCGCGAACGTTGTAGAGACCTTCGAGGAAGAGGATATAATCGGAAGGCTCAACGGCACCCGTACCGTTGCGATCTTTGTCAACAAGAAGGCGAAAGGCGATATTATCGATATCGTCAAGGAGGTAAAGGAGCTCGTCAAGGAGGAGGAAAAACTTCTGCCGGAGGGGGCGGGGATCACTCTGGTACAGGACATCTCAAAATACGTTGTGAGGAGGCAGAACACTCTCCTCTTTAACGGGGCTATCGGGCTTATCCTTGTGCTGCTTGTTTTATACACTTTTTTGGAGTCGAGGGTAGCTTTCTGGGCCGCCATGGGTATCCCCTTTTCATTTCTCCTTGCAATAATAATTATGCATTATATGGGCATGAGCCTGAATATGCTCTCGATGTTCGGGCTGATCCTCGTTCTGGGTATAGTTGTAGACGATGCGATTGTGGTGGCGGAAAACGTCTTTCGATATAGGGAGAGGGGTCTCTCCCCCTCGGAGGCGGCTATAACCGGAACCGAGGAGGTGTTCCTTCCCGTAACCGCCGCCATCTCCACGAACATAGCGGCCTTCCTTCCCCTCTTGATGATGGTGGGGATAACCGGAAAGTTTTTGAAGGTCATACCGCAGGTGGTTATCATAACGCTCTTGGCGTCTCTTCTCGAGGCTTTTTTGATCCTCCCGTCCCACCTGGCGGAATTCGTAAAGGTAAAGACGGATGAAAAGGCGAAGGAGGCCAGGGCGTGGTTCAACAAGGTGAGAGAATTTTACGGCGGCCTTTTGGGCGGATTCTTGAGAAGACGCTATATGATATTTTTGGGCCTCCTCGGCGTTGCCGTCATTACCATAGTCTTTGCGCTTCTGACCATGGAGTTTGTCTTCATGGGGAAGGCAAGGGCCGAGCAGTTTATGATCAATATATACAATCCCGTAAATTCAAATCTGGAAGAGACCAACCGGGTTGTCAAGGAGGTTGAGAAGATAGTGATGGAGAGCGAGGGTGCGTCGGAGAACGTTGCGGCAATGATAACCCTTGTGGGATTTATAGAGACGGGCGAGGCCCCTATTCAGGGCTCTTATGTAGGGCAGCTCTGGATAGAGCTTACGGAGCACGGCTACGAAAAAATAGGTGCGGAGAATATCATCAATGATTTGAGGGATAAAACCTCCTTGATTCCGGGGCCCACATCGATTACATTCACGGAGCTTCACGGTGGACCGCCTACAGGGTCGGCGGTGGCCGTTGAGATAAGGGGGGAGGATTTCGACGTCCTGAGGAAGCTATCAGAGCAGATCAAGGTGGAGCTCGGTAAGATCGAAGGGGTCAAGGATATCGATGACAACTTCAGGGTGGGTAAGGACGAGATCCGCGTGGTCGTCAATGAGCACAGGGCGCGCTCCCTCGGCCTCGATGTGGCGACGGTGGCGGCAGAGATACGCCACGCGTTTTCCGGCGGGGATGCCGGGAACATAAGGCGTGGTGATAAGAAAATAGATATTATTGTGAAATACGCCGACGAGTTCAAAAACAGCGACTATCTCATGAATTTCTCCGTGCCGAACCTGTCCGGTGAGAGAATCCCGATAAAGGCGTTTTCGGACATCGTGTACGGTGAGGGAATATTGAGGATATACCACTCCGAAAAGGAGAGGAACATTACCGTAACGGCGGATGTGGTCAAGGAGAAGATCACCTCCGGTGCCGTAAACAAGCTTCTCATTGAGAAATTCGGGACCGTGAGCAAGGAGTTCCCCGGAGTTACATTTAAATACGGCGGAGAATACGAGGACACTCAGGAATCCCTCGATTCGATGGTCAGGGCCTTCTGGCTCGCGATATTTCTCATCTACGTGATCCTCGCGGCCCTCTTTAGATCCTTCGTACAGCCGGTCATTATCCTTTTTACGATACCGTTTTCCTTTATAGGGGTCGTGGCGGGGCTCTTCATCATGGATATAGAGCTCTCCCTCCTTGCGGTTATCGGGATCGTGGCCCTTGTGGGTATCGTCGTTAACGACTCCCTTGTCCTGGTCGATTTTATCAACCGGGCGAGAGAATCGGGGATGTCCCTTTACGATTCCGTCCTCGAATCGGGGAAAACGAGGCTCAGACCCGTCATACTTACCTCTTTGACCACGATCGGTGGACTCGGGCCGATGGCGTTCGGACTCGGCGGAAGCGAGCCCTATCTGGCGCCTATGGCCATATCGATCGTCTGGGGGCTTACCTTTGCCACCGTGCTGACGCTTCTGATTATTCCATGTCTTTACATGATAGTCGAAGATATCAAGGAGTCGATCGTCAGACGATTCAGGGGGAGAAGTTGATTCACCTCTCTGATGTCCACCTTTCCTACAATTCTGCGGTGGGGGCAAAAACCGACGTTTTGAAAGGCGTAGATCTTCACATACCAAAAGGTAAGTACGCCTCCCTCATCGGGCCGAACGGCTCCGGCAAGACCACAATAGCTAAGATCGTTAAGGGCCTGATTACACCGGACAGCGGTACCGTTGAGGTGGCCGGGAAAAGGATCTCCCCGGAGGAATTGGTGGATGACGTCGGGCTTGTCTTCTCCAATCCGGAAAACCAGATTGTATCCGCAGTTGTTGAGGAGGATATAGCGTTCGGTCTCGAAAACCAAAGCGTCCCGACTTCGGAGATGAAAGGGCGCGTCTCGGATGCTCTTGAGAGGCTTAATCTGTCTCAACTTAAAAAAATGCCCCCCCACCATCTCTCCGGCGGGGAGCAGCAGAGACTCGTCATAGCCGGGATACTGGTCTTGGGATCAAAAATTCTCATACTTGATGAGGCCACGTCGATGCTGGATTCGAGGGGAAGGCGCGATATTTTAAGACTGATCAGGGATCTGAACAGGAGGGAGGGGTTGACGGTGCTCTCTATTACCCACTCTCTCGTCGAGGCGATCCTCTCGGACATCGTGCTGGTTTTGGATGGGGGGGAGATAATCTTTTACGGGCCCCCTATAAAATTCCTCTTCAATGACGGGATATTGGAAAGGTTGAAGATCGATCTCCCGGAGTTCCTCGTCTTGATAAGGAGACTCGCGGACGAGGGTTTTGATTTGCCGTCTGAAAACGTGGGTATAGAGGAGGTCGCGGAGGCCCTGGAAGGCATACATGGGGGGACTTAGCCATGTCGGTTCAAGTTTGTCAGAGATGCGGTAAGGAGATCTTGAGCGGGGGATTGTTTTACAAGGTTAGGCTTGTATCCCAGGCCGGATTTGACGGCGTTCTCAATGAGGATGATTCGGATGTCGAGGGAGTCATCGCCCAAATAGATGAGAAAGATCAAGAGATGATGGAAAGAGACGTCTATTTTGAGATGGAGGCGACTCTCTGCATCGGGTGCAAGGAGAAAATCATCGAGAGCTTTCAAAGGGAGGTTGGATTCGAGGATTCTATAGGCCCCGGGGAGAGGCTCCATTGATGCACACGGTGCCCATACTCTAATGTCTTGACATACAATCGTTTTTTTGCAATAATATGTCTGAAATCTTGTTACCAAGGTCGTGAAAACCGGGGAAACTAAGAATGAATCTCATAACCGACCAGGAAGCGGCCAAGAGATTGGCAAGGACCATAATCTCGGATATTACAATCTACAATAAAGAAAAGGTCAAGGAGGGCCTTATTAACGACAACCTCTTCGACCTTCTGGAAAAGGAGATAGAGCGCGGAAGGAAGGTCTATTTCAGCAGGGTCGCTCCCGAGATAACCGCAAACAGCAACTTCTATGACCTTGCAATCGTTGATATTATGGTTCAGCAGGCTAAAAATATAAGATGTAATATTTAAGATTCCTTGAAGATACAAAATGAGAAAATAAAAGACACCCCTATCTCCAAAAAAGCTCATCGTATTTTTACCCTCAAGGTTTCGGAAGACGCGGACGGCCGGCGCCTCGATAAATACCTCGCAGATGAGCTTGACGACCTTTCCAGATCCCTAATCAAAAAAATTATTGAAGACAAAAACGTCAACGTCGACGGAAAAGGATGCCGTCCGAGCAAGCGTCTCTCGGCGGGGGAGGAGATCGAAGTCTCGATTCCCCCCAATGAGGCAAAGGCTATTGAGCCTGAGGATATAGATATCGATATCGTCTACGAGGATGATGACCTGGTCGTTGTTGACAAGCCCCCCGGCCTCGTGGTCCATCCGGGGGCCGGAAAAAATAGGGGGACTTTGGTCTCGGCCCTCCTTTTTAAGGGGATCCCCCTCTCCCAGTGCGGACCGGAGGACAGGCCGGGGATCGTCCACAGGCTCGACAAGGACACATCGGGGATTCTCGTGGTCGCAAAGACGGACGTCGCCCACGAGGGGCTGTCCGCCCAGTTTAGGGCCCACACGACCGAGAGGATATATGTAGGAGTCTGCTGGGGGAGGATAAACGTCGATTCAGGAAGGATCGAGGCGTTTCTCACCAGGCACCCGAAAGACAGAAAGAGGATAACCGCCTCCAGGGACACAGGGAGGAGGGCGGTGACCGAATACAAGGTCGTCGAGAGGTTTTCCCAGATGACCTGCGTCGAGCTGAGGCCGAAGACCGGGCGTACCCACCAGATTCGAGTCCACATGGCCCACATGGGACACCCCGTCTGCGGGGACAGGACCTACGGCTCGATGAAGGCGGCGAAAACGCTTTCAAGCCCAAGCCTCAAAAAGGCGGTTTTGGCCCTCAAGAGACAGGCCCTTCACGCAAAGGTACTGGGATTCGACCACCCGGTTACCGGCGAGAAGATGAGCTTTAGGTCCAGCGTACCGGGGGATATCGAGGAGCTTCTGAAGGTATTGAGAAGTGATGGTTGATATTAAAGAGTGGTCATCGATGAAGGTTGTCGGAGTCGATCTTCTTGACAAAATCGGGAAAATCGACTATTTATTTACCACGAGGAACGGGCCGGAACAATTCGGCGGGCTCGACTTCGATAGGAAGGGAGTAAACGACCCGAAGGTAACGAGGAGCTACGAGGCCGCCGCCGACCATTTTGGCGTCGCTGTCTCCGACATCTTCGTCATGGATCAGGTTCACGGGGCGAGGGTGACCCCCATATTCAAAAGGCCGGAGGGCGAAGAGATGTTCGGGAGGATGAAGACGGACGGCGTCGTTACCAAAATCCCTCGCTTGGTCCTGGCTGTGCTCACGGCGGATTGCGTCCCAATTTTGATGGCGGATGTCAAAGGGGGCGCGGTGGGGGCTATCCACGCCGGGTGGCGGGGGACGTTTGAAGGAATCTCCGCCGCTGCGGTAGAGACGATGGGAGACTCTTTCGGCTCGAGGGCGGAGGAGATCGTGGTCGTCTTAGGCCCGGCCATCGGCCCCTGCTGTTACGAGGTGGGCCCGGAGGTGGCGGCGGCGGTCAATGAAAAATGCAAATCGGGGGGTGAATACCTCTCGGAGACGGAGGGTGGGCGGTTCATGTTCGACCTCATCGGTCTTAATCGATCTCTCCTTCGCGAGGCGGGAGTGCCCGAAAAGAACATCTTTTCAGTCGGGCTTTGCACCCGCTGCAGGGGTGATCTCTTTTACTCGTATCGGAGGGAGGGGCAAAATACCGGAAGGATGTTGAGCGCTATAATGATTCGATAGTTTTGAAACTGTTATTGCTATTGAGGATGTATAATGCTTATTGTAGGTCTCACGGGGGGAATCGCCAGCGGCAAGAGCAGTGCGGGGAAGATCTTGGCTGAGCTTGGAGCCAAAATCGTCGACTCGGATATTCTCGCAAGGGTTGTCGTGGAGCCGGGAAGGCCGGCCCTTGAGGCGATTGTGGAGAGGTTCGGGGACGGGGTAATCACAGATGACGGAATCCTCGACAGGGAAAAGCTGAGGGACGTCGTCTTTAACGACAGAAAGGCCCTCAACGATCTGAACGCCATAGTCCACCCGGAGGTCTTCAGGGAGATCCAGCGGGAGATCGATGACTACCGAAATTCTAAACCTAAAGGGCCGCTCGTTCTCGATATACCCCTCCTTTACGAGTCCGGGGCGGACGCCATCGTTGACGTGGTTGTCGTAGTCTACGTAGATAGGGAGACGCAGATAGAGAGGCTTATGGCGAGGGACGGATTTTCCCGTGAAGATGCGGAAAACAGGGTAGACAAGCAGATGGACCTCGAGGAGAAGAAGAGGAGGGCGGACTTCGTTATCGACAACTCCGGGAGCTTCGACGACTTGAGGAGGGAGACTAAAACAGTATTTATTAAGTTGATGGGGCTTATGAGCGGGGCTCGACGGGTTTAATCTAAACAGTAGGTCGAGGGGGATTGAAGTGCACGTAATCATCGACGGATACAACGTGATTATGACCGCGGCGGAATACGGCGCCGTTCCAGGTAGGAAGATGAAGGCGGCCCGAGGGGGATTGATCAACGACCTGGTCAGGTATCGGAAGGTCAGGGGCCATGCCGTTACCGTGGTCTTTGACGCGGCGGAAGCCGGCGGGGTCGAGAGGGGAGTCGAGAGGAGCGCCGGGATAAACGTGATCTTTACGAAAAGGGATGAGAGGGCTGACGACGTCATCGTGGAGCTGGTGGAGAAGGCGGCGGGGGTGGAGCGGGTGGTAGTGACGTCGGACAAGGAGGTCGTCAGGGCGTCCGAGCGGCGCGGCGCCGCGTCGATATCGTCGGAGGGCTTCATCGAGAAGATGGGAGCGGCGATAGGCTCAGAGGGTGAAGGAGAGGTTGACGGGGGGAGGGAGCGGAGAAAATCGGGTCAATTTGGTCAATCGGGGGGTCGATCAAGGAGCCGGTGGGAGACATCTCTTGACAAGTTGTGATATTCGTCACATATAGATAATCCAGTTAAATTAAATAAGGCCTCTGTGGATTGGGGGATTGGTGCGTCCTGACGGAAATCGCATCTGACGGATTGTAAACGACAAAACAGTGACTATATTATTCCACAGGTGTGGTTCGGGAATCCTCCGGTCGATGGAGGAATTTCTGTTTTCGCTTTTGGGAAAGACTTTGGGGTTTTTTATGTTAATATATAAGATTTTTAGATGATCGAAGGCGCACAAAATCTCTTGAGGGCCCTCGCCCATATAGATAAAGGCCGGGGAAGGACGACAGAGCTAAATGACGATTCCGGTGTGAGTGACAGCATTTCCAAAGGGGATTAGATTTCAGATAAAAATTCCGAATCGGGCGACCTGATCGTCGCCATCGAAGGTGAGGAGATAGGGAGCGTCGACGATATTCACAGGATACTGGTGGGGCTTCCGAAAAATCCCAGACTCAAGATGACCGTGATAAGGGGCTTAAAAGGAAAGATGCAAAAGCTCGACTTCGTTGTCGCCCCCAAAGAGACATAAGGAAAAATTTAATTCAAGGACTCCTCCACGGCCCCGATTGAATCGTCAAGAATATCGGTGATCCTATCCACATCTTTCTTCTTGACGATATAGGGGGGTGCAAGCAAGATGTGATCCCCCGCTATCCCCTTGACCGCATATCCCCCCGGATATACATAGAGACCCCTCCTCATGCATTCCTCTTGAATCCTCAATCTGATGAGAAGCGAGGGATCGAAGGGCCCCTTTCCCCTGTTGTTGTCCACAACGAATTCAATGCCTATGAGGAGTCCCTTCCCCCTGACGTTTCCGATAATGCGGTGTTTCTTCTTGAGCGCTTTTAGCTTCGGTATCCAGTATTTACCCATATCGGAGACGTGCTCGATAAGCTTTTTCTCCTTTAAAATCTTTAAGACCTCAAGGCCCACCGCCGCCGAGGCGGGGTGTCCGCCGAACGTATGGCCGTGGACAAAGGCATGGGTGCCGGATTCCTTAAGTATATCGTAGACCTCGTTTTCAACCATGACCGCCCCTAGGGGCGCGTAACCGGAGGACAACCCCTTGGAGAGACAGATGATATGCGGCCTTGCGTGGTAATGTTGTGAGGCGAGAAATTTACCAGTCCTGCCGATGCCGCTCATAACCTCGTCTCCTATCATCAAGATGTCGTGCCTCTCACAAATCTCCCTGATTCTTTTTATATATCCTACCGGCGGGGCGATCCCCGGGGCCGAGGCCCCTACCACCGGCTCAAAGATGAAGGCTGATATCAGCTCCTCTCCCTCGGCAACGATGGCACGCTCGAGGTCCTCGGCGCAGTCGAGATTGCAGGTCTTTTTCGTCTGGTTGAAAGGACAGCGGTAGCAGTAGGGGGGACTTATCCTCGGAAAGCTGAAGAGAATCGGGGAGAACTTGAATCTTCTGTAGTGGTGGCCGGTAAGGGAGAGGGCCCCGAGGGTAGAGCCGTGATACGATATCGATCTGGCGATTACCATGTGTCTTTCGGGCCTCCCCTTTTCGAGATGATACTGGCGGGCGAGCTTTATAGCCGCCTCGACCGACTCCGATCCGCCGGACGTGAAGTATACGTGATAGTGCCTGTCCCCAACCATGTTTACAAGCTTTTCGGAGAGCCTCAATATGGGCTCGTTGGAAAAGGCGCTCATGTGGACGTAGGCTATCTTATCGGCCTGTTTCAGCCAGGCGTTCATCACCCTTTTGTTTCTGTGGCCGAGACAAACCACGGCCGCCCCGGAGGCGCCGTCGATGATCTTTTGTCCCTTGTCGTTGTAGATGTAGATCCCATCGCCCCGAACGATGAGGGGATAATGACACTTCAAATCACGATAAAAAATATACTTTTCTGTGGGCCTTCTGTTTTTCATTTAAGGGTGTTCCTCTCTTCGGGGATAAAAGACGTTAATGGAGTGAACGGTTTCACCGTCCTCGGGTACCTCCGCGCCGTGGGACCTATTCGTGGGGAGATAGATCGTATCTCCCGCCTTGACGAGGATTTTGTCCTCGCCTAAGGAGAACTCGATAGTTCCCTTCAAAACGACCGTCAGCTGTGACGACTCGTGGCTGTGGGAGGGAAATTTCGCGCCGGGGGCGTATTCATAATAAACTACGGTAAAGGGACCGCCGTTCCACACTCCCCGCTTGACGCCCGGCTTTATCGTTTCTTGTTTGAAATTTAGCTTCTGGGCCGTTTCTTGATACATAATTGGCACCTAATTATAAAAAAAATGTCTAATGTTCTTGAACATGTCGACATAATATAAGGATAACGCCATCGTAGTTTAATTGTCAAGAATAAAGCCGTTGAAATGAAAATAATTAGTAAATTTGTAGACAAAAAAGGACAAGGCTTTGGTAATTTTGAAGGAACTAATCAAATCATTGAATGAATATCGACCTCCCCCCCATTGTTAAAATACACACTTTTTTGTGGGAAAATACACACTTTGACCTATTTACATTTATTACATCAAATTGGTAATGTATAGTCGAAACGTTTATGTTTTTCTTTGAATTAACCTTGAAGAAAGCAAATTAATGACTATTTTAGGTTAAGATTTCTTGTTTGAGTGTTTTAGATTGCTTAACCGGCTTTCTGACTGCAGTTATAGGTAGGATTGAGTGTTTAAAAAGGATGATAAGATGGAGACTATAAGGTATTTAGAGGATGAGCTTAAGAGTATTGCCGTACTTTTGGAAATGCTTCAAAACTCTTCTGATAGATTGGACAAGGGAAAGGAAGTCCCTCCGTGGATGCTGAAAGAGAACATGGAGCTCCTACAGGTGTATATCGACGGTTCGCATGTAACGAGGGAGTTGATGATACTGGATCGTATCAAGGACAAGGGGATACACGTTCCCCTGGGGCGTATTTGCGATGACCACAAGATTCTGAATAAATATCAGAAATTTCTCCAGGCGGTTATCGAGGCCTACGATCTGGGATACAGGGGCGCCATGGGGGCGTTTCCTCACTACTGCCGGGATTACATCCGATTGATCGAAGATCATATAGATATCGTAACCGAGGTCCTTAAAAAATCGGAGGACTACATCAAGGATATCGACGGCGAGCTTATAAACGAGATAAAGAAGACAGACTCAAAGCTAAAAAGGATCCGCCAAAGGGGAGCAAATCGGATGGAGATCCTGCTGAAGGAGTTCAGTAAAGTAGCGGCCTAATATTTCTATATTCGGCCCCGGCGGCCTTCCGAAGATTTCTTAATATTCAGTGCGATACACGAATTTGCCTGATAAAACAGGCAACCGCTCCTTTACACACTATTTCCCGGAGTCGGCGGTTTTTACGCTATTTTTCTTTCGCTTCCACTCTATTTGGGATATCTACCGTTAGAATATCTATCGCCCCCCCCACGATATGTTCAAGGACCTCCCGGGCGGGCCTTATCTCCTTTACGAGGCCGGCCGCCTGTCCCCCCGGTGGGCTGATATAATCGGTGCGCTCCTCTTCGATAAGCCCGCAGACGAGATCCGCCATCAGAAGCGACTGAAGGGGCATGGGGAGGGTGGCGAGTCCCGCCTCGTCCCATCTCCTCATCAACTCGTTTTTGATGCCCCTCATCGTTTTCCCCGTGAAAATCTTTGTAATCTTGGTTCCCTCCTCGTCGGCGGAGACGATCTTCTCCTTGTTGAACCGATAATCGTCCGACTCGTCCGTGGCTATAAATGCTGTACCGACCCAGACGCCCTCGGCACCGAGGGCCAGCGCCGCCGCCAGTCCCCTGCCGTCGGCGATGCCGCCGGCCGCCAGCACCGGAACGGGAGAGACGGCGTCCACCACCTGGGGAATGAGGGCGAGCGTACCCACCCTTCCCGTGTGGCCTCCCGCCTCGGTTCCCTGGGCGATAATGATGTCAACCCCGGACGCGGCGACCCTCTTGGCGTTCTTTACGTTTCCCACAAGCCCCATGACCACCATACCCTGGGCGTGGGCGTCATCCACCATAAAGGCGGGGTTGCCCAGTCCCGCCGCAAATACGGGCACCTTCTCTTCGAGACATATATCGACCGCGTCCCTCGGTCTCATAAGAGTCATGTTCAAATTCGGCTCGAAGGAGATATCCTTGACGTTCAGCTCTTTCATCAGGGAGTCCACGAACTCCCGCTGCTCCTTGGGGAGGTATTCCTGAAGTTCTTTGATTGAAATATTCTTCAGACCCGAAAGATCGCCGGCGTTCTCCTCTACTCCGGAGGGCAAAAGGAGGTCGACGCCGAACGGCTTCTTAGTCAGCTCCTTCACCTCCCTTATGGCCTGGTGCATCTCGTCCAGTGTCATCATTGCGGCGCCTATGACGCCGACCCCGCCCGCCTCGCTTACCGCGGCCGCGAGCTTCGAGCCGGTTACAGACTTCATCCCGAAATAAATGTTCCCCATACCGGCGCAGAACACCGGGTATTCCATTCCTATCATGTCACAAATCTTCGTCTTTAGTACGCTTCTCGACATAATTTAAAACCTCTCGATTTGTATAATAGCTTGAAGACTACTTGTTAAGCTATATTTTTGTACCATACTTGAGGCGTTTGGTAAATAGAAAAGGAAATATGTGTTGTAAAAAATGACAAGAGAAAAGCGGGCGTTGTTTTTTACAGGCCCATCGAAGTTTGTTGGGGGGTCAAAATATTCGAGGAGAATATATGAGTACCCAAGATAGAAAGTTTAATTTGAAGGGGCCTCACTCAGGATAGCCTTTTCCGCCTCCGCCAGATCGGTGGGGGTGAAAGAGAAATCCCCCAGGGGGAACCGGACTTTGAAGTAGAGGGCGATCCCCATGTCGTTGATCAGAAATATCCCGCCGCCCTTTTTCCCCACTATGTCTATCTTAGCACACTCCTCGGTGTCGTTTGTAGCCTTGACTTTCTCTCTTCCTATATAGGTGTAGGAGAGCGAGCCTATCTTTCCGTCGGTAAGAAACATTATCCTGTAAGTAACGTTCCCCGATTTGTCCTGAAATCCTCTAAGGTAAAGGTCTCCTGATGTGAAGTCAAACTCGTCTCTGGTGTGGGAGACCTCCCTGGTCTTGTTCCCTTTTATTATCTTGAGGGTTGCGGTTCCCACATCATCGCGCTTGAAAAATCTCTTGTCGACGCTGCCGTTTACATCTCTTGTGGATCTAAATGAGACGATCAGACCGGAGCTGTCCCAGGTCGTGGCGGTCCTTTCGCTGCATAAAACCGTGATAACGCCCAAATCTATACTGAACTTTCTAATTCCCTCTTCTTTGAGATCGCCCCTTGGCGAAAATGAGAAGCGCGATATGGAGTATCCTATAACCGTTCCCCTGAAAGCTATCTCCCAGGCAAGCTCAAAGGGCTTTCCCTTGTTGTAGTCGTTGTAAACCGATGAGGGCTTGACCCCCCCGATCCCCCTTTCTTCCGCCCGAAGACTTTTTAACGCAGACGCATTCACACAAAGAGACAAGATCAAAATTGGGAGGAAGGGGATGGCAAATACTCTTTTCATCGGGGAGAATCCCATAAATAACAATAGCGGGATCGTTACAGCCCCTCTGACTTCAGAAATTCGTCCACCTTCCTGTTAAAGACGTCCGGCGCCTCCACGAAGGGGAGGTGGCCCATGCCGGGCAGCATCTCCACCGACAGGTTATCCCCCATGCACCTCTGCGCGATTTTGGCTCCAGCCGACGGCAGGACCTCGTCCTTGTCCCCCCACAGTATGTATGTGGGGATTTTAATTTCCCCCGCCCTTTTGCGGTAGTCGGCCCTGAGGACCTCCCTTGCCATATCCAAGAGGATGTTGATCCAGAGCTCATAGTCCTTTCTCTTTACCATCTCGTCGTAGCCGGCGGTTATCTTGTCCAGGAAGGGGAGCTTCTTGTCGTTGGTGAAGGTGGTCACCCTGTCGTAAAGTCGCTCCGTCATCTGCTTTATGATCTTCTCCCTTGGAAAAAGCTTTGTCTGAAGGGAGAGGAGGGATGCAAGGAGTATGTTTCTCCCCGAAAAGCCGGCCGGGGCCACAAGGACCAGTGAGGATATAAGGTCCGGTCTTTTTAACGTCGTCTCCATGGCTACCGCACCGCCCATGGAACTTCCAACGACGATTGCGTATTCGAGTTTGAGCTTTTCGATAAGCTCGACAACGGCGTCCGCCATAAAGGGGATACTGTATGAGACCCACTCATCCTTCTCGGACAGATAATAACCGGGGTAATCAAGGGCGACGACGCGCCTCTTCTTTGTAAAATAGGGGCAATTTCTCGAAAAGCAGGTGAGGTTTACGGAGAATCCGTGAAGAAAAACGAGGGTCGAGCCTGTCTCCCTCTCCGCTCCTTCATCGATGTAGGCGCAGTCGTGCCCCACCAATTCTATCCGTTTTACCTTATGGGGATATAGGCCTTCTAGGGTCATATCTCACCTCCTGTCCCGCAAGATCAATTCTCACTTTTTTGCCAGATCGGCTATCCTCTTTTGTACCGTTTCGTAGTCCGACCTGAAGTGACGAAGGGCAAATATTCCCATGACCACCACAGCGATATATGACAGGGGGAGGACGACGAGCCCGTATATCAAGGAGTTTTCAAATCCAAAATTGTTGAAAATGTCACTTGTCCATCCCACAAAGGCCGGCCCCAGGGAGAAGCCTATCCCCGTCTGAAAGACGAGCAGAAGCGCCATGGCCACACCCCGGTCCTGGGGCTCCGTCAGGTTGACGATGATGGCCGACAATATCGGAAACATCGCAACGGAGAGGATTATGGCGATGAAAATCGATCCTATCAGTATCGATTTGCTTTGTGTTATGAGCACCAGGAACATGAAGGGGACGGCTATGAGGGCGGCGAGGGACTGCGTCTTTATCCTTGCCGTATTGTCTTTTCGAGACCAGATGTCTGCGATTATAGCCCCACCCAGGGCGCCGACGACCCCCCCGACAAGCATCGCTATTCCGGCGATTTTTCCCGCAACTGCGAGATCATAATGCCATACCCTTTCAAGGTAGGAGGGCATCCACATGTTGAAGCCCTGGGATCCGAACATGATCAGGGCGGTGGCCGCGTAGTGGTAACGGAGCGTTCTCAAGGAGAGAATCTTTCTGACTTTAGTCCCGAAGCCCTCCAACTCTATCCTTTCGCTCGCCTCGGCGGTCAGGCCCTCGGAGCCGCCCCTTATCGGCTCCTTCATAAGGAAAATAAATGGTATCAGGATGATGCCCGGGGCGGCGTATATGAAGAAGGTCATTTGCCACCCGTATTTTACCGCGAGGATTCCCCCCAGGATAAAGCCCAGTCCCGCGCCGAGGGGGACGCCCATCTGAAATACGGCGATCATCGTGGCCCTCACCTTTTCGCTGAAATAGTCCCCGAGCATCGAAACGCCGGAGGGGTGCGCCGACGACTCCCCGGTTCCGGTAAAGGCCCTTGCGGTAAAAAGGGTTATGAACCTTCCGGCGAGTCCCGAAGAAAAGGTTGCCAGGCTCCATATAAGTATTCCAAAGGCCAAGACATACTTTCTCCTGAAGCGGTCGACGGCAAGGCCCATCGGGAGGGCCATCACGGCATAAAATACAGTAAAGGCAACGCCGCCCAACAGACCCAGCTGGGAGTCGGTAAGACTAAGATCTCTCTTTATCAGGGGGAAGAGGATACTGATGACGTATCTGTCCATGTAATTGACCGAATTTATAAGGACGAGTATGACGAGGGCGTAGACCGCCTGCCCTTTGGTTACGGAGGATGAATTATTAGCCATTAGAATGTCTCCATAAAAATTGTTATTATTGAACCTATTCTATTTTTTTTATCGGTCAATGTCAAACAATAGTTTATCTTAATGGCATTAAAGAAA
>CAZIWT010000024.1:0-31331 GCA_964542895.1 uncultured Thermodesulfobacteriota bacterium
GCCGAAGGAAAAGATGGTAAAATTGAAACCGAACGACAGGTTTTTAATTTTCAGGGTCCTCAAAAAAGTTAAGCACCCCGTTACCGGTAAAAAGGTGGGATATGCAATTCAAGTTGTGGGTGACCTGGAGGTAACCTCCCTCGGCGAAGATACCGCTTCGGCGATAATAATGACGGCAAGCGACATAATCAAGGTGGATGACAGGATCATTCCCTACGAACAAACCAATGAAGTTGTGCGAATAATAAAGGGAAAATTTCCCGTCGTGGGCTATATTGTATATTCTATTATGAAATCGAGGGACGTGTTAGAAGAATCTCTCCTGTCGGATAATGACGTGGTCTTTCTGGACAGGGGCTATGCGGACGGGGTGAGGGTCGGGAACATTTTTGATGTTTTGAGACTTAATGAGAAGTACAATACGAGAAAGCTGACGGCCGAGGAATACGAAAGGATGCTGGAAAAGGGGGGCGACACGGACAGCCGGGCCGTCGTATATCCACCGGATGTTATAGGGCAGGTAGTCGTGATTAATGTGGGTGAATACACATCCACGGGCGTTATAAGCAGCGCAAACGACGTCATTCATCACGGGGATATGATAAGACTCCAGATCGAGTGAGTCCGACGTTTTGAAATAGAGCTTTGCGGCGTCGGGGCTACCCGGCGCCGTTTTTATCTTGACTTGAATAGATATTTTTACTATTTTCCCATGATGAACGATTCTACCGTCTATTCCTTGGCGCTCTCTCAATTAAGTGGGATCGGGAACGTTACGTTCAAGAGGCTGATAGGGCACTTCGGAAGCGCCAGGGAAGTCTTTAAAGCGGGTAGAAAGGATCTGGGCGAAATAGAGGGGATCTTCGAAGCGAAGATAAGTGCCATAGTCTCCTTTAACGACTGGGAGTCGATCAGGGAAAGAGTCAAGGCGGTCGAAGAGAGGGGGGCGAGGATCATCTCCATTGAAGACGATGATTACCCCAAGAGACTAAAGGATATATACGACGCCCCGTCGATTTTTTACATCAAGGGCTCCTTTACCGAAGAGGACGAGTTTCCCGTTGCGGTCGTCGGCTCCCGAAGGGCAAGCACCTACGGTTACCTGTCGGCCGAAAATATAGCGGCCGGTCTCGCCCAGAGGGGAATAACGGTGGTCAGCGGAATGGCCAGGGGGATAGACTCCAAGGCCCACGCGGCGGCGCTGAACGCCGGGGGAAGAACGATTGCTGTTTTGGGCTCAGGGATAGACGTCGTCTATCCGCCGGAGGGAAAGGGGCTTTACGATAAGATAGTTGAGAGGGGGGCCGTTGTTACGGAGTTTCCACTGGGAGCGCAGCCGGAGGCGGGCAACTTCCCCAGGAGAAACAGGATTATCAGCGGGCTCTCTTTGGGGGTCGTGATAGTCGAGGCCTCGGAGACGAGCGGGGCGCTTATTACGGCGGAGCTTGCCATCGATCAAAATAGGGAGGTCTTTGCCGTTCCCGGGAATATCAACTCGGTCAGGTCCAAAGGGACGAACAAGCTGATAAAGCGGGGGGCCAAGCTGGTTGAAAGCGCAGAGGCGATTGTCGATGAATTGAGGTTTATCTTGGGGGAAAAGTATAGCCCTGAGATGACCCGTAATAAAGACTGGTCGACAAGCGGCGAGTCGTTTACAGAAGAGGAGAGGAGGGTGCTGACCTGCTTGGGGACGGAGCCGGTTCACATAGACACCGTAATCGACGAGACCGGTTTTAAAAGCGAGCAAATATTGACAATACTGCTGGAGTTGGAGATAAGGGGATTTGTAAAACAGATTCCGGGAAAGAACTTTGTTTTAAACTGAATTTTGGTTGGTTCAATGACAAATGCACTGGTTATAGTAGAGTCTCCCGCGAAGGCGAAGACGATAGAGAAGTTTCTCGGCGGGGGGTTCAAGGTTCTGGCGTCCTACGGGCACGTGCGCTCGATACCCAGCAAGAAGGGATCGGTCGACATAGAGAAGAACTTTCAGCCGAAGTACGCCGTAATCGAAAACAAGCAGAAATATATCGATATAATAGAGGCGGAGATTAAAAAGGGGGTCGACGAGATATACCTCGCCACAGACCTCGACAGGGAGGGTGAGGCGATAGCCTGGCACCTCACGGTCGTTCTGGGGATAGACAACGGTAACGGGAAGGTGAACGTCCACAGGATAAGGTTTTCGGAGATCACCCAGAGCGCCATCAAAGATGCGGTGAAAAACCCGGAGAGGATATCGAAAGATCTCGTAAACGCCCAGAGGGCGAGGGAGATACTGGACTACCTTGTGGGCTTCAACCTGAGCCCCTTTCTATGGAAGAAGGTCAAGTTCGGCCTCTCTGCGGGGAGGGTCCAGTCGGTGGCCCTGAGGATGATCTGTGAGCGCGAAAATGAGATCGAGGCGTTTGATCCCGAGGAGTTCTGGACGATAACCGGCATCTTTAACGAAGAGGACAAATACGACCCGTTTTCGGCCAACATGATCTCCGTAAAGGGCAAAAAACTCGACAAGTTCGACATAGAGAGCGAGGTAAAGGCGATCGAGATAATCGACGATATGGCGGGCCTGAAGTTTTCTGTGGGAGAGATCAGGAGGAGGGACACCAAGAGGTCCCCGTATCCCCCGTATATTACCAGCACGCTTCAGCAGGACGCGTCGAACAGGCTCGGCTTTACGGCCAAGAGGACCATGGACGTGGCCCAGAAGCTTTACACGGGAAAGGAGGTGGAGGGGGAGACGGTCGGCCTGATAACGTATATGAGGACCGACAGCACCAACGTCGCCGAATCCGCTCTGGCCGAGGCGAAGGGTGTCATCGAGTCTACCTTCGGCGACTCCTACTCCCTGAAGTCGCCGAGGTGGTTCAAGAAGAAGGCCAAGGGCGCACAGGAGGCGCACGAGGCGATCCGTCCAACCTCCTTTGCGAGGGAGCCGAAATCCTTGAAAAAATTCCTCACGAGGGACGAGTACAGGCTCTACGACCTTATCTGGAAGAGGGCACTGGCCTCTCAGATGGCAGATATGATCCTGGACTCGATATCGGTGGAAATTGTGTCGGAGAGGGAGGATATGCTCAGGACTACAGGCTCCACCGTGAAGTTCGCCGGGTTTTCCAAGGCCTATCCGGTGGCGAAGGACGAAGAGGCGGCCGCCCTGGGCGAAAAGCTTAAAAGATTCAAGGGGGGGGAGCCGCTTACCACCATCGGGTTCGTGCCGGAGCAGCATTTCACCGCACCGCCGCCGAGATACAACGAGGCCTCCCTCATAAGGGCGCTCGAGGAAAAGGGGATAGGAAGGCCCTCCACCTACGCCGGAATTATCAACACGCTCAAGACGAGAAAATACGTGAGGATAGTCGACCGGCGCTTTTTCCCGGAAGATATCGGGATGATAGTGAGCGATCTTTTGGTGAACCATTTCAACAGGTATGTCGACTACGAGTTTACCGCCCACATGGAAGAGGACCTCGATAACATCGCCGGGGGGAAGATGGAGTGGCTTCCTATGATAAAAGACTTCTGGGGGCCGTTCAACGAGCTGCTCGGGGTAAAGGACAAAGAGGTGAGAAAGGAGGACGTCTACAACCAGACGACCGACAAAACGTGCCCCGAGTGCGGAAAGCCGATCTTAATCAAGCTGGGCAAGTTCGGCAGATTCTACGCCTGCAGCGGTTACCCGGACTGCCGGTACGTAGCCCCCCTGGAGGGGAGGGAGGAGGAGGTCCCGGAGACGGACGAGATCTGCGAGGAGTGCGGAAAGCCGATGCAGGCCAAAAAAAGCAAGTACGGATACTTCCTCGGGTGTACCGGATATCCGGAGTGTAAATTCAACAAACCCCTGAAGACCCCTCTGGATACCGGGGTCACTTGTCCGGAGTGCAAAAAGGGGACGCTCCTTCAGAGGGAGGGAAAGACAAGGAGGAGCAAGGGAATGATATTCTACGGGTGCTCGAGGTTTCCCAAGTGCAACTATACGTTAAGGGATCGCCCATATCCGGAGCCGTGCCCCAAATGCGGAGCGCCCTTCGTCGTACTAAAGACGGAAAAGGACGGCACGAATAGGTTGGAGTGTATTGTGGATAATTGTGATCATTCGGAAGAGATAGGAACAAAAGACCTTGAGAGGTTGGAAAAGAGGAAAAGTGCCTAATATAGTTGTAGTAGGAGGCGGCCTTGCGGGGTCGGAGGCGGCCTGGAGGGCCTCGAAGATGGGGGTAAAGGTTACCCTCTACGAGATGAAGCCGAAGAAATTCTCCCCTGCCCATAAAACCGAGGGGATGGCGGAGCTTGTATGCAGTAACTCCTTGAGATCGGAGTCGGAGGAGAACGCGTCCGGCCTCCTGAAGAGGGAGATGGCGATTCTTAGCTCCATCATCATCTCCGCCGCGGAAGAGACGAGGGTTCCGGCGGGCTCCGCCATGGCGGTTGACAGGGAGAAGTTCTCGGAATATATCACCGAAAAGCTGAAATCTGATCCGAATATCGAGATAGTGACGGAAGAGGTTACAAAGCTCGACTTTGATGTGCCGACCGTTGTGGCCACCGGCCCCCTGACCACGGAGGGCCTGACCGAGGAGATCATCGGACTTACGGGAAGCGACAAGCTCTTTTTCTACGACGCCATCTCCCCGATTATCTTCACGGAGAGCATAAATATGGACGTGGCCTTTCGCGGCTCCCGGTACGGAAAGGGGGGAGACGATTACATAAACCTTCCGATGAACGAAGAGGAATATTACGGCTTTATAAGGGAGATAAAGAAGGCGGACGAGGTGGCCCCCCACTCCTTTGAAAACAAGAAGATATTCGAGGGGTGTCTCCCCATCGAGGTAATGGTAAGGAGGGGGGATGACACCCTCGCCTTCGGCCCGATGAAGCCGGTCGGGCTTGAAGACCCGAAGACGAGCGAGCGCCCCTTTGCGGTAGTTCAGCTTAGGCAGGAGAACAGGGAGGGAACGCTTTACAATATGGTGGGTTTTCAGACAAGGCTCAAACAGGGAGAACAGGACAGGGTGTTTAAGATGATACCGGGCCTTGAGAGGGCCCAGTTCGCCCGCTACGGCAGCGTCCACAGAAACACGTTCATATCATCTCCCAGGCTCCTCTTCCCCACCCTTGAGCTGAAGAGAAGGCCCGGCCTATTCATATCGGGGCAGTTGGTAGGTGTGGAAGGATACGTGGAGTCCGCGATAATGGGTATCCTCTCCGGCTTGAACGCCGCCCTCCACGCCATGAACGAGAATTTGATGATACCTCCGAGAGATACGGCCCTGGGCTCCCTCGTTTCCTACATCACCGACAAGAGAAACAGGGACTTTCAGCCGATGAACATAAACTTCGGGCTTTTCCCTTCTCCGCCGGCAGGGGTGAGAAAAAAAGACAGGAAGAGGTACATGGCCAAGAGGGCCCTAAAAGAGATGGAGCTTTGGGAGGAGAAGATCAGTCGGCTCACTGCCTGAGTCGTTCGGCTAACGGCATGTCGAAAAGTATGCCCAAAAAATATACACCAAAAAGTATACACCAAAAAGTATACAATATTAACTTGATGAAAAAACGGGGGATGTGGATATGATGAACAGCGCATCATCGGCCCTGGTGATACTTGTGACGGCGGGAAGTGAAAGTGAAGCGGAAAAGATCGCCATGGGGCTTGTTCAGGAGGGGATTGCCGCGTGTGCCAGCATCGTTCCGAAGATAAAATCGATCTACACCTGGGAGGGAAAGATCGAAAACGAGGAGGAGATCCTCTTGATAATCAAGACCCGAGAATCGCTCTTTGAAAAGGTAAGGGACAGGATCAAGAGCCTCCACAGCTACTCGGTCCCGGAGATAATAGCCCTGCCGGTAACAAATGCGCTGAAGGAGTATCTCGACTGGATTTTTGAGGTGACGGTCTGACTCCATTCTGATCGGATATGGTTTTCAATAAGGGAAGGGGAGATTTTTGACTCCATAAAGGGGGAGGGGGGTGTGCGTTTCATCCATTCATTGGGTATCAGGACTGAAGGCAAGAAACCCTTTTTTTGTGCCCCGGACGTTAGGGGGGTGAACAGATAAGCGGCGGGTCTTAAACCTCAAAAACACCCGGACGAAAAGAGGAAGGGCGGTGACCCCATAGGGTATATTGTGTGTCGAAAGCCGAACACACCGGGGCCGGGAAAAAGCCGGGCAATATCTGATATGCTTCGCGGAAGCCTACAAAAAGTCCACAACAGCGATACGACATCGAGACGGTGACACAATATCAATAACATAAGGGGGGGGCGGGGATTGATTTTTGTCCAATCTATTCGTCGTCCTGTTGGGGGAGTCTCTCCTTCAAGAGCGAACTGACCGCCTCCTTCAGCTCCTCGTTTTCGATATCCCCGGTCAGCTTTTCGAGCCTTTTTAGATCTTCTTTTAAAGGGGGGGCACCTGGGGGGGCGCCTTTTTTAACGGAAGAGTCATCGGACTCCTCCGGGATCTCCCCCTGGATGAATCTAATCTCTTTGACGATATCGTCATTCAACTTCTCGTTGAGTCTGTCTATAATCTTTTCCTTCATCATGGTAAGCTGCTGGGTCCAGGTGGGATTTCTCGTAATAACGACGAGTGAACCGCGGTTGATTTTCTTTGGGAGCGAGTTCTTTGCGATCCTCTCTCCCACCACCTCGTCCCAGACGGACAGCACCCCCTGCTCCCTTACCTTCGCCTCCCATCCCCTGTTCTTGAGGATATCCCTTATTATATCGGATATCTCCCCACCGTTCTGGCCTGTATCGTTATCATCCATATCCGAATGGTAGCACATTAAAATATCCAGTCAATTGTTTTTCGACTTGAAAAATCCCGCCTAATATTCTATTATTCTATAGAATTGTCTGAGTCAAAAAAGATTAGCGCCTTTTAGCTTTTTCTTGATTTCGAGAAAAAATACTATATAATTACGTTGTATCTGCAAAGATTTTTGACATCGGGGTATGTCGTTTTATCGCAAATACGATTTGGAGACGGGCGATGAGAATCGGCGTGATATCGGACACGCACATTTCATCGGTTGGAGATGATTTCAAAAATTTCGTCGAGAGACACTTTTCCGATGTGGATGCAATAATCCACGCCGGCGACTTCGTTGATATCTCCGTCTCCGAGTTTCTGAACAGTTACGCCGAGCTCAAGTTCTACGGGGTCTCGGGAAACATGGATCGGGGCATGATACAACATGAGCTGCCCAAAAAGAGGGTGGTGAATTTCGATGGAGTAAAGGTCGGGATTATTCACGGGTGGGGCGCCCCGAACGATTTGGCGGCAAGGGCCGCCGCCGAGTTTTCCGGTGATGGAGTCGACTGTGTGGTGTTCGGGCACAGCCACACGGCGATGAATAAAAAAATGGAGGGTGTCCTCCTTTTCAATCCGGGGTCCCCTTTTGACAAGAGGTTTACGAAGGAGAACACCATAGGTTACCTTACCGTGGAAAAAGGAATAGAAGGGGAGATAGTTTCAATTTGAGCGGTGAAAAGAGAGAAAATCTGTGGGCACCCTGGAGGATAGATTACATAAAAGGTGGGGGAGCCAAGGAGAAGGGCTGTATTTTTTGTAACAGATTGAAGGAGGATAAGGACAGGGAAAATTTGATCCTGGTAAGGGGTGATCACTCTTTCGTAATAATGAATCGTTATCCCTACAACAACGGCCACCTGATGGTTACCCCGAATCGTCACGTGGGTGATATTTTAAAGCTCGAGAGCGAGGAGGTGCTCGAGATCTTTTCCCTTCTGACCGTATTGAAGGAAGCGATATCAAAATCGATGAATCCGAGTGGATTCAATATAGGGATGAACCTGGGAAGGGTGGCCGGGGCCGGGATTGATGACCACCTTCACGTTCATATTGTCCCCCGGTGGGACGGGGACACGAATTTCATGCCTGTTTTGGGAGAGGTCAAGGTGATCTCGGAGCATATCCTGTCAACGTACGATATTATTAAGGGCGAAATAGAAAAAATAATAGATAAGGAGAAGCCATGAAATATATTAAAATAGTCCTGTTTACGGCGATAATAATGATACTCGTTCTCTTTGCGGTGAGAAACCAGGGCAAGGTGAACTTTGTCCTGGGTTACAAGACTACGTTTACGAAGGGGACAGAGGTCAAAAAGGATGTAAAGAAGGAGCTGAAGCCGGAGGATGAAGAGGGAGCCGAAACGGCTGCTCCGGAGGGCGAAGTTCCACCAGGTACGGCAACAGAGGAAGAAGCTGCAAAGTTGAAGGAGGAGAAAGCTCCGGAGCCGGTGGCCGAAAAGGCCGGCAGAACGATAGGATACGAAAGGGAGTATGAGATCCCCCTCTTCCTGCTCGTATTTATCGAGGCTTTTGTCTTGATAGTCTTGATGTCTCTTGTGGGGATATTCGAGGATATATCGTTGAGACACCGAATCAGGGAGATCACCAGGGAAAACAAGAAGATCAAATCGGAGCTCAATATCCTTAAAAAGGGTGATAAAGAATCGGAAAAGGTAAAGGTCGGCAAGGCGGAAGAAGGCGCAAAAGTCCCCGAGGCAAAGGACACGGCCGAGAAGAAGCCGGACAAGGTGAAGAAGGAGGCCAAGAAGAAAAGGTCTCTTTTGAAGAATATCAAAGGGGAAAAGACGACGCCGCCGAAGGGGCCCGGTGAAGATAAGGGATTGTGACCTGTCTTGTTTCCACCACGGCAGGAAGAAGGGTGAAGGGATAAAGGGGTAGAGAAGGGGAGTTAGTTTTAAGGCCGTTTCTGGAGCGGGAGGTCTCGGAGTATACTTGGGTTGTGATTTGACTTTTCGTTTTTTAATCTCGAAGTCAAAGGAACGGGAAGCAAGGTCGCGGTGGTATATCGAAATGACGAAATGGAGATGGGCGAAATGGGGATGGGGGGATAAATTCTTAAGACTGTTTCTTAAAACAGGGCACCATGAGATATGAAGGTATTGTAATTCGACCGCCGAGCGAGGCGGGAAGTCTGATCCTCCAGGTGACACTGGGCTGCTCTCACAACAAGTGCACGTTTTGTCCCACATTCAAAAAGAAGAAATTCAAGATCAGACCCCTTGATTCTATCAGGGCGGATCTAAAAGAGGTCGGGGGCTGCGGGAGGATAAGGAGGATTTTTTTAGCCGACGGCGACGCGCTGATAATTCCCCAGAAGTCCCTCGTCCCGATTTTCGACAGCGTAAACGAGTATATATACGGGATCGAGAGGATCGGGATATATGGGAACGTGAAAAGCATTTTGAGAAAGACACCCGAGGAATTAAGGGCTCTAAAGGAGAGGGGATTGGGTATAATCTACATGGGTCTCGAAAGCGGGGACGGCGAAGTCTTGAAAAAGGTGAAGAAGGGGACGGGACCGGAGGAAGCCGTTGAAGCGGCGAAAAGGGTCAAGGAGGCCAAAATCCTCCTCTCGGTGACCGTCCTTCTGGGGCTAGGAGGGAAGAATGGATCGAAGCGTCACGCACTCGAGACGGGAAAGATTCTCTCGGACATGAACCCCGATTTTATCGGCGCATTGACCCTGATGATCGTCCCCGGCACCCCCCTTTACGAAGATGAGCAAAAAGGCACATTTCTCCTTCCGGATCAGATGGGCTTTCTGGAAGAGCTCTATCTCATTTTAAAGAGTATAAACGTAAACAGCTGTCTCTTTACATCCAACCACGCCTCGAACTACCTTCCCTTAAGGGTAAATCTTCCCGATCAAAGAGATGAGGCGATATCGTTGATTCGCAATATCCTCGACGAAGAGAGGATAGATCTCCTTCGTCCAGAGTCCACGAGAGGTCTTTAGGAATTCACTCCTTTATCATGGGATCATATTTCAGAGAAGATTTATTTGACAGAAGGATTACGCTTCTCGACGGTATTCTCGACTACACCCAGGGCATTGGAATCAGGAATAAAGATTTCTGGATGCTCAAGAAGAGCGATCTGCGCTTCTCCCTAGGTGAGACGGAAATAAACATGAGAGTCCCGTTTATCTTCGGGGGGGAGAGTGAGGAGATAATCGAGGATGCCCTGGAGGAGCTCATCTCACTCATAAAGGGACGTATCGAGCCCCCTATCGTCTACGACAGCCGCGGCGGGATGATGATATCGGTGCTGGACGAGAAGGTCAAGCTCCCCCCAAAGGGGTACCGGCTCGGAAAGGACTTTACCACAAGGATCGAGTATAACTCCGCATTGATTACGCTCATCTCGGATCCGCTTATGGATTCGGGGATTATCGTGAGCTGGCTCTCCCCAAAGCTCTCCGGAAGAAAACTGATAAGCGAGATAATGAGGATTTACAGAAAGGCGATCGAGGAGGAGATAAGGTTCGGGGGTAATGAAAAGACTGCTTTTCTCACACACCTTGCGGTCTCGAAGTTTTTGGGCGAAAAGAAGGAGATGATAAAAAAGGTAAACATAACGGGAATATCTTACGAAAAGCTTGAGCGCTCGATCAGTATATTTTTCTACGCCCTGATTTTTAATATTATTGAGGAGATATTTAACAAATTCAGGGGAAAGCAGCTTTCTTACGATCTTAAGAGGATCGAGTACCTTTTGATGGGGAGCACAACTCCCTTTTTCGCCCTTGGAATAAAGAACTCCCTGTTGAACAATGAGCTGAATCCATACAACCTGTCACAAAAGATCATATCGAGGCTGGAAGGCCTGTACAGCCAGGCGGCGAAGAGGGCGGTAAGCCTCTTCGATCTCCTCTCCAAGATGACGGAAGCGGTAATGGAAGACAAGGCGCTTTCCGATGACATCCTGGGATTCTATTCAACCAGCAAGTTCAGGGATGATATATTGGACTATCTGGCACTGTATGACGACCAGAGGGAGGAGGCCAATGTATTTCTCTCCCGGATAGCGTATGACGAAAATGCCTTCAGGGGCCTGTGGGACGATCAAAAGACCGCTTCGATGCTGATGTTGCAGCTTTACAAGATCAACGAGAAATATTTTGCGGATAAGGAGCGTACCACCAAGTTAAAGCAGATTATCAATCATTTAAAGGTCTACAAGAAGTGGGGGGCGCTCCGCATGTTCTCGACCGGCAAGGAGGGGACGAAGTTCAAGATCTCGGAGGTGCTCAAACGATACATAATTTACAGGATCGATCTCAATTACGATACATACATCACGACATCGAAACAGGCCCTTGAAAACAAGAAGAAACAGATGAAGTTCAACGAGCTCGTCCACAACTACGACGAGGGGAGGCTTTACAGGATTTCCGCAGACCACAAGCTGACCCTGATAAAAAAAGAGGGGAGAAAAGAGGGCCACCTGTTTGTGGACCTCAAAGGATTTACCAGAAGGACGAGGAAGACGGGAAGCCTCGTCATGGCGGAGTTTTTGAAGATCGAGTTTTTTATACCGATCATCGAGGCCGCAAAGAACTACTACCTAAAGGTGGGCAAAGATCCGTCGCTGGGGCTCGACCTTAATAACCTGTTGGGTGATGCGGTGACTTTTTCGGGAAATATACTCGCGCTGTTTGAGCTGGCAAAAGAGATAAGACAGATAGTCTCGCAGTATCAGAAGAAATTGATAAAGAAATACCCGGAATTCGACGAGAGGGTTCAAAGGGAAAAGCTGAAGTCGAGGTATCAGGCGGATCTCAAGAGACTTAACGAAAATTCAAAGATAATAATAGGCACAATCATCGAGCTGAACGAGATCATGGACGCAAAGAGGGGCATGAGCCCCGTTGAGATGATGAAGGCCCAATTGAGCCATTTCAATAAAAGCATCGAGGCCTATGTAGACGCTATAGGGGATATTTCCACCAGGATAAAGGATACGAATCGTTCAGACGTAAAGGAGAGGCTGGCTGAGAGCGAGGAGGCCTTGAGAGACAAGCTGTCGTTTATAAGCAAGGGGAAGAAAGAGCTGAAGATGGAGGTGGAAAAGCAACGCCTTGAAAAACGATCGATGGATTTCTACAGGGAGATATGCCAGGATGAGATCGTGCAGATAAGGCGGCTCAACGGGATGCTCTCCACAATCTACAAAAAGAAGACAGAGCTGGTACAGGCTTACTACGAGAAGCTTGGAGAGATCGTCGATCTCGGGATGAACACCGGCCTCTATATATCTTACGGCGATGTTGTGGAATCGGTCGATCTGAAGGACAACGTTTGGGGAAACGTGAGTGTAAACATCGCAGACAAGATCAACGAGGCCGCAAGGGGAGCGACAAGGAGCCAGAGCATCAAGAAGAGGATTGACAGATATGTGGAGAGGTGTTGTTTCGAGATGGAAAATCCGAATCTCGTCTACCCGTTCAACGTTATCGTGGGAACCGACTATTCCTTGATAAAGCCGATAGATGAGGAGCCGACCTTCTTCGAGGAGGAGATAGACTACATATTGGATTACGCGGAAAGGCTGTTTAACGAGGAGGGCGACGAAGGGAAAAAGGTCTCGGGACTTGAAGTCTGGGAGAGGGAGGTGGAGCAGTTCAACAAGGAATTCGTTTCCACTAACACCGATATTTATAACCTCGGGGAGGCCCTTTCCGGAGATGCGCTGAGGGAGTTCATACGGGAGAGCAGGGGTCGATTGTACTTTTTCGAGAAGAGGGTCTTGAGGGGGGAGCTCGATCAAAAATTCTGGAAGCTCTTTGCATTCGAGGGGACGGAGATTCATCTCATCTTCGGAGTCGAGACCAAAAAGGATCGGGATGTCGTTGAAGTATTCAGATACGCCGGCAACATCGATTACACGGGAACTACAAAGAGGGAACATACGGAGGTCTACGAGATAATCCGCCCCACATCTCAATTCTACAAGTTTATAATGGATTATCACTTTAAGGAGTGGTATGAGGATTCGAAGGTGAAGGATGAACAGAGCAAGGGGATTGTGAGGATGTAGAGGTAACGTCTTAAATCATCTGTTATATTGCCTTCAAAGTTCGTAAAGCTCTTATCGTCGTTTCAGAAAACGTTCCGGAATTTGAAGTATCGGTAAAGTCAGGGACTCAAGGTAAATTTTACAGGGACCCCATGTTAATATTATGTTGCAGCAAGCAAGAGTAGGGGGGCAGGGGTGGACCAAATTTCTTTTTGTTGTCATAGACAGGTCGGCTTATGCACTTCGGAAAGGCCCGTCAGTCGATAGAAGGTCATCGGTGGTGGAAGATTAAACGTTGGGAAGATGTGACTGGGGTAGAGGGGGGAGTGGGATCTATTTTATTGTAATGTAGATACGGTTGGGGATACATATGATTGTGTCCCCTTTTTTTGATTTTCTGCCCATATCGATGCACACCTTGTTGGGGCACGGGGAGTCTTTCATGTACACCTCGCCCTTTTCTATGACGACCGTGCTGACGCCAAGGATGCCGGTGACCTCGATAACCCTGTCCTTGGAGAGGGAGTAGGTTCCGAAGACCTCGTTTGCCTCCTCGATGACAACCTCACGTCCCGTATTTGCAGATATCGATTTGAAAAAAATAAAGGCGCCTGCAATAAGGACGGCGCACACGACGATGAAAATTATGTCGCCTCTCTTCATGTCATTCCAAAATTCATGCGTATGATTATGTCTAAAGTTTCGTTTTAAATTAGGGACGGTTTAAAAAAGAGGGGAACGGCAATATCGATATAGCGATATGGCAATAGAGCACGTTCCCCTTAAATCTTTTTATGGTGGTTTACGGGCTAATCGAAAACGGCAAATAACATATGGTTCAAAAGTGCTGTCTCTCAAACGGGCATGGATGTTGTTTGTCCCTTAACCGTCCCCCAATTGCGCGTCCGACCCTACGATATAATCGGTGAATTAAACCCACCCACCCGACCTTTGTCCATCACCTCATGCCGAACAGATCCCGTTCACCCGACCATCTCCCAAAACCTCTCTCCCGTCGATCAAGACTTGCTCACCCTGCCTTTAACCACCGGCCCCCTTCCGGACGAAAAGCCCGTAGAAAAATCCCGAGACCGTTTATTGCC
This sequence comes from uncultured Thermodesulfobacteriota bacterium, assembly GCA_964542895.1. Classification (GTDB taxonomy): domain Bacteria; phylum Desulfobacterota; class Zymogenia; order Zymogenales; family Zymogenaceae; genus Zymogenus. The sequence goes on from CAZIWT010000024.1 coordinate 13,967, forward strand.
CGCCGCCTTTTTCCCCAAGCACCTTTCCTTCTTGTATCCTCAGTCCGCCCCTTAATTTCTCTCGGTGTGGCAATCGAGACATTCGGTGGGGGGCTTCTTCCCCTCTGCCAGCTCTTTTCTGTGGCAGATTACGCAGGTTTGATGCATGGAGTCTTTATAGGTCAATTCGCCGCTGTCGGCGTTGTGGCACGCCTTACACTGTGCGGGCGTTCCGGAGACGAAGTCCTTGTCTTCCGTGTGATGGCACGTAATGCACGAGATGTCCAGATCGCTCAGGTGATATTGATGCTTAAACTCGAAGGGGAGGTATCTGCTCGTTGCCTTTGTGGTGTCATCGATCTTTTCTATCACGTCTCCGTAGTATGCAGTGAGGGCGTCGACCGCCGAAAACGCCAAAACAAAGGCCGTGAAGAGAGAGATTGCGGCAAAAATAGTTAAGATAGTAAAGCCTTTTTTATTAACTTTTTTCATTTTTCACCTCTATTCGTATTCAAGTCCCTCGATATCCATGATCAGCCGATTGGCCATCCATCCGTTTATCTGAACGGAGCCGAAGCCGTGAAACAGCTCTGTCCAGTTACTTGCGATAAAGACGTTGTCGATCGGAGTTCTTATAGGTATCTTCTGCCACTGATTTACGTCCAGGTAGAAGCCGTATATAACTCCACCATGGTTTAATGTAAACTCGTTTATCGTGACGGGGGTTAAGATCTCCATCTCCTCGATGTATCTCTTCTCCTTGATCTCGGGGATAGCGTTGGCAGCGAGATTAATAAGCTCCCAGGCCTTTTCCTCTTTCATTTTCTGATATTCTTCCTTGTCCTTCGGCCAGATGTTGTAATCGCAGTAAGAGTGGAGGACCACGACCGATTTGCCCTTTGGTGCGTATATCGGATCGCCGTAATTGGAGTAGATGGTCAAAGTTGAGGCACCCTCCTTGAAGTTCCCCTTCATCATGTTTTCGTATACGAGGGTGCTGTCCAGAGACGTATTGTAGAATATCTCCGTATCGTCGTAGCCGAGCTTCTTAAGGTCGATATTGAGGCCGAGGTAGACGCCGAAGAGGGAGTTTGCCACCTTCATACCGCTGACTTTTTCTACATATTTCTTCGGCAGATTATCCTGGCCGATCAGCTTGTAGATGAGCTGATAGGGATCGGTGTTCGCAACGATGTAGCGGGCGGTGTAGACGTCGCCGAACTCGGTCTTGACGCCCTTTGCTATGCCATCCTCAATGATTATTTCGGTGACGAGCGTTCCGGTCTTTACGGTGCCTCCCATCTCCTCGATACTCTCCGCGTAGGCGTTTGCGAGGTTCTGGCTGGTCCCCATTACGTGTACGGGCCCTTCGTTTAGATATGTATCGTTGGCGATTAACATAATGATCGCCGATTGATCTTTCACCGGCGCTCCGTAGTAGACCCAGAACTGGGAGACAACAGCCTTTAATCTTTCGTCTTCAAAGCACTCGTCCATGAGGTCCTCGAGGGTTTTACTCTGCCACTCGAAGAAGAGCCTCTGCTTAATGGGGACCTGCATCTTTACCGTAAAGGTCCTGAAGCTGCCGTAGCGAAACAGGTTTGATAGAGACATAAATTCGACGGTGAAGTCTGTACAGAGTCTGTGGAATTTGTCAATCCCCTCCGATTCCTCAGGCCACCTCTCCTTTAGGGTATTGTCCCACCCCTCCCAGGTCGGCGGGAGGGTGATGTCCACCCCCGGATATATCGAGCGATACAGGTCCGGCAGCTGGTAGGTCTTTACTTTGTCGTAGACTCCACAGAGCGTCATAAGCTGTTTCAAGTCGCCGTCCTCGACCCTGGGACCTCCCCCCGCCATTTCATGGAGCGCCGTCTCGAAGACGAAATCCCCCCGTTTGAAGTTGGTGGAGCACCCCCCAACCTTGTGGTGCTGCTCCAGCAGGAGGACTTTAAGGTCGTTTTTGGCAAGGTGGGCGGCTGCCGAGAGACCGCCGAGACCACCGCCGATTATAATGACGTCGTAGTCCGCCTCGAAATCGGGCGCCTTTACCTTTCTGCAGGATGCGATGAAGATAAAAAATACCAGAGAAGCAATCGTGAGAACGATAAAAAGCCATTTGTGCTTCCGGAACATCTAATTTTACCTCTTTTTCATATAACTGCTACTTAATCCCTTCCATATCCAGTATCAGCCTTGAGCCCATATATCCGTTGATCTGGGCGGGTCCCACGCCGTGCCACGCCTTTGTCCAGCTTCCGGCGATGAAGAGGTTTTCTATAGGTGTATTGTTAGGGATTTTCTCCCACTGTTTCGTGTCCAGATAAAATCCGTATGGAATACCGTGATAGTTCTTGGTGAACTCCTCGATCGTGACCGGTGTCATGACCTCCATCACCTCTATGTATTTCTTGTCCTTCAGCTCCGGGATAACTTTTGCGCTTAGCTCTATCAACTCCCACGCCTTCTCTTCTTTCATCTTCTGGTATTCATCCCTGTCCTTGGGCCAGATGTCGTAATCGGAAAATTCCAAAAGGGCGACGACCGATTTACCCTTGGGGGCGTAGATGGGATCGCCGTAATTTGAGTAGATAGTAATCGAGGCCATTCCCTCGGCAAAATTTCCCTCCATCATATTCTTGTATACAAGTGATGTATCCGTGCTCGTGTTGTAGAATATCTCGGTGTCGGTGTAGCCGAGCTCCTTGAGGTCGATGTTCAACCCGAGGTACACCACGAAGAGGGAGTTTGCGGGCTTGAGGGATTTCAGCCTTTCCACGTACTTCTTCGGGAATTTATCCTCCCCCACAAGCTTGAAGACAAACTGGTACGGGTCGGTGTTGGCCAGGACGTAGCGGGATGTGTAGACATCGCCGTACTCCGTCTTGACGCCTTTTGCAAGGCCGTCCTCGACGATAATCTCTGTCACGAGGTTACCTATCTTGACGGTTCCACCGTTTTCGACTATAAGATCCGCATAGGCGTTGGCCAGTGCCTGAGATGTGCCGGTGACGTGCCAGACGCTGTCGCTTAAGAATGCGTCGGTCGCGGCCAGGGTCAGAAGGGCTAGCTGATCGTTAGCGGGCGCCCCGTAGTATACCCAGAGCTGGGAAACGACGGCCTTGAGCCCCTCATCGGTAAAGCACTCGTCCATGAGATCGGTCAAGGTCTTCTTGCTCCACGTCATAAGAGACCTGTGTTTCAGGGGTACGGACATCTTTGTCTTAAAGGCCTTGAAACCTGTGTAGCGGTAGAGGTCTTTTATGGCCAGAATGTCGCCGTAGGTGGTGGAGGAAAGCTCGTGGAATTTATCGATCCCCGCCGCCTCATCGGGCCAGTTTTCTTTTAAGGTATTGTCCCATTCCTCCCAGGTCGTGGGCATCGTAATGTCGACGTCTACGGTCGGATAGATGGAGCGATAAAAATCGGGAAGCTCGTAAAGCTTCACCTTGTCGTATACGCCGCAGACTTTCATTACCGTGCCCAAGTCCCCCCTGTTCATCTCGTGAAGGGCGACCTCGAAAGTAAAATCACCCCTGGTGAAGTTCGTCGTACATCCCCCCACCTTGTGGTGCTGCTCTAGAAGGAGCACCTTTAGGCCGGCATTGGAGAGATGGGCGCCTGCAGACAGACCCGCCATACCGCCGCCAACGATAATTACATCGTAGTCCGCTTCAAACGTCGGCGGCTTCTTCTTGCCGCACCCAAAAGTAAGTATAAAGACCGCAGATAAAAAGATCATAAACGATAGCAGTAAAAGATATTTCTTACTCATAAAATCGACTCCTCTAAAGACATTAACTCATAAAGATATTTAACATTTTCATTAGGTTTTTTCAATCATCTTCTTGACCCTGGATTGAAATAGCCTCCTTAAGATATAGCTTCTCAATTCATCGGCCAGCTCCGACATCCTGGCCGTGATTTTGATGTTTTCATCCCTCGATCTTCCGGAGACCACCCTCTTTCTCAATTTTATCTCTTCCTCGACGATCTTTTCGCCGTGATCGATATAGAACCCCATGTCGTTGATGTCCATCCCCAGTTCCTTGAAGCCCCATACGATATGTCTGGCGAAATTGAGGTCCTCGTGATTGTAAGGCTTTTTACCGCCTTTATTATATGGAATTAGGATGTTCATGGCCTCGGCCTTTTTGAGGAGATCCTTATCCATCCCGGAAGCCTTGATAAACTCTTCCCTGTCCATCAGTGTGGGATCCCCTTGGACCTTTGGGCTGAAGATCGCGTCCCTCAGGGAGATGAGGCCGTTCAGATTTGCCCCGTTGTCGATGCTCTTGATTATACTCCTGATAACGGAGAGGGGGTAGTATTTCTTCTCCTTGAGCTCTATTACAAGGGCGATACGCTCGATACAGGACTCGTCGTAGTAGGACATCGATTTATTGACCTTCTCCGGCTTGGGCAGTAGTCCTTCTTTGACGTAATATCTAATGGTTGACTGGGGAACTCCGGTTATCTTTTCCAGCTCGCTGATTTTTAATGACATAGATAGTCTATTTGGAGTTTTTGGTTACATATCAAATTATAATCTAAAGCTTAAAGTTAAGCTTGAAGCAATAGTATTAAAATGTCTCACGTATGTCAAGACCTTTTTGACTCGGGTGTAAAAGAAAATGTGTTGAATATATCGACCAAAAGTGGTAACAAAGAAAAGCGGGAAGAATAGATAGTTTCTTTAAGGGGTAAAAAATGTATCTCGAAAAGCTCAGGCTCGACGGAAAGACGGCAATCGTGACAGGGGGGAGCAGGGGGATAGGAAAGGAGACGGCCCTGGCGCTCTCGGAAGCGGGGGCGAACGTGACGGTCGCAAGCAGAAAGCTGCCGGCCCTAAAGGAGGTAGTGGCGGAGATAGAACAGAAGGGGGGCAGGGGGCACGCGGCAGCCGCCCATGCCGGGAATCTTAAGGCCCTCGAAAATCTCGTGAAAGAGACGGTCGATAAATTCGGTTCTGTGGATATACTCGTAAACAACGCCGCTATAAATCCGAAGTTCGGGCCCGTGGAGGATGTGGACGAGGCCCTGTTCAACAAGATGATCGATGTAAACCTGAAGGCCTACCTTTTTTTGAGCAAAATGGTCCTCGGGTATATGGAAAAGGCGGAGGGAGGATCGATCGTAAACGTGGCTTCGATAGAGGCGTTCTCCCCCTCCTTCGGCACCGGCGTTTACAACATAACGAAGGCGTCGGTGGTGATGCTGACGAAGGTTTTGGCAAAGGAGTGGGCCTCGAAGAATATCCGTGTGAATACTATCGCCCCGGGACTGATAAGAACCCACTTCTCCGAGATGCTCTGGAGCACGGAGGAGATCCTCAAAATCTATCTGGAGCACTGCCCGATGGGAAGGGTGGGGGAGGCCTCCGAGGTGGCGACGCTCGTCCTCTTTTTGGCTTCTGAGGCGTCGAGCTACACGACGGGGGCGGTACTGACCGCGGACGGGGGCTATCTGATTTAGATATCTGATTTATATATTTGGGTTAAAAGGGGCCGCGTAGTTGGAAGGCTTAAAGAATGAGCTAAAGGAGTTCTTTTCGGGTGAGCCCGCCGGTTTCGGCGTTGCGGATATAACGGGGCTGAATCCCTTGTCAACGGAGTATCCGAGGGCCCTGTCTATAATTTTGCCGTATACGTCGGAGTTCAAGGTCTATGACGAAGGGGAGTTTCACGGTCTGTTGGAGGATGTTCGCGACTTGATGAAGGATATCGTGGGCAGGCTCTCCGATCTCCTTCATTCGAGCAATGGGGGAATAAAACATCTGGTAGTCCCCCAGGGCGGGCAGGACCCCGAAACTCTTACGGCATTTTTCCCCCATAAGCTCGCGGCGGTGCGTGCCGGGCTGGGGTGGATAGGCAAGAGCTCCCTTTTGATTACGAGGGAGTACGGCCCGAGAGTGTACCTTGCAACCGTACTTGTAGACTGCAATATAGGGTCGGACAAACCGGTTTTGAAAAGCGAGTGTGGGAGCTGCAGCGAATGTTTGAAAGCCTGTCCCCACCTTTGCATAAACAACGTGAATTGGCATTCCGGTGTTCCGAGGGAAGAGCTGTTGGATGTTTACATCTGCAACGCCAAAAGGGAGGAGGTAATTGAATCGAAGGGGCGAAAGGACGAGTGCGGATTGTGTTTGTTGGCCTGTCCTTACGGGAAAGATTGTTAGGTGGTTAGGCGGTTAGCGTTTAGGAGTCCCGAATTGTTTTCTTAATCAGAAAGTCTATTTTGAAGTTTGAGTTATCTGTTCCGAATGGGGGGAGTGAGTTATTTTGTTTTTAACTTATCCCCACACCGCCTGCTTTAAGCCGCCCCGGTTTTCCCGCCCCTCCCCTGACTTACGCCGCCCCCTGTTTTAGCACGCCCACAGCCGCCAGCCACGCCTGCCGCCTTTAAATTGCGTATCTTTACACCGCCACCAACCCAACTAAATACCCCATACCCTTTCCCGCTTATAACCGACCCCCACCTCCTGAAAACCGGAAGCTTATCTGCCCCCCCTGATTACTTACAAAAATTTACCTTCCCACCTCAGTCCACCGAATCGGTGTTGATTCCGACTGCGGTGTCATGTACCCATTTATCGGCGTCCGATATCGGCTCGTAGTCGTCAAACCAGTAGGCGTTCGGGTTGCTCTCGCAAACGATAAGGCGGTTGAAATCGTCCAGATTTACCGCCTGGTGATATTTGAAATATGTGTATCCGCCCCTTTTCCCGACGACCTCGATCTTGCCCGTCTCGTGTGACATGGTGAACCTCGCGCGCTTTGCAAGGCCGGATACAAGGGATTTCGCCTCCTCGAACAGTTCGAAAGCCTGCTCTACCTTTACCGCGTACATCTCGTTTCCGACGACGGGACGGCACTGGAAGATATAGTAGGGAGGTACGCCAACGAAAGAGAGGGCCCTGAAGAGCTCGGCGAGGGTTTCGGGATCGTCGTTGACGCCCCTTATCATCGGTGTTTGGTTTACCGTAAGGGCGCCGGCGCTCCTCAACATGTTTAAGGAGCTTACAGCTTCAGGTGTCAACTCCCTTGGATGGTTGAAGTGGAGCATCATGTAGATTCTCTTGTCCTTGGTGCTGTATTTTTTGATCATCTCGAGGAGGGAGGGATCCTGGGTGATTCGCATCGGGTAAAAGGCTGGCATCTTTGTGCCGATCCTTATAATCTTGACGTGATCTATCTCCCTTACCTGCTTAATGACCTTTTCGAGCTTTGCAGTGGAGAGGAGCAGGGGATCGCCCCCGGTTAAAAGGACGTTGGTGATCTCGGGATGTTTGCGGATATATTCCAACCCTCCGCTTATATCCCTTACGACTTCTTCGTTTCCGCCGATGAAGAGGCGCTTCCTGAAGCAGAAGCGGCAGAACCCACCGCAGATATCGTTGACGAGGAGCAGCGCCGTGGGTGTGTATTTGTGCTGCAGGCCGGGCGCCTTTGTGTAAAGCTCTTCGTGGGAGGCGTCCAGCGTTCCCCAGTCTGTCAGCTCATCCAAATCGGGTATTATGATGCGGCGGATGGGATCTTTCGGGTCTTCGAAGTTGATCAGGGAGAGGTAATATTCGTTCGACCTGAACTGGAATTTATCCGTTACCTTTGTGAGATTTTCCCTCTCTATCGGTGAAAGCCCCTCAATCTTGTTGATCTTCGTGATATATTTCGGCTTGATATTAATACTATCTTGCTTCATGTTTACCTCCTTCTCCAACTTACAAACAAAATGAAATACGGCGATGTATGTTCCTAACCCTTAGATCAATATGCATAAAAGGGCAGATATCTTAATTGGTCTCCTCCCGTGTATTTACAAATTTTCAAGTATTAGCGTTTTGCCGGTTGATTAGAAATTCTAACCAAATCCTACGGGGATTTTTTTGTGAAATGATTTAGAATTATTATGGCTTATTTGTATTAGTAATATAACAAGTAGCGAAAAAAAAATCAAGAAAATTTGGAATTTTTTTTATTTTTTTAACAAGACAAATTTGAGTGCTATTTATTTCTTGACAAAAACTCCCTCATTCTATATCTTAAAAAACAAGGTGGGCGGTTAACTCAGTGGTTTAGAGTGCCATCCTCACACGGTGGAAGTCGCTGGTTCAAATCCAGCACCGCCTACCAGTAAATCCCCCCGGTCAAATTTTTTTCAATAGGGGTTGGGCAAGCCGATTTCCAACACCGCTTTCATTGCGAACGAACGTGGTTAAGCGCGGCGCTCTGATTTATAAATGAACCGGCATTTCTCATAATCCTATATTTTAACAACCTCATCGGTAGATACCACCCGATTGCCGCGTCGCTCGACTTTCCTGAAGAAAGTCTCGCTCCTCGCAATGACATAGCTTGTAATCTATTGACAAAACCCAAAACGTGTCATTGCGAGCGACCGCAGGGAGCGTGGCAATCGCGTGTTAAAAGAGAAATATCACCGAACTGCTTCATCGTTCGCTTTGTTATTAAGTCTCGCTCCTCGCAATGACGGCAAGGGGGCAGACAAGGGGCTTAAGCCCCTTGTCCCGTAGGGAGGCGCGTCAATCGCGTGTTTCTTGAGAAATAAAATATTCTGTCATTCCCAACATGATCGGGAAACTATACTGTCATTCCCGGCTTGATCGGGAATCCAGTAAATATCAATCTGGATTCCCGTTTCCCAAGGGAATGACATATAATTCTGGATTCCCGCTTTCCAAGGAAATGACAAATATTATTACGTCACTTCTTCAGCTCTTTACAGGCATCCTCTTCGCCGCCGTCGCAGGCCTTTTTGAAGTCGGCCCGGGCCTTGGCCGTTTCGCCCATCGCCTTATAGTTCAGCCCCCGGGTGTAGTAGAAAAACCAGAAATCCGGCTTGATACTGATCGCCTTGTTGATGTCAGCCATCGCCTCTTTATATCTCCCCAGCTCCCGGTAGATGTTACTCCTGCTGTCGAGAGCTGCAGCATAGTTTGGTTTTAAACGAAGCGCGATTGTAACGTCCTCCAAGGCCTTGTTGTACTTTTTCATATGGTAATAAGCCCAACCCCTGTTATTGTAAGCATAGGCAAAATTCGGGTCGATACTTATCGCCTTGGTGTGGTCCGCTATCGCCTCGTCGTATCTCTTTTGTTTTTCGTATGCCCAACCCCTGCCAGCATAGGCATAGGCATCTTTAGGGTCGATGCTTATCGCCTTCGTGTAGTCCGCTATCGCATCATTGTATCTCTTTAAATAACCGTATGCATTCCCCCTGTTGTAGTAGGCCAGGGCATAATTCGGGTCAATACTTATCGCCTTTGTGTAGTCAGCTATAGCGTCGTTGTATCTCTTTAAATCATAGTATGCATTCCCCCTGTTGTAGTAGGCCAAGGCGTAGTTCGGGTCAATACTTATCGCCTTGTTAAAATCCGAAATCGCCTCGTCGTATCTCTTTAAATTATTGTATGCATTCCCCCTGTTGTTGTAGGCCTTGGCGTAATCCGGGTCGATACTTATGGCCTTGGTGTAGTACTCGATCTTTTTGTTGAGGTCTTTTTCATCACATCCCTTGTTGTACCATTCTATTGCGGCTTTGTTCTTGCTCTGGGCGCCTGCCACAGCCGGCACCAACATAAACGCGCCCACAATAAACAAAGTCACGGTCAGTCTTAAAATCTTCATTATTTCCTCCTTGAAAGATTCTACTTAATCTTGATTCTATTATTGGACATCACAGATTCACAAAAAACTTCAATAAGTCTTCTCCCCCGCTTCCAGCGGCTCCACTATCTCCGGGTTGTCCTTGAAATCAAACGTGAACTCCTTGTCCAAGAACGGGTCATTTGTGGCCTTCATGTGCTCCCTTAGGAGCTCCCTCATCGCCTCAAGCTCCTTACTGTAATCGGGATCGTTGACGAGGTTCACCGACTCGTTAGGGTCGGCCGAAAGGTCGTAGAGCTCTTCTTCAACCCTGGGGCTCTTCCAGGGCTGGTCGGGAAGCTCGCAGAGCCTGTGGGCCCACTGTTTGTTGTTGAGCTGGTCGAGGCCGAAGGGATTGTCCGAATAGTTCTTGATATATTTGAACCTCTTCGTCCTGACCGCCCTCGATGGAATGTAGTAGACATGCTCTGTCATCTCGGTGAAGACGGCGTCGTGAACCGGGCCGGTCTCGTTTCCCTTGAGGACGTCGAGCAGGGAGGTTCCCTGTACCTCCTTCGGCATCGGGACGCCGCAGGCCTCGAGGATCGTGGGCATGATGTCAATCGAGTTGACCAGGCCGTCGTAGACCATACCGCCCTTAACGCCTTTGGGCCACCGGATCAGCATCGGCGTTCCGGTCCCCCGGTCGTAGAGCGTCATGATGCCGCCCGGAAACTGCGCCCCGTTGTCGCTGAGGAAACAGACGAGCGTGTTCTCGGCGATCCCCAGCTCGTCGAGGGTGTCCAGCACATCGCCTATCATCCGGTCCATCTTCATGGTCTGGCTGTAATATTTCGCCAGCTCCAGGCGTATCTCGGGCCACAGTCGGGGAGGGCAAAGTAATCGGGGATGGAAATCTTCTCGGGATCAACCGGGAACTCATCCTCGAAGGTCAGGTCGCCGTATACGTCCCTGTGGTTGTTCATGTAGTTCAGCTCCAGATAGAAGCGGTTGTCTTTGTTTCGCTTGAGGAACTCGATCGTCCTGTCAGTGCCCTTGATCCACATGTCGTCGGCGCTCAAGGCCATGCCGCCGATCCGCTCCCTGTATCCGTACCACCCGGTGGGGAGATAGGGAGATACGTGCCACTTCCCCTCAATGGCCGAATTGTATCCCAGCTCCTTGAGGACGGAGGGGAGTGTTTCGCGCCACGGCATCAATGAGTAACGTTTCTTCAAGTGGGTGAGACCCACAACTCCGTTTGTGTGGGGGTACTGTCCCGTTATCATGCTGGCCCTGCTGGGGGAGCAGCTGGAGGAGACGACGAACGCCCGGGTGAACCTTATCCCCTCGTCGGCGAGCCTGTCGATATTCGGGGTCTTGATGTCCCTGTTTCCGAAGCAGCCGAGGTCCTTCCAGCCCATGTTGTCGGCGGTAATAAGGATTATGTTCGGTAGCTCCGGATCGGTTGAGAAATCCCCAGGGCCGCAGCCGGAGATCGCCCCCGCGGAAAGCCCGATTGCAGATGAAATTATAGCGCTTCCTGTAGTCTTTAGAAAGTCACGCCTTTTCATTTTGACACCCTATTATTTAATATAAAAAAAAGCATTAAACATTCTATTATCAATCTAAAACATTGTCAAATATCTTAAAAAATAGAAAAAGTTGGATAAGTCAGGTAAAAGAAATTGCTTGACACGATGAAATAACTCTGGTATGTTTACAAATTGAACACCTGTTGTTGCCGATTCATTGTCTTCTTTGATTACTGGAATTTTCAAATATAACGTATCAAAATGGCAGAGCCAAAGGTAACAGTCTACATCACCGCCTACAACTACGGCAAGTATATAGAAGAGGCGGTTAAGAGCGTTCTCAACCAGACGTTTAAGGACTGGGAGCTGATAATAATCGACGACGGCTCTACGGACAACACAAAGGAGGTCCTTGAAAAATACAGCGGCAGGGAAGGTATAAAGATCATCTACCAGAAAAACCGGGGCCTGACCTACACCAACAACGTGGCCCTGAAGGAGTCCAGGGGAAAGTATATCATACGACTCGACGCCGACGACTACCTCGACGAGAACGCACTTCTGGTCATGGCGAATGTCCTTGACGGCGACGACAAGCTGGGCCTCGTCTACCCGGACTACTACGAGGTGGACGAGGGGGGCGAGATACTCAACATCTTCAGGAGAAAGAAGATAGGGACGGAGGTGAAGCTGTTGGATCTCCCCGCCCACGGGGCCTGCACGATGATCAGGAAGTCCTCGCTGTTGGAGATCGGCGGCTACAACGAGGAGCTGACCCGGCAGGACGGGTACGACTTCTGGCTGAAGTTCATCGACAGGTTCAAACCTTCGAACGTGAACCTCCCCCTCTTTTACTACCGGAAGCACGGCATGAGCCTGACCGACGATATGACAAAGCTCCTCAAGACGAGGCGCCAGCTGAAGAGGGATTTCGTTAAGCGGCACAGGCAGGGGAAAATCCCGAAGGTCCTGGCGATAATCCCGGCGGTCAGAAAGTCGGACGTCTATCCGGAGATAGCGTTAAAAGAGCTCGCGGGAAAGCCGCTGATAAGATACTCCATCGAAGAGGCGCTGAAATCGGAGCTTCTGGACAGGGTGGTCGTGACGACCGACGACGACAAGATCATCGAGTACGCCTCCAAATTCGAGGGGGTCACGGCGATAAAAAGGCCTGAGAGCATATCGATTCCGCACACAAAGATTGCCGCCGCGGTGGGGTTCGTCCTGGACAGGCTCGACGAGGAAGACTATAAGCCCGACGCGGTAATGCTCCTCTATATAACCGCGCCCATGAGGAGGTCTGTGCATATAGACAAGGCGATAGACACGCTGACGATACACGACACCGACAGCGTGGTAAGCGTCACCCAGGAGAAGGGATTCTTCTACTATCACGACAAGTACGGCATGAAGCCCCTCTTCGAGGAGCGGCTCCTCAAGAAGGAGAGGGAGGCCCTATTCAGGGAAAACGGCGCTGTTTTCCTATACAAGAAGGAGAGCATAAAAGACGGCGAGTTTGTCTGCAACAGCACGGGCCACATCGTCATGACCGAAGAGGAGTCGATACAGATTACCAACGAGCTAGATTTTTGGATTGTGGAAAAGATCATAAAGGAGTATCCTTAAGGGTTATGAAGGTAAAGTTCGACAGGGAGGTGTTCGGGAGCCTCGATATAGATGACGCCGATCTCGTCGGGATACTGGAGCCGAAGACCGCCGATGGTGGCCAGTCGATGAGGTCGATGACAGAGAGGGCGCTTGAGAGCCCGACCGGATCGAGGCCGTTTAAGGAGCTTCTCTCAGGGAAGAAGAGGGTACTTATAATAACCGACGACGTTACACGACCCACGCCGGTAAAAGAGATAGTCGAGGTGATGCTCTCCGAGATATCGAAGGCCGGGATAAGGGACGAAGACGTGACGTTTCTGATATCACTGGGGACGCACCGGCGGATGACGGAAGGCGAGATAAAAAAGAAGTTTGGAGAGGAGATTTCTGCAAAATACAGGATAGTCAACCATACCTGGGACAAACCGGAGAGACTAATCGAAATGGGCACAACGGCAACGGGGATAGAGATATTTGTAAACAGGGAGGTTGAAAACGCCGACTTTATCGCTGCCGTGGGAAACATCGTCCCCCACGCAACGACCGGCTTTTCCGGCGGGGGAAAGATAATCGTTCCGGGGATAGCGGGGGAGGTGACTACCGAGGGAACACACTGGGCGGCGCTGGATTACGAGATGGAGGAGATCCTTGGGCTTAACGACAACCCCATAAGGAGGGACGTAAACGACATCGCCCTTGAAGTAGGCCTCGACTTTATCGTGAACAGTGTGCTCGACGTCAACGAGAGACCGGCCGGCGTGGTCGCAGGCCACCCGGTTAAGGCCCACAACGAGGGAGTCGAGATCGCAAGACGCGTCTACGGATCTGCGGCGGGTGAAAAGGCTGACGTTGTCGTCTGCGACGCCTCCCCCACCGACATTAACCTGAGGCAGTCGATAAAGGGGGTGGCGGCGGCGGACATCGTTGTCAAGATGGGAGGAGCGATAGTCCTCGTTGCGGAGTGCCCGGAGGGTATAGCGCCCCAGTTCCCCCAGTTTCTCGATATCGGCTTCAAGGATCCCGAGGGGTTGAAAGCGAAGGTCGAGGCGGGGGAGATAGAGGGGCGCATAATGGCGTATACCCTGATTGCCATAGGGAGGGTGATGAAAAAAGCAGAGGTGATACTTGTCACCAGGGGGATCTCGAGGGAGGAGGCCCAAAGGATGGGGTTTCTCTACGAGCCGGACCCGGTCTCCGCTTACAGGAGGGCGATTAAGATCGCAGGCGGAAAAAAGATCCTGTTTTTGAGAAAGTCGGGGGAGCTCCTCCCGATGGTTGCACGTTAATTATAAAGGGGGGAGAGTTGGGATGAATATTATAGTTATACCCGCGCAGCTGGTTTCGAGAAGGCTTCCAAAGAAGAACATGCACCCTGTAAACGGAAAGCCGATGCTCTACTACACTCTGGAGGCGGCGAAGAAATCGAAGCTTGCCGAGAGGGTGATCGTGTCGTCGGAGTCGGACGAGGTTTTAAAGTACGCGAAAAAGATGGGGGTGGAGGCCGTAAAGAGGGGGGAAAACCTGTTGGGTGACGTGCCTGTGGTGGAGGTATACCGGGACGTGGTGAGAAAGATCGGGGCGGATGACATCGACTACGTGGTGGCGCTCCAGCCGGACCATCCGGACAGGACCGTGGATGTCGACGAGGCCATAAAGAAGGCGGTCAAGGAATCCGCAACCGACCTCATCACGCTGGAGAGGGGAGGCGTCAGAAACGGGTCTGTGAGGATAATGAGGCGAAAGGAGCTTATGGGGGACGGCGATCTCAACGCGAAGATCGTCGCCTTAAACGACTTCTGTACAAACATCCACACGATTGAAGACCTCAGGCTGGCGGAGAGGCGCTTAATCCGGGGAACCAAGAAGATAGAGATCGGCGATTTTACACTGACAGAGGAAGGCCCGGCCTTCATCATAGCGGAGGCGGGGGCGAACCACGACGGTGAGTTCGAAAAGGCGATTATGCTTATAGACCAGGCGGCGAAGGCGGGGGCGGACGCAATCAAGTTCCAGAGCTACAAGGCGGAAAAGCTGGTGAGCAGGTACGCCGACAGGTACTGGGGGGGTGCCGACAAGGACGGCACGCAGCTCTCGTATTATAAAAAGAGGGACATGCTCGGGCCGGAGGATCACAAGGAGCTGTTCGACCACGCCAGGGAAAAGGGGATAATCGCTTTCACGTCGGCATTCGACTACGAATACGTCGATTACTTCGCGAAGATAGATATCCCGGCCTATAAGATCGCGTCGTGCGACCTGCCCAACTCGGCGTTCATAAGAAAGATCGCCGAGGTTGGAAAGCCGGTAATACTCTCGACCGGGGCCTCGACGATGGAGGAGATCGAGAGGGCCGTGGACGTAATATTGAATACGGGAAACGACCAGCTGATCGTCCTCCAGTGCACGCTCAAGTATCCCACGATGATAGAGGACGCGAACTTTTTGCAAATTCCGCTTCTGAAGGAGGCTTTTCCGGACCTCTTCGTCGGGATATCGGACCACACCTACCCGGACGAGAATATGGCGGCCCCGGCCGCAGCGGTGGCCTTGGGGGCCAAGGTAGTGGAAAAGCACTACACCTACTGCAGGAACCAGCCGGCCAACACCCACAGCTTCAGCGTTGACCCGGTGCTTTTAAAGAAGATGGTGGACAACATCAGGTTCGTGGAGAAGGGGCTGGGGAGCCCGGAGATCAGTATCCTCGAGGTGGAAAAGGCCGCCAGGGAGCAGGCGAGGCGCTCCATCGTGGCGAGGGTGGAGATAAAGAAGGGGGACAAGATAACCGCCGAGATGCTGACGTTCAAGCGGCCCGGAACGGGTCTCCCGCCGGACAAAATGGAAACCATCATAGGGAAAAAGGCGAAGGTCGACATACCGGAGGATACCCTGCTCCAGTCCGAGATGATTGCCGGGGATTAAAGGACTTTTTACATAAGATATCGGTATGATTTATCGAAAGGACCTTGACAGGATAAGCAACTCCCGGCTGCTTCAGCTGATAAGGAGGCTTCGCCTGAGACTGAAGGGCGTGACGCTGGGCAGGGAGGTCTACATCGGGAGGCGGGTCGTCGTCGTCGGGTATCCGAAGGGGCTCACCATCGCCGACAGGGCGATAATAAAGGACAACGTCTATATCTACCCGACAAACGAGCGCGCGAGGATAACCATAGGGAGCGAGACGAGGATAGGGATGTATTCCTTCATCGTGGCCATCGAGGGGATATCGATTGGCGACAACTGCCTCTTAGCCCCGTTCGTCTACGTTGTGGACAACAACCACAGCATAAGGAAGGGAGAGCTGATCCAGAGACAGCTCGGGATCGTAAAGCCCGTGTATATCGGGAGCGACGTCTGGATAGCTACGGGGGCAAAGATACTCTCAGGCGTGAGGGTAAACGACGGCGCAGTGGTTGCGGCGAACTCCGTCGTGACGACGGACGTGGACAAAAACGCGATAGTGGGGGGCATCCCCGCAAATGTTCTTAAATATAGAGAATAGATGATTTGAATGAAGATTAAGAAAACCAAGGAGTCGAGATATGATAACCGTTGGAATTAACGAGGGACACAACAGCACGGCGTGCGTCTTTAAGGACGGACAGATACTGGCGGCGATAAGTGATGAGCGGTTGAAGAGAAACAAAGTTGAGAGCGGATATCCCAAAATTTTATAAGGAAGTGTTTTAGACAGTCATTCATTCTATGTAAACACGATGAATATATTCAAAAATTTAAAATGGGACATCAAGTTTTTATTTGAACAATTTACGAATGATCGTATTTCCCAGTCCCAGTATCTTGTCAACTTCTTGATGCATTTTAAGACCACAAATGAGATTATCATTAAAAGGAAGCTTGGACATGTGGGTGAAAACGTTGATGTGCGGCCCCATGTTTTTTTGTCGGGAACAAGGAATATTTTTATAGGTAATAATGTAACAATCAGGCACGAATGTTCGATCAACGCTCCTTCAGGAAAAGATACGAAAGAAGGTAAAGTTTATATTGAGGATGATGTTTTAATAGCACAATACGTTATTATAACATCGAATTTACATCAATTTAAGAATCCGAATATACCGGTATCCAATCAATGTGAAACCGCAAAAACGGTCAGAGTAAAAAAAGGCGCATGGATTGGAGCCCGCACCATTATTTTACCGGGAGTGACAATAGGAGAAAATGCGATTGTGGGAGCGGGTGCGGTGGTTACCAAAGATGTTCCCCCAATGGCGATTGTGGGAGGAGTTCCGGCTGAGCTTTTAAAATATCGGGATTCCGGTGAGTCAGGGGAATAGTATCGTAAAAAATGTCGATAGTAAAGAGGAGGAAGTCACAAAAATAGATTTAGCTGATAACAAATCTCTTTGTCGGCGTGTCAAGAGGCATTGATATACTATCTCCGGAGACAGACGCGGAGGTTTTTCAAATGCAATTGGAGTTAAATTATAAAGTATTACGGTTAAATAAATATGTCCAATTTGGCAAAAAAAATAGTAAAGGGCGCGGGCATTGTCTTTGCTATGACGATGCTCAACACCTTTTTTGGATTCCTGGTCCGTATAGTCCTCGCGAGGAACCTTACGCTTGCGGATTTCGGTTTCTTCTATGCGGTTCTCTCCTTTCTGGGACTGGTGG
>CAZIWT010000025.1:0-31269 GCA_964542895.1 uncultured Thermodesulfobacteriota bacterium
GACCTTCAGGACATCGGACAGGGTCTTCCTGATCTTCGGGTCATCATCGACGATTAGGATCTTTAACATCTTTTCCATAAAAGTCACCTTTTCATAGCGTTGGACCTTCCCAGAACGGCGGCCAGCTCTCTACGCTTGATCTTGTTTAAGACATCGAGGAGATCATCTATCTCAAAGGGTTTATATAGGTAGGTAAAGGCGCTCATCTTCAAACCATTCTCTAAGGATTCCGACATTTCCTCCCTGTAACCGGTTATAAGAATTACGGGAATCTCAGGATATTTCGTCTTGATCTCCTTTAAGACGTCAAGGCCGGTGACGCCGTTCAGCTTCATATCCAAGAGCACCACCTGGTTTTTGATCTTGAGCTTTTCGATAGAGGAGGCGGGATCGGTGATCTCCTCCACCTTGAAGTTTTTCTCCCGCAATATGTCTCCCAGGGTTTTGCAGAACTTGGGATCGTCGTCGATGATCACTATAGATTGCTCTCTTTGCAGCGCCGATAAAAAACCAAGGAGGTTATCCAGGTCCAACGGCTTGGCAAGGGCGGCTATCGCCCCTTCTTCGAGTCCCTCCATTACCAGTTTATCTGTTGAATATGCGGTCATAAGGACAACCGGAACTTCAGGCCTAAATTCTCTCACGGCCTTCATTAGCTCAACACCGTTAATTCCCGGCATCTTTATATCGGAAATGATACAGTCGAAACCGATCTTCTCTGCCTTAATAAGGGCCTCGTCACCGGAATAAGCGGTATCAACGTTAAAACCCTTGATCTTGAGAATATCCGCAAGGGTTTTTACCATCCCGCGGTCGTCGTCCACTATCAAAATATCTCTTTTTTCGCTCATGATCTGCCTTCCTTGACGGGCAGGATTATCGTAAAAGTGCTCCCGCTCCCCTCTTTACTCTTCACCTTGATTTGACCGCCGTTGGCTTCTATCAGGCCTTTAGATACGTAAAGGCCCAAACCGATGCCCCTTGCCCTTGTTGTGAAGAGGGGCTCGAAGAGCTTCTTCATGTTCTCCTTCAATATACCGAGACCGGTGTCCGTAATCGACAGATTGACCTTTTTCTTTATCTCCTCCGCCTTTATCTTCAACTCCCCTCCCTCCGGCATGGCCTGGTAGGCGTTGGCAATCAAATTGTCGAGGACCTGACCTACCTGCCGGGGATCAACATATATGGGGGGAATGTCTTCGGCTACTTCCGTCGTAATTGTAACTCCATTGGGGGACGGGCGCTTTTTAAGGACACCGTCTATCATCTCCGATACATACACCCTATCTATATCGGGAGATCTGGTACGGGAGAAGTCCAAAAGGTCGGATATTATCTTTTCGGAGTTTTGAACCTCCGACGAGATAATATCGAGGTATTCCTTTGTGGTCTCGTCCGCATCGCCGTGGACCGTGGTCAAAAGATAGACGGCATTGGATATCACCCCAAGGGGATTTCTCAGCTCGTGTCCTACACTGCCCGATAATTGCCCCAAAAAAGCCAGTTTCTCTTTCCTGACCAGCTTTTCTTGTGCGTCTTTCAGCTCCTTTGTGCGCTCCTCCACCATCTCTTCCAATTTCTCGGAGTAATCCTTGAGCCTGTTTTCCGCACGCTTGCGCTCGGTAACCTCCTTTGCCAGCTCACCGTGTGAAACCGTCGTATCATTGAGGTTTTTGGTCATACGGTCAAAGGCCCTTGAAAGCTCGCCTATTTCGTCCTTTGCAAGAGTGCCGACCCTGTAATCGAGGTTGCCCGCTCCGACCATCTCCGTACCATTTACCAGCTTTAATATCGGTCGGGTTATGGTGCGGGCAAATAGTATTGACAGCACGATTACAATCAATACAATACTAAGGCCGATGCCAAGAACGGTAAATGCCAATTTATTGATGATGGTTAAGGCCTCCGACTGGTCCTGCTTGGCTATCAGTGCAAGCTTTAAATCCCCCATCCATCTATAGGCACCAATGACGGGCACTCCACGGTAGTCGATAAAAAGGTCGACTCCGGATTTGCCCTCAAGCGCCCACTTCGCCCCCTGTCCAAAAATCCACTTCTTGAAGGCGCCGTCCGGCGCAAACACGGTATTTGTAATCAACAGATTGGAGCTGTTTACGAGAAATGTCTCCCCGGTATCACCCAGGCCGCTTCGCTCCAGCATTATCGTGCTCAGATATTTTAAATCTGCGTGAGCTACTATCACACCCAACAGCTTTCCATTATCATCCTTCACGGGAGCGGAGATAACCATCGTCGGCTTTCCAAGATTCAGGCTGAAATATATATCCGAAACATAAATCCCTTCTTTCCCCTTTATGAAATACGGCTCGTTTTCCTTGAATTGGCCATCCCATAGAGTGTCGGACGATGCTATTACTTTACCGCTTTCGCTATCCAAATATAAAATTGCCGAGAAGTGCCCCATCTCCATTACTCTCCTGAACTCCCATACAAGGGAATCACGGGCCTTCAGGTATTCCGGAGTACCAACAGTGTGGATCTTCATAGAGTTGGCATCGTATATAGTTTCTCGGTCTTCAACTAACCAGAAAACGGTGTGCTCAAGATGTTCGACCCAGTTTCGTATCTCCTGCTCTTTTAATATGGCTACGCTTTCAAGCTTAGATTTCACTTTTTCTATTATACCCTGACGGCCTTTTAAATAAGATATATACCCTATAATAGACAGCGGCAATATGGTCACTAATAAGAATAAGGTTATTAATCTGGCTGTTAGACTTCTCCGGAGAAATCTCATCTCATTTTCTCCTGCTTCTGCTTACCGTAGATATCATTCAGAAACCGCATCGTAAACGCTTCGTCAATATCAATGGCGTCCTTTCCCAACAATATATCCCGCATCACCACCCACACATCTCTATCCGTCCAGCCGATCTCCTCTTTGCCGGTATGGATCAGGGGCGTTTGTACCTGCATCATCCTTAACTGGCGGAACTTACTCAACTTTATGTCGTATTCCAATGTTGCCTCTACCGCCTCCTCGGGATTTTCGATGGCATATCGCCAACCTTTTAACGTTGCCCTCAAAAAACTCTCAATCAAATCCGGATTTTCCCTGATCATTCTCTCCGTTGTGATAATTGTATCTCCATAAAGCCGAACGCCGTAGTTTTCGACCCATATAAAATTGACTTCATATCCCTCTTCCTCAAAGGCAAGGGCCGATCCCGTCCTGTACGTCATATAGGCGTCTACACGTCTGGTAATCAGCGGTGCCGTATCCCTTTCAAAGGGGACAATCGTTATGGAGCTTTTTGCTATACCTAGCTTTTTGATTAAGGCATCGTGTTGAATCTTGCCATCATCCGGAACCATCACCTTTCTCCCAACGAGGTCTTGCGGACTCTCGATCCCAGAACCCTTCAGGGTTACATAGACATAAGGATTTCTCTGAAAGATTACGGCGATGGCAACTACCGGTTCGCCCAAAGACCTGCTCTTGATAAGAACATCGCCTCCTACTATCGCAAAGTCGGCCTTGCCTCTCACAAGGTCTGAAATCACGGTGTCTGGAGATATAGCAGGGCCACCGGAATTCAAGGTGACATCGGCATTATCCTCCGAGTAGAATCCCTTCTTTACTGCGACATAGAAACCCGCAAACTGGGCATGGTGTATCCATTTCAACTGAACGGTTATATCTTCCAGTGATCCCTTGACCTCTCCTGAATTGCATGCAAACAAAGACAGTGTTGTAAAAACCAGAAGTGCTGATATCTTAAATATTGCTATTCTCATGTTTTCATATCCTGCAAACAAGAGAGGTAATTGTAAATGCTCTTTCTACATTATCGGACAGACAATGGATATCAGATCGTCCTTTAGTTATTGTGTGGATTCGTTCAATACCTGCTCATTGGTTATCCTCGTAACAGATACACGAAAAGCCTTTCTTCGTGGTCCTCTCCAATCCGATCGCCCGTCTTGTAAGGTGATTTCACCCCGAAGCCTCCCACCGCTTCCACAAAGCCGCAATTGATCCATTACGCTACAGCGCTAAAGAAAAATATACCCCCATTTCATTTATGAATGATTTTTTTCATATATGATATTTTGCCTGCCGTTTAGAATCCCTTTAAAAACAATCCCATTCAAATAGGCATTGATTGATAACGGCTCCTTCAATAATGAAACACTGAAAGAAGTTATCGCTCCATATTGCCTACTACATTCAGGCTATTAGTTAGATTGTTGATTACCACTACATAAGTCAGCAGCTGAAGAGGTGAAGTCGATTAACGGGAAATTGCAGAAGGTAATTGTATTATTCACTACTTTAATATATAGAAGTTTATTTCTCTTAAGCTTCCTCAAATTACTACAATACCTGAAAAGTAAAAATACATTATCTAATAACTTACCATTATTATTAAATAAAATCAATCCTTTTATTACCAACCAACGGCCTCTAACTACTAATTTAGAGAATCTCCCATGATATATTTCAATAACTACAAAACGCTTTATACAAATGAAAAAAAAGGAGCTGTTCATAGCCCTCAAAAATAGTGGAATCCCTCTACCTTATGACGAGCCGTTGGGAGATCCGTATTTGGAATGAATTTGAGGTAAGGATTCCCCCTCGGCGGGATCAGATACCACAGGGCCTAAGCTGGCGTAGAGGATCAGTCAACAAAGGCCTCGGAATAAATCCAAGGCCTTTGTTCTTTTTCTAAAATCCTTTTCTAAAATCTTTTTCTAACATCTTTGGGGGTCTGCGCGAAAAAACCTACACTGCAACCGCGAAAAAAACGTCAACGTCCTTTCATAATTAGGTTCAGTTGAAGTCAATGCTCCATGTCTTTTTTATTCAGCTGTCTTCGCCTTCACACCGAAGAGCATTGCCGAGGAAACAAGGGCCAGGCCGGCACCCATGAAGAACGCGTAACCGGAGCCGGCATACTCCCACACCAGGCCGAACAGGATACTCGCCGGGAAGGCGGAAAGTCCCACGGCCAGGTTGAAGAGCCCGTAGGCGGTCCCCAACCTCTCCTGTTTAACCATGTCCGCCACCAGGGCCTTCTCGGCGCCTTCGGTCAGACCGAAATATACGCCGTAGAGGACAAAAAGAAGCCAAATGCCTGTGCTTGTGGTTGTCAAGGCGAACGCGATATATATTGCTCCGTAGACCGCCCACCCGGCCGTAATCACCCTCTTTCTCCCGACCCGATCGGAGAGAATCCCCCCCGGAAACGAGGTCAAGGTCTTTACGATGTGAAGGGACATCCAGATAAGGGGTATCTGGATCAGGCCGACCCCAGCAATGCTCGCCTTTAAGAGGAGGAAGGCGTCGGAGGAATTGCCGAGGGTAAAGACAAAAACGGTGAGGAGGTAATACCTGAAGTTCTTATCCACGCCCTTGAGTCCCTCCTTGAGCGTGAGACGCGCTATTCCCCCCTTCGGTCTTACCTCCTTTACCGCAAAGAAGACCAGGATCAAGACCACCGCCCCGGGGATCGCGGAGAGGAAAAAGAGGAACTTCAGGTCTTCGTTGATCAAAGGGAGGACCATCGTGGCCGCAAGGGGCCCCATCACCGCCCCGGCATGGTCCATGGCCCGCTGAAAACCGAAGGCGGCGCCCCTCTTCTGATCACCGGCGGAATCGGCAAGGAGGGCGTCCCTCGGCGAGGTCCTTATCCCCTTGCCCACACGGTCGGAAAACCTGAAGAAGAGGACGTGCCACCATGAGGTGGAGAGGGCGATGAGGGGGCGAACCAGGTTTGAAAGGGTATATCCCCCGGCGAAGATAGGCTTTCTCCTCTTGTATTTATCAGAGAAGTAACCGGAGAAGAACTTCAGCACCGCGGCCGTGCTCTCTGCAACCCCCTCTATAACCCCCAACGCCAGGGCCCCGGCACCCAGCACCGTGGTCAGAAAAAGGGGCAGGAGGGGATAGATCATTTCCGATGCGAAATCGTTGAAGAAGCTGATAAGGCCGAGGAAAAAGATGTTCTTTCTCTTTTCTCCATCATTATTGTAGGAGCCGCTTTTTGTCATATGGACCTTCTTTCCATCTTTTGGCTTGACTATAATATAAAAAACGGCTTTTGACATTTCAAGCAAAATAAGAAATATTTTATACAATTATGTTGACATGACCAATATTCGCAGGTAATTTTAACCTGGGCGGGGGCCCCAATTAATGGTAACAAATATTGTTTTTTTATATAACTATTAGACAGCCATGTGCGGTTTTGCAGGAGCAATCAAAACAAATTCAAAAAGGGATTTCTGGATCAAGTCCCTGAAACGGATGTCAAAGAGACTCGTCCATCGAGGCCCGGACGACGAGGGTCTCTGGTTTAACGCCGAGGCCGGCATCGGACTGTCGCACAGGAGGCTTTCCATCATCGACGTTTCGAGACAGGGCCGTCAACCGATGGCCTCCGCTTCGGGACGCTACATAATCGCCTACAACGGTGAGGTCTATAATTTTCCGGAGATCAAAAAGGAGCTGGAGGAGCGCTCCCAGGCGCCCGGGTGGCGGGGCCACAGCGATACCGAGGTAATCCTCGCGGCGATAGAAGCGTGGGGACTCAAAGAGGCGGTCGTCCGCTTCGTGGGGATGTTCGCCTTCGCCCTGTGGGATTCAAGGGAACAAAATCTTCATCTCGTTCGTGATCGAATCGGGATAAAGCCCCTATACTATGGATGGGCCGACGACACCTTTCTTTTCGGCTCGGAACTGAAGGCCCTCTCCGCCCATCCCGACTTCGTGGGCGAGATCGACAGGAACGCCCTCTCCCTCTACCTAAGGCACAACTACATACCCGCCCCATATTCCATCTATAAAAATTTCTTCAAGCTCAAGCAGGGCGCGATCCTCACCATAGATTGTCGCGATACCAAATCTGCCCCTCAACTCGATTATTACTGGTCGGCGAAAGATATCGTTCAAGCGAACCCGACACCTCTCCCTTGCGACTCCGAAGAGGAGTCGGTCTTACGGCTCGAGGATATCCTGAGAGAATCGGTCAAGCTCAGAATGATCTCGGACGTTCCCCTGGGGGCGTTCCTATCGGGGGGAATAGACTCCTCGACGGTGGTCTCCTTAATGCAGGCCCAGAGCACACGGAAGGTCAAGTCATTCTCGATTGGCCTTGAAAACGAGGAGTTCAACGAGGCGGTCTATGCAAAAGAGGTAGCCGATCATCTGGGCACGGATCATACCGAGCTGTATATCACCCCCGAAAAAGCCATGAGTGTAATTCCGAAGCTGCCCCTCCTGTACGACGAGCCGTTCTCCGATTCCTCGCAGATACCGACCTATCTGGTCTCCGAGCTGACCAGACAATCGGTAACGGTAAGCCTTTCGGGCGACGGCGGCGACGAGCTTTTCGCCGGATACAATCACTACTACTGGGCCCCCGACATCTGGGGGAAGACCGGCTGGATGCCCGGCTGGATGAAGTCCCTTTTATCAAGAAGCCTCAAGCTGTTGTCATCCGATCCGTGGAACAACATAGTCGGCAAGGCGGGCAATTTGTTTTCAAAGAATATCGGATTGGATCTAACCGGTGACAGGATTTCCAAGCTGTCCGACGTCTTATCGGAGGACACCCCCCAGGCGCTGCACAGGAGGTTGATTTCAAACTGGCACGAGCCGAATTTGCTGATACCGGATTGTATCGAGCCCCCGACGGTCTTCACGGATCCCGATCTGTGGCCGGCCGATATCGACTTCTTCAGCTGGATGACCTTTTTGGACCTGGTGAGTTATCTGCCGGACGACATCCTGGTCAAGGTGGACAGGGCAAGCATGGGGGTCAGCCTGGAGGCCCGCGTTCCGATACTGGACCACAGGTCCGTGGAGTTCGCCCTGAAGCTGCCCCTCGGCATGAAGGTAAAGGGGGGGGAAAGAAAGTGGCTGCTTCGTCAGGTCTTATATAAATATGTTCCAAAAGAGCTGATAGAGCGGCCGAAAACCGGCTTCGCGATTCCGGTCTCCGACTGGCTGCGGGGACCCCTTCGTGACTGGGCGGAGGAGCTGCTCGGTGAAACAAAACTAAGAGAGGGGGGAATCTTCAACCCCGGCCCGATACGGGAGAAATGGGCCGAGCATAAAACCGGAGAGCGAAACTGGCATAATCATTTGTGGGTCATCCTGATGTTCCAGGCGTGGAGGGAGACGAACTGAACCTTCCCGGCCAATGAGCCGCCGATATATTTTCAGGGCTCCCGCGAGCGACTGCATTCTCTGAAGTCGAACCGTGGTCGCCCAAGTTCGGAAGAAATCTACAAAGGCCCCCGTCACTAATTTCATGGGACGGTGGATATCTATGCGGCCGCCCCCGCAATCGACGGGATTCTGCAAAGATATTACAAGAGGGGGTCGGGCCGATAAAGCGAAAGGTGGGGCTACTTCTCCCCGCAGAGTCCTTCAAGGAGGTCTTTAGTCCTTCTCACCATCAAGTCTATGCCGAAGTTTTCCACGATCCTCCCCCGGATTTCATCCGGCGAGATCTTCCGGTAATCACTGAGAGCGCTCGACAACCCCTCGGCCAGCCCCTTCGGGTCGCCCGGCTCCACGATCACGCCGCAGTCCCCCAGGATCAAAGCCGAGTCCCCCACGTTCGTCACGGCCGGGTAGACGCCGCAGGCCATCGCCTCGCAGATCACGTTGGAGAAGCCCTCGCTGAGAGAGGCTGATACGAAGACGTCGAGGGCGTTATAGACGGCGTTCATTTTGCTGTGGTATCCCGCCCAGATTATCTTTCCCCCCAGACCGAGCTCTCCGGCAAGCGCTCTCAACGAATCGGTGTAAACGGCCGGGCCGTCCCCGATCAGGACGAAGCGCACGTCATCGAACCTGTCGGAAACGATCGATGCGGCGCTAAGAAACGTTCTGTGATCCTTGATAGGATCGAGCCTCCCCACCATCCCGACGAGCCTTTGACCTTTGCCGACGCCCCACTCCCCCCTTACGCCCTTTCCCTCCTCGGGGCTGATAAAGAATCTTTCGGTATCGATGCCGTTTTGGATAATCCTCATTCTTTCGGGGGGAAAGCCGCGCCTTCGGGCGGAATCGAGTCCCGCGCCGGAGTTCACGATAATGAGGTCGGGGATGAAGGATAAAAACCTCTCGACGAGATAGCTCAGGCGGGAGAGCCAATCGTAGTGGTGAAGCTCCATCTCCGAGTAGCGTATCCCCCAGACTACTTTTACGCCCGGCAAAAACGGCTTTAGGAGGGCGATGAGGATGTTCGACGTTACAAGAAATCCGTATATAAGGTTGGGCCTAATCGTGTGGGCCGTCTTAAAAAAGCGCCGCAAAAAACCGAAGAGATCCCACCTGCCGGACTTCCTCAAGGAGATAACAGGGACGCCGGACTCATTCAGGTCGTCAAACAGGCTTCCGGAGTCGTAGAAGGTTAACACGGTCACATCGCCGCGGTCTTCGTAAAGGCCCCTGGCCAGATTGACAAGCTGTACCTCCGCGCCGCCGATATTCAGCGACGGTATCAAAAGCACAATCCGGCAGGGCTGTTCGTTTTTCATTTCAGAGCTTAACTTATCCCTAAAAATCAACTTGTTTCTCCTGCCCCTCGCAGCGATGACGGCCCAGCCCGGCAAAATCCAACGGCTGCGCCGCGGATGCAATTCAACTATTCCCGGCCGGGATCGGGAGATTTCTCAAACCGCCGGGAAATCTTTTGCCAAGCTAACTGCAGGACAAACAGGGACGCGATCCACAGTACCGGGATCATCGGCTTGTTGTACCTGGGGTTGCACCAGGTCAGGAGCATGTGCATCCCGAAGAGGTACAGCGACGGAAGTACCAAGGCGACATGCTCCCACTCCCTCTTGATCAGGGCGCGCAGTGTAAAGGCGAAGAAGCCTGTGAACAGAAGGAGGCTGATGAGGCTTGCGGGAATAAAGAAATGGTCGTCGATCTCGACAAATATTCCCTTCCACGCGAACGGAAAGCAAATGATCAGGTGGCGAAAGGGATGAGACTTGATTTCACTCACCGCCATGGAGATCATCGCCGAATCCGCCCGAACGCTGTTTTCATACTCCCTTGCCTTCTCGGCCCTGATAGCCTTTACGCTGGAGTGAATACTGTCGGGGTGCGTCACGTCCAGGCGGTTTATCACATCCCGGCCGAAGAGCCTCACGGCGAGCTCTTCGGTATATCTTGTAGGAACCCAGTAGATAAAGGACGCCGCGTAGTCTTTCGGCGTCATCATGTCGTTGTAGACCGCCCGTATCACCAGCGTGCCCCCTCCCCGCTCCGTGATGAAGGCGCGGCCGAAATGGCGGTAGTTTCTGCCCATCCAGGGAAGGACAACGATAAAATAGGAGAGGAGAAACAAAAAAACGACCCCCGCAACCCTCTTCAAAGGGACCTTTTTGAGTAGATGATGAATCAGGATGAAGCAGGCCGCGACGATCCACGCAAACTGGAAGACGCCCTTAGTCAGGACAAGCACCCCCAAGAGGAGTCCCGATACCGCGTAATATTTTATCTCCCCTTTTTTGACGGATAAGTAGAAGGTAAATGAAAAACCGAGCAGAAGAAGCGCCGCGAGATTCTCCGACAGGAGCTGACGGACGACCACCAGGAAGGCCGGACTCAGCCCGATGCCGAAAAGGGCGACGATCGAGAGGAGACGATTTCGCGTGAAGCGAAGGGTTACCCACATCCCCAGAAGGGAGGTCAAAAAGAGTGCCGCCAGAGTCAGCCAGCAGGGGGCCTTCGAGGGGAGTATAAGCTCCCCGTCTTCAAATACAAAGTCCCCCTCCGACATGCCCCGTAAGGTCGGGTCGAAAAAAAAGGCGGGAGAAATGAACACCGGGTAGCCGGGCTCCCTCTTCGCCGTGGGTCTCGGCCTGTAGGACTCGTCGCCGATCTCATCTCCCCTGGGGAACTGCTGCGAGAACGTGCCGTAATTTACCAGGTTGTAGGCCGTCTTGAAGTAGTGGACAGCATCGCTGTTTATCTTGAGGACGGGCCTCGAGATCACCTTGATCCCTGCGTTCAAAAAGAGCCCCAGATAGACGAGAAGAAAAAAAATGAACGCCGCCGTTTTGAGCTTCTCTCTTCGGCTTTCGGTTAATTCAAGTTTCATGGCAGGATTGCTGTTTTCATGTAAAAATACGCACAATAAACCCCTTCTCCCCCCCCATCGACAACCGATCCGCCCTAAAAAGCTTGAGTGAATTATAGATAAATATGTGGATCTTGTCAACATGGGCCGGTCTGTCGGTGTTAAGAGGATCCTTCTTCCATCTGCGGAGATTCTCCTTAAAAAGAGCGGTATCGACCCGAAAAATCCCTTTTTCTTAAAAAGGAAGATAGATCAGCTGTCCGAGTCGGGAGTCGAAAACCTCTTCTTCAGCTCGTTATATATTAAGAAAAGGAGCGACAACAGGATGACGGACCCAAAGATAAGGAGCCTCTGATTGACCAGGAACTTCGCACTGCTCAAGGACGGAGCTTTATAGAAATAGAGCACCCCCGCCCATCCCGCCTCCACGAGCCCCAGACCGCCCGGCGTAATTCCCACGATCATGCTTCCCTGCACGATGGCCGTTCCCATGAAGACCTTCGCGAAGGAAAGGTCTATCTGGCAGAGCCTCATTATAAAGAGATATCTGCCCGCCGAGACGAGAAATTTCCCGATCGTGAGCAAATAGAGGAGCCAGCGCAGCCTTCCAGAGACCATGGTTTTAAGTTGCTTCAGGATATCCCGCTTCGGGAAGATCTTTATGAAGAGGGATATGACCGCCGGCATGAGGAAAATGCTTACCGCAAAGAGGGCCGCCGAAACGATCGGTGCGATCGACGAAAAGTACTCAAATTCCTCAAACACCACCACCGCCGGGATCGTTATTATTATACACCCGAGCAGTATCGCTGTCAGGAGCTTATCGAGGATTATCGCGAAGGCGCCCCTTTTCAAATCTATGCCGCTCGATTTCAGATATAGAAAGCGGCTTCCCATATCGCCGAACACCTGGCTAGTGGAGTGACCGACAAACCTCCCCGTGATAATGTACCTGAGGAGTGTTCCAAAATCCCCTTTTTTCGAGAAGTGGTTTATGATTACATGGAGCTTCCAGGTGTCCAGAACGTTGATTACAAAAGTCAGGACAACAACCGGCCACGCCATGAGCCAGTTGATCTTCAGCAGCTGATCGATATCCTTGAGGTCGCTGAAGAGCGCCACTATCCCGAAAAAAAGGAGAAGACCGATCGAGAACTTCAGGATCGTCTTTGCTGTTTTTTTCAAGTCACTCCCTTTTTCCGCCATAGGGTAGTTTTCTGGAGAGGGATTTTTCAATGACATCATCCAAAAATGATATGTCCTCGGTGGAGAGCTCGTCCTTGTAGCCGCCGACCTTGCCCTTTCTTATCTTCATCGATTTATCCGATTTTTTGTCCCCGGGCTTCATCCACGGCTCCTGTAAATCTTTGTCCGACTCCATCTTCTTCATCTTTTCGAAGGAGGTCTCCTTTAAAGTGGATTTGAGGACTTCGGGGTCGACGTCTATACCTATGAAGTCAAGAAGCCTGTAAAAGCCTTTTTCCGGATTCCCCCTTAACTCCTCGTATGTGGTAAAATAAAATTTATCCGGGGTGTCCCTGTAACCTACCCACAGGTTCATAAACGCCACCACCTTTTTTATCCCGACAAACTTGTCACGTATAAACTCGGTCAATTCCTTGGTATATATCTTTTCTCTGAATTTGAGGTGGTAAAAGCTGGAAACCATCACGTCCCTCGGATCCCGGGCCACGAAACAAACCTTCTTGCCCCTGTACTTGGCCTCGTTTATCTTGAGCCGGTCAATACTCTTAGGCGAGGGCACCCACGTTCCTACGTCGTGTTCAAACTTGAGCGTTTTATCTCCCGGGAGCCTTATCTGAAAGCCGTCTATCTCGGAGTCCTCCACTCCCCCCGACAGTTCGAGATATTTCAGCAGGGTCACCCGTATCCATGTCTTCCCGCACTTCGGATAGGATACGATGTAGACGTCCGGCTCGACCTTCTTGAACCGGGACACCACGTAGGAATTCACGTAGTACCCGAAGAGGACGGGGTCTTTTATAATCTTAACGAGCTTGTCGAGGA
The DNA here is from genome assembly GCA_964542895.1 of uncultured Thermodesulfobacteriota bacterium. GTDB lineage: Bacteria > Desulfobacterota > Zymogenia > Zymogenales > Zymogenaceae > Zymogenus. The sequence goes on from CAZIWT010000025.1 coordinate 13,101, forward strand.
AGTTCTTCGCGCCGAACAAGAGCCTGTTCACGTTTTATCCCACATTTTCAAACACTACAAACAAATATATTAAGATTTAAATTACGGGGCAAAAATATACAAAATCAACCAATCGACGGCTCACCTTCCGGCAACGACCAGCTGGTTGACCATCAGAAAATCGAGGTTGACAAGACGAACCGTCATCTCCGCCGTGAACTCAAAGGGCATTCCAAAGGGTGAAAGCATAAACTTTTGCGCCTTTAATATCTTAAAGCCGTTTTCCCTCATGAGATCGCACATCTCTCTTATGTTCATCACGTGTTGATGCTTGTCATCCTCGAGGTGCCTGACAAGCACAGCGACGCGCTCCCAGAATGGATCCGGCACCGTTACGATAACAATCCCCCCCGGCCTGAGAACGCGTTTCACCTCCCCCAAGACCTTTTCGGGCCTCGGAACGTGTTCCATTACGGCGGTGGCTGTTACGACATCAAATGATTCATCGGGAAAGTCGATCTCCTGAATATCGCCCTGAATAACCTCCAGATTAGGATAGAGCCTTTTGCTCAGTTCGACCAGCGAGCTGTCGTATTCGATCCCGACGCAGCGGGCGGAGGGGTAAGCCTCCGAGACGGAGTTCAACATCCGACCCTCCGCGGTTCCAAGGTCTATAATGTCCCTCGGCTTCTCCCTCCCGAACTCCCCTATAGCCCCCAACACCTCATGGGTGCGCCGCCAGAGGCGATACCTGTGCGACCTTTTCTTTACCCTTTTTTCCGCATAGTCTATGTCGAGCGTTCCGCTCTTTGGTTCAGACTTCATTCCTTCGCTCAAAAAATTAGAAAACCATCTTATAGACCTATTCGGTTAAAGTCAATAGACATTTTTCGGGATATCTTTGAAGTCGATCTCCAACGGCCGAAGAGACGGTGCCGGGCCCGTCGAGGCCGCACAGACCCGTACAGACTATTTGAGATGGAGGGGAGTTGGAAACGCCGTTCGTTATCGAACGGATCTCCGAGTTGTGACGATACTCTGAATTGTTACATCGAAAAGTCGACCCCCACCACCACAGCGGCAACGAGGAGCAAGATAAAAAAGACGAAAAACAGGACCGACAGATACGACATGACGATCGTAACCCGCCTGGGCCTGAAATTTACCGGAAGCGTCTTCGTGCAGATATGGATCGCCATAAGACCGACTATGGGCAGAAGAATCGTGTCGATTACCGCCGTTACCTGAAGGAGTACCACCGGCGCCGATATGACCGTGGCGAAGAGCCCCGCGAAGATCACGTAGACGATTAAAAACACCATATAGAAGAACCGCTCAGGCCTCTTTGTCTTCGACTGGGCCTTGACAGCCCCGCCCGCCACCCTGCACAGCCCGTCGGTGTCGGCAAGGAGCGTGCTGTAGAGGGTCCCGACGACGCCCACGAGAAAGATCATCACGGCCCCGGGGCCGTAGAGCTCCCCGGCGATTTTCGCCAGCGCCACGCCCAGTCCCTCCCCCTCCGGCACCATCCCAAGGGGGTTAAGGATCATCGCCCCGGCGATGATAAATCCGACGGTCAAAACGACGGTAAGGATCATGTTTACCACGAGATCGATCCGGTTTGTCGAGATCCAGCCCTTTATCGCCCCGACCTCGTAGGTCGAGGGGCGATCGATCATCTTCGATGCGCCGCGGCCGCTCTCCTTTGTCCAGAGGGAAAACCAGATGGTGCCCATCGCCCCCGCCCCGGACCAGCCGAGGAGCGGGATCAGCTCCCTGAGCGACTCCTCCGGGACGTTCGGGATAAATCCCGCGGCCATCTCCGAGACGGGCGGGAAGCGGCGAAGGACGGCGTAGAAGATGAAGCATACGATTACGATCATCAATATTCTCGATGCGTACTCGAGGCCCCGGTAGCTCCCAACAAAGAGGATTATCCCGACGAGGAAAAGTGCAGCGATCGACCAGACGATGTAGGGGACGCCGGAGTATATGGCGAAGAGCGCGCTCCCGACGGTTAGCGCGATGCCGCTCATCCCCGCCACGCTGGCCACGAAAAAGGCCCAGAAGATCCAGAGAACCCATCCCTTGGGAAGGGTCACGGGGCCTATCTTCGTCTCGATTCTCCCGAAGGCGGCGATGACGTCCTCGCCTGTAACTATGGTGTATCGCCCGACGAGCTCCGTTATGAAGTACTTGAAAAAGAGGGAGACGACAGGCACCCAGATCAGGAGAAACCCGAAGATGGCGCCCGCCCTCGTTGCGAAGACGAGTTCCGCCACGCCGACGGAGCTGGCCGCCCAGACGAGCCCCGGCCCCAGTATCAAAAATCTACGCCAACCGCCGGGGGGGTGGGGAACGGTTTCGGTTTTTATCTTCTTTATATCCCTAGACATCTTTTCCCCCTTCTAATGTATCAATTTTTCAAAACGTAATTTACTTCTCAACCCGTCCCCTCCCCTATCTGTACCGCCCGAACGCCCCAGGGGGGAAACCTCAAGCGGGAACCGGTCAGTTCCTCCCCCCTCCCACCCAGCCCCAGTGGAGCGGAGTACACGGGGCCTCCCTCAGCCGTTATTATCTCGGCCGTGACGATCTCGGCCGTTACCTCGTCGTCCGAGGCGTTTAAGAGCCTGGCGTAGAGGGCGCCGCCGCGAACCAGAAACGCCGTGACCACAACCGACCTGGGCGCAACCGACTTAGGCGCAATCGAGAAGGCGCTGAACGGAGGGGGCATGTCCCCCCGTTCACCTTCCCTCCAGATCGCGATAATGGGCAGGGCGGCCTCCATTGCCGCGATCTCGGCTTCGATTCTCGACACGTAGGGCGCGACCGCATACCTAAAAGTCTCTTCACCCCTGAGCATAGTATATTTCGAGCGCCCCCTCGTGATCGAGTCATCGCTGGCGTATATCCACTCCCTCGGCCCCCAGGCGAGGACGTTCCTGAAAACTCCGGTATCACGGTCTAGGTGATACCCCCGCGTCCCCCTGTTGATCAGCGCAAGGCCTTGGCCGTCGTCGTCCTCCAGCCCGGCCCAGGACGCGCTGGCGGCCCGCTCCCCCTTAACCTCACCTATCCAGAAGGGAGACGAGCAGTACATCCTCTCGTTGGACGATTCGAGAGCGAGACAGAGCTTCTTATTATCCTGAACCGAATAGGGAAATCCCGGCCCGTCGTCCTCGCTCTGCGGGCCGAGGTACGCGCCGTCCGCCCCGAAGTCGATCTTCACCTCCCCATCGATCCTCCCGATACCTCGGTACTCGGTGAGCGTCTGGACGAACGGGAGTCCGGCAACGCTCCCCTCCACCTCGAGGCGGTTAAAGACCGGGCCGTCGGCGATCCATCTTACACGGCAGGCCGAATCCCTCGAATCGTGCGCCCTCCCGTCCCGGCTGCATGTGAGAAACGGGCCCTCGATGGCTGCCCCGCCGTCGCCGTTAATTAGAGAGACACGCCCCTCCGGCGAAACCTCTAACTTCAGGACAGCCTTTTTGTTCACCTCCCGGAATTGATCCCCACTCCCGGAATCGCTCGCCGGTATCAGCTTCAGGTGCACTATCCCCAGAGACGGCGCATGGACAAGGGCGCCCAGCCTGATCCTCTCCCCATCTTCGGCCGCCACCTGGCATGGCTGGCATGGATATTCCAAAAGGCCGTCAGTCAGGGCGACGGAGCTTGGGGTCGACGGCAGGGCGCCACGCGGCACCGAGACCTCTACGTAATCGAACCTCTTGTTTCCCGTGGGATTGAACAGGATCACATCACCGCCCGGCGGTTCGGAAAGCCTCGAGAGCGCCTCCCCTGCCACAGCCTCGGCCGTGTCCCTCGCTGTTTTCGCGTAGTTCTTCGCCACACCGGACATCGAAGCGTTGTGGGCTCTTGAGTGCCACGGCCCGCAGACGTAGAGGTCGTGGTGCTGGGCAAGGCAGAGAGACTTCCACGCCTCGTACAGCCTTGTCTCATCCGTGGGGTGGCCGAAAAAATGTGCCAAGGCATCAAGCCGCTCTCCGACGACCAACGCGCTCTCGGCCGCGGCCGCAGCCCTGGGAACTCCATCCGCCTCAAGCCCCCAGGGGAGCGTGCAGGGGATGTCGTCCAGATCGTGAAAGACGGACTCGGTAGGTGTATCCGTCGAACGGATGTATTCGGCCACGGTTGTTATATGAACGTTTTTCATCTTCGCCATCTCCATCGACCTTGGCAACGGGGCCTCCGGGATGTTGATGTCCTTGAGGTCGGTAACTATCGGGTGGGCTATCCCCCTCTTTCCAGCCGCCTCCCAAAACGGCGCCAGGCTCTCCGGCGCCCAGTCCGGGATATCCCCCATAGAGAGGGAGCCGGCGTTAAGGCCTGGGTGGTCTTTCAGCTGGCGCTCGTAGTTCTGAAACTTGTACCTGGGGATCGTGGGTATTTCGCTTCCGTCCGGCGACAGCCACGAGATCACCTCCGCGTCGTGGCCGGGATCGGTCCCGAAGGGGGCCCACTGGGTGCGAAAGACGGCCCTTTTGTACCCGAAGGCGGTAAGGATCTGCGGTAGCTGGGGGAAGTAGGTCGGCTCCTGGGAGTAGAACGTCGTGACGTTATATCCAAGGCCCAGGGCGGAGCGGATCGCCCAGGTGCCAAGCTCGATCTGGCGCAGAAACGACTCGGCGCTCTCGGCCATCGCGAAGGGCTGGGCGTAGGTGCCGTTGACAAGCTCAATCCGCCCCGTCTCAAGCCCCCTTCGCAGAAGCTTAAGCGCTTTCGGGTCTTCCTTTTCCATCCACTCGTACGTGTATGCGTCGAGGTCAAGAACGACCTTAAAGCGGTCGTCTACGATCGCCCTCTCTATGGGGGGCCTGAGGCATAGGGGCCAGTTGTAGATGCGCCAGAGCCCCCCTCCCCGAATCCCGAGCCAGTCCCAGAAGACCACACCCCCGTGGTAGCCGTCCACCAGATAGAGCATGCCCTTGGGCGGCTTCGCCCTCGGCTCCCGGCCGGTTTCCTTTCTGTCATCGATGCGCATCTTGAGCCCGATTATCCCGACGGCCGCGCGCGCAACGGCCCGGAGCAGAAATGGGGGCGTCCGCTCGCTCGTCAGGATATCCCTTGCGCGCTCGAAGAGGCCCATCAGACGTCTCCAATATCTACCGAGGCCGGGCTTTCCCCATTGGCGACCCTTCCGGGGTGAACGAACTGAAGGACGATCATTGCCGCCAGCATACAGACACCGGTGAGGACGAAGACGGCCCTGTAGGTCCCGAAGATATCTGCGAGCCAGCCCGCCAGCGCGGCGGAGAATATGGCACCGGACGAGGAGAAAAACGTGTTGATCCCCCAGAACTCGCCTATCCTCTCGTGCGGCGCAAGCTCCGTGAGCAATGGATATGAAAGAACAGTATGAAACGTGTTTCCGATTCCGATGGCGACGATGAGAAGGGCAAGGAGGGGAAGGGACTTCACGAAAAACGCCACCACGAGCGCGGCGACGCCGAACAGCGCAAGGCCGAACTGCAGAAGCCTCTTTCTGCTGATCCTGTCCCCAAGAACGCCCACCGGAACGGCACAAAGCGCCGTCAATCCCAGAAGGAGCGCTGCGAGTATCTGGGCGACGCCCGCGCTCACCCCGGGCACCTCCCGGCTTGCGAAGAGAGTCAGAAAGGGGGTGGCCGCGTTTATTCCGAACCAGAGCAGCAGCTGCGAGACGAAGAATTTCAGGGCCTCCGGGTAATTTGGGAGGGACTTCAGGTGCTCCTTCAGCCTCATCGGTTGTCGAATCTCGACGCTCTCCCGCCGCTCCTTTATCCCGGAGGAGGTGATGAGGTAGGTCAGAAACATCCCCCCGCCCACGAAGTAGAAACAGTATGCTGGATTTATATCCCACAGGATGAGCCCGCTTATCAGCGCAAAGGAGAGCTGTCCCACCGCGATAAAGAGGGTGGCGATGCTGTTCAATGTACTTCGCTGCCCCGGCGGCGCGATATCGGACTGAAGGGCGATATAGGGATCGACGCCGATATTGAAGATGAGGGTGAAAAAGAGGATCGCGGCGATGAGGAGGACAAACGACGGCCTCGTGGAGCAGTAGATCAGAAGGGCCACGACAATCGGCATCCCCAGGAGGAAGAAGGGCGTGCGCCTCCCCAGAGGCGTCCATATTCGGTCGCTCCAGGCGCCGATGACCGGCTGCACGATCGCCCCCTCGAAAGAGCGCGTGCTGGAGAGGATCCCGATCAGGGCGTCGTTGGACGTGTAGCTCCTCAAAAATAGCGGCAGCGTGAAGTTGTTGAAGGCGTAGAAGAGGCCCATCCCGAGGCTCGCCGAGCTGTAGGCGAACATGCGGGAGAGCGATATTCGTGCCTGCACCAGATGAGCACCGCCCCCCTTTTGTTGTGACCTTCCTTCCATATAGTATCCTCCATCGGCCCCGGCGACACGTGATGAGATCATCGGCCTTAACCGGGGCGTCCTAGTTGTTTTAATAGTTGTTTTAATAGTTGCTTTAATAGTTATTCTAAAAGGAGATTTCTATCGTCTTCCCATGCTCCGGCACGACCAGGCGCGAAGGCACCTTCCAGCGCCTCAGCGTCTCGTTATCCACGATCTTCCCCTTCACCTGAAAGTGTACCGGAACCGCTACCTTCGGCCCCACCTCCTCAACGAGGCGCGCCGCATCGTCAAGCTCCATCCCGTCCTTTCCCACGAGGGGATAGGTTGAGGCGGCGGTCTGCAAAAAGACGCAGTCGAGGTCGAACCTCCCGAGAAACTTCACGATCTCCCCGTCGTAGCGGGTGTCCCCGGAAAAGTAAAAACACTCGTCGCCCTTAACCACGAACCCCACGGCGTCCTTCGCAAAGGGGTGAAAAGCGGGCGTCGCGTGGATAACAAGCCCCTTGAAGTCGCAGGACTCACCCGGTTTCAGGGCGGTAACATTTTTTACACCCCCCCGCGTGGCGCGCCTCGCGGCCCTGACGGAGCCGATAACCGGAATCTCCCGGTCTGCCGCGAGCCTGACCGCGGCCCTGCACCAGTGATCCACGTGGTTGTGGGAGACAAGCATCAGGTCGATCGGGTCGATCTTCTCCGGGTCGACCGTCAGGGGGACGCCGCGAAGAAACTCGAACGACCCCCACCACGGGTCGGTCATTATCGAGACGTTTGAGGTTTTGATAAGAAGGGTGCTCTGACCTATCAGTGTAATATCCATACCATAATCTCCTCCGATTGGGTTTACGGGACGATGGCCCCCCTCATCCCACATAGCCAAAAAATTCCCACTTTCAGCTTCCCGTCTCGATCCTCTTGATATGGTCGTCGAAGGCGGCCTTCGCCGACTCGATGTCGTCTTTCTTCGGCCGCCAGCCGATGAGTTCCTTGGCGCGGCTGTTGTCGAAGACGTAGTCCTTCAGCGCGATCTCTAAATGCTGCGGCTCGATGGGGGAAAGACCGATTGCGGAAAGCCCCCTGACGACGATCCTCGCCGGAAGCGCCGGAATCGAGATGAACTTGGGGCCCCTCCCGATATGCTCGTAGAGGGCCTGGGCCATCCCGCGAAGGGTGGGGACGTTCTCGCTTCCAAGGTTCATCACGGCGCCCACCGCCTCCGGGCGCTCCAGGGCCAGAAAGAGGGCGTCGGCCACATCGTCCACGTCCACCATCTGGAGCCTCGACCTCCCGCCGCCGGGAAGGAGGGTCGCCTTTCCCCGGTATACCGCCTCCATCTGGGAGACCAGAAACGGCTCGTTCTGGCCCGGCCCGTTTATCGTGGGCGGCCGGAAGATCGTCACGTCAAGCCCCTCCTTCCCGTAGTCCTTACACATCTTCTCACACTCCACCTTCTCCCTGCCGTACTGGCAGATCGGGTTTATCGGGGCGTCCTCCGGGCAGGGCGTCGGGACGTCGATCCCGTAGACCTCCACCGAGGAGGTGAAAACGAACTTCTTTATTTTATTTATCTTTGCCGCTTTGAGGAGGTTTGCCGTCCCGTCCACGTTGGTCTTTCGCATCCTGGTCTCGTCCCTGACGAACTGGGCCAGCGCCGCCGCAAGGTGGAAGACGGCGTCGACTCCGTTAACCGCCCTGTCTACCGCCTCAATGTCGGCGATGTCTATGAGATGTTCGCTGAAGCGATCGTCTTTTATCCCAGACGGCTTGATGTCTATCCCAACCACCTCGTGGCCTCGACTCAGGGCGGCCGCCGTCACGCGCCCTCCTAAGTACCCGGAGCTTCCAGATATCGCTATCCTCATTTTCCATCCTCCACTTTGGTTATGCACCCCCTGTCCGCCTGGGAGACGAGGGCGGCGTACTTTGACAGCGCCCCGGTGAGAAACCGCTTTACGGGCTTCTTCAGCGCAGCCCGCTTTTTCAAAGTCTCCTCGGAAACGTTAAGCGAGATGTCCCGGTTCGGTATGTCGATGGTTATCTCGTCCCCGTCCTCCACCAGAGACAGCGGCCCCCCCACGAACGCCTCCGGGGCGACATGCCCCACGCACGGCCCCCGGGAGAAGCCTGAAAAGCGCCCGTCGGTAATAAGGGCGCTCTTGTCGGCGAGCTCTAACTGGAACAACAGCTCGGTCACGGTGAGGAGCTCCGGCATCCCAGGTCCCCCCGCCGGCCCCTCGTTCCTTATGATGATGACCTCCCCTTGGCCGAACTCACCCTTCGTCCCACCCTCGATGGCAGCGGCCTCGCTATCGTAGACGTGGGCGAAGCCGGTGAACTTCAGCATCGACTCCGGGATGCTTCCGGTCTTCACCACCGCCCCGTCCGGCGCCAGGCTCCCCCTGAGAACCGCGATTCCGCCGTCCGGGTGATAGGGATTTTCGAGATCGCGGATAACGTCGTCGTCGGTGCAGACAAACGGCTCGATGTTTTCGCCCATCGTGCGCCCGGTTACGGTGAGCGCGTCGGTCTTCAGAAACTTCGATACTTTTTTAAGCATGACCGGTATCCCCCCGGCGCGGTAGACGTCGAGGAGGAAGTAGGGCCCGGAGGGATAGACGCCGAGTACGTGGGGAACCTCCCTGCCGACCTTGTCGAAGTCGTCGATCGATATTTTCAGGCCGAGCTCGTCTGCCAGCGCCAGCAGGTGGATAACCACGTTGGTGGAGCAGCCCGCCGCCGCCGTTGTGACAAGCCCGTTTTTCAGCGCACCATCGGTCAATATCTTTCTGCAGGAGAGATCCTCCTCAACCATCTCGACCACCCGCATCCCGCTTTTGTGGCCCATAAGATATTTTTCGCTGTGGACGGCATGGGTTGCGGCGGAGCCGGGAAGCGACATCCCCATCGCCTCGACCAAACACTGCATCGAGACGGCCGTCCCCATCCCGCTGCACGCCCCCGGTCCGGGACATGAAACCATCGAGAGGATCGGCGGCGTTCCCTTCGGAGCGAAGGCGTTGAACGGGAGCATCGGCCCCCCGGTAACGAAGACCGATGGGAGATCGAGTCTCGCCGCCGCCATGAGCTGGGCGGGGACGATCTTGTCGCAACCGGAGAGGAACACCAGCCCGTCGAACCCGTGCGCCTCAACCATCGACTCAGCTGCGTCGGCGATGATCTCGCGCATCGGCAGGACGTACCTCATGCCGGGAAGCCCGTTGGAGTAGCCGTCGCAGGGGGCGATCGTGTTGAACTCGAGGGGAACTCCCCCCGCCGCCAGGACCCCGTCCCTGACCGACCTGGCGAGCTCTTTAAAGTGGAGGTGCCCGGGCAAAAGGTTGTTCCACGAGTTGACGATTCCGATCAGGGGCTTGTTCTCGATCTCCTCTCTCCTTATGCCGCACGCCTTCAAAAGCTCCACCCGGATGAGGGCCGTCGCCAGTCTGTCGGCGTCTTTGGTCAAGGCGCCGCTCTTTGGTTTTTTCGCCTTCTCTATTGACATAAGCTATATCCTCCCGTAGATCAGAACGCCCGGCCTCTCGATAGTGGAAAGCACCAGGTCGACCGCCTCCTGGGGTTTGTCCGCACCGATAAACCCGAGGCGCCCGGCGTCCTCTTTGGAAATAGAGCTCGATACGAGGATTACCTTCATCTCCTTCTCCTCCAATATCTTTCCCACCGTAACGATGTGGGAGGCGCCGGTCCTGTCGGCGATCTTCCCGTCCATCACCATCTCGCTTACCCGGCGCCAGCTCCTGTAGCCCTGATCGAGGACCACCGGGTGGTTGTTCGCCACCCCCTCCGGGCATTTTGCGAAGAGGACCAGCGTCCCCCCCGCCTTCAACAGCGCCGCCGCAAGGTATATCCCGGCAGCGCCACCCCAGAGATCGGGGCGGTCCAAGCCTAAACCGACCACGAGGACGTCCGGGAAACTCACAGGATAGGCTATGGGGGAGGTCTTTTTCAGAAGCTCGACGCCTTTGCGGTGCGCCTTAACGTAGTTCCCGGCAAATACGCCCGATATCTTCCTCTCGGCGTTCTCGGTCGTGTTGACTATAAACGACAGCCCCGTCTTATCCACGATCTCCTCCATCTCCCGGCGGATCGGATTGTCGGCGTTTCCGAATACCTCGAAGAGGGGATAGTTTGTGGCCTCCCAGTGGAAGTAGTCGGTGGAGCGCTTTCCGGCGATTCCGGGGAGAAGCCCCTTGGCCCCGCCGGAGTAGCCCCCCACCGGGTGGGGGCTTATATTGCCCACCGAGACGATGAAGTCGTTTTCCAAAATCAGCCGGTTGAACTGGACGGGGAGGCCGTCCTTCGTCGCCCCCAGATATACGAGGGCGGACTCTTCGTCGTAGACGTGGTTGATAACACGAAAACCATCTAAAACTTCGGAGTACTTTTCGGCGATTTCCGCCTCCGTCATCGGGCGGTGTGTGCCTGTGGCTATCAGGATCGTGACGTCTTTCCTCTTGGCGCCTCCGCCTTCGATCCGGGAGAGGAGGGCCCTTACGACATCCATGAGGTCGGTGTGGCGGCTCTTGTCCGGGACGACGACGAGAACCTTGCTCCCACTCGACACCGAGTCCTCGATTGTAGGCGCCCCGACAGGATTCGACAGCGCCTGCTGTGTCGCCGAATAGACGTCGGAGAGCGGAGGCACGACCTCCGGCTCGATCTTGTCTACCAGGAGCGAGTCGTCGATCTCGACCGAGACTTGCTCGTCGAAGTAGTGAAACTCGAATAGGCCCATATCGTTATCGGATTAACAGATTACCAGATTACCAGATTAAAATTACAGCTTCCCGTACTTTTTGTAGACGTCAAGGAGCGATTTTCCACCCCTGATCTCTTCTCTCGACCTCCTCTCGGCGGCGACCACCTCCTCCGCCTCCTCCACGACCGCCTTGAGGTCCACATCGCCCATGGGGATCACCACAACGCCGTCGCAGTCGGCGAAGATTACGTCTCCCGGGTTGACCCTGACCCCGCCGCAGAAGATCGGGCCTCCGACCCCCACCAGGTCGACCCGGCCGATGGAGTCGGTTGGGATGTTTCCCTTGGCCCAGACCGGAAAGTCGATCTCTTTTATGCGGTTGATGTCCCTGATCGGGCCGTCCACCACCGCGCCCTTAACCCCGCCGTAGTATTTGCTTGTTGTGGCCATGAGCTCGCCGAAGGCGCCCGCTCCGGAAAAGCCGTTGGTGTTAACCGCGATCACCTGGCCCTCCTCCATGTTGCCGAATATGGCCGTCAGCGCCTGGGCGACGAACTCCGGGTCGTACTCGGAGAGTCTCGTGCTCTTCTTGGTCTGAGCCTCGTCCATCGTAAAGGCGGGCCCGGCCACGACCGAATCGGAAAATATCGGGACGAATCCGACGTGCATCGCCTGGTTGAAAAAGCCCATGCCGTCAAGCGTGTCGGCGACGGCGGGGGCGTAGGTCTTTTCGAGGCGCCCGCAGAGGACTATGACCTCTTCGTGGGATAGTTGTGTTGTCGACATGGTCACCTCCTGTCATTCTTTGTAATCGAGGAAACTTTGTCACGGGAGTACCATCCCGCGTCAAAGCCCTTGGAGAGAAGACTCTCGTGCCCGGAAACGTTTCAGGCGAATACGCTTTTCCATTCGAATATCGACCCTCGGTTTTCCTCGGGATATTGGACAAACCCCCGGAGAAGATCAAGTCCCCTCTTTCTCCACGTAGAAGCGCGTCACCTCCCGGATGTGCTTTTCCATTTGCTCGTGCGCCTCGTTAGGATCGCGGGAGCGGACGGCCTCGAATATCGCGTAGTGGGAGCCGTACTCCCAGTCGAGATAGTCCTCGTGCCTCTCCATCAGCGCGCCGCGTACCGCAAAGAGGCCGGCGATGGTCTCTATGAAGCGGGTAAAGACTATGTTGTGCGTTGCCTTGGCGATCTCCACGTGAAACCTCCCCGCCAGCGGATAGACCGGCTCTCCCGATCTGGAGGCGTCTTTACACCTCTCAAGCAGCCGCCCGATGCCTTCGATCTCCTCCTCCGTGTGACGCCGGGCTGCCATGGCGGCAATTGAAGGCTCTACCAGGAGCCTCGCCTCGAGGAGGTCCTCGGCGTCCTCGGGTCTCACGAGGGGGGCGAAGATGCTGGCAGGGACCGCGACATCATTGGTGACTTCCCTGACGAACGTCCCCAGCCCGGGGCGGATATCGACCAGCCCCATTATGGCAAGGGCCTGAAAGGCCTCCCTGACCGACGACCGCCCCACGCTAAGCTGCTGCATCAGCTCCCGCTCCGGGGGAAGCTTCTTGCCGGGGGGGTAGACCCCCTTGCTTATCAGGTCGATCATCTGGCGGACGATCGACTCCGATATGTTGACTCTGTTTATCGGCTCCATATTCTCCCACATAACATACATAACATCAGACCATCTGACCAAATGTTACCAGCACAGGCACATCGTGTCAAGCGTTTTTTGAGGCTTTTCTAAAAAAATGGATTAAGGGGGCATTTGGTGGGTAACTGGCGGGGTAACTTGGGTCTAAAGTCGTAGATAAACAATCAGGCTACATGATATGGCCGACTTAGCAAGGAAGATGAGGAACAGGATAATGAAGATCATCTTGTCCAATCTCAGATTCTCTTCAGAAAGGCGTCGACGACCGACTCCCACTCCTCGTAATATCTTCTCTCCGTGGGGAAGTGATCCGCGCCCTCAAGCTCGACGTACTGTTTCATTTTCGATCCCAGCTTTTTGAACACCCTCTCGGTATAGATTTTCGGTGTCATCCTGTCGGCCCCCGGCTGGACCACCAAGGTCGGTAGGCGGAAGTCCTCGTGTCTCAACTCCGGCCTGCTCTGGAGAATCAGGCTTGCCGCGCCCTTGAGCGTAATGTGCGTGCCCGCCTGCGGATCGAGCTTTACCAGGTCGTTCATCTCTTCGGAGTCGGTCAGCGTGTCGTATGAGATCAGGCTGTAGGTCTTCAGGCGCAGCCCCCCGAACAGCTTCGAGGCGAGCCAAAACAGGGGCATCAGGGGATACGTGAGATATCCGGTGTTCGTCTCCTTTGCCATGAACTCCCTGTCGCTCAAATCCCACAGGCACCAGCATATCAGGCCGTCAACTTTGTCGATTATCTTTGACGCCGCCGTATAGGCCAGAGGCCCCCCCATGCTCGCTCCGCCGAGAAAAAGCTTTCCCCCGAATCTCCTTTTCGCGTAGTCAGCCGTATCGATCAGGTTCTGAACGTGGGCGCTCCACTCGAAGTCCCCCTTCAGCCCCTCATTATATCCGTACCCCATAAGATCCGGGACGACCAGGTTGTATCCCCTCTTGAACAGGGGGACCGTAAGGGGGAGGAGAATCCGGGCGTATCCGGCTATGCCGTGGGAGAAGACGATCGTCTTAGCCGTGGCAATGCCCGTGTCGTATACCTCGAGCTGTATCCTCCGGTCGTTCGAGGCGATGGAGTCGAGCTCCACGTTCTTTTCCCAGTCGGCGATAAGCTCTTTTCCGAACCACATCTCCATGTAGTTCTTCCAGAAGTCCGCTCCTTTGTACATCTCTCCTCCTAAGCGTTATCACAACTATATCACTTTAAACGAGTCGCATCAATAAAATCTTGACCGTAAACCCCCCGGCTACCGGTTATTTAGGTTTAATAAACTATAAATAGGTTGACACCCCTGCTTGTTTCGAGGTATCTTGATTCCAAGACGAGATTTAATTAATGGAGTATCAAGATGCCTGAAGAAATGAAGCCGGACATGTCCTGCTTTCCATATCGCAGAAAAAAGCTGTATCTTGCAATAACGATCCCCCTCCTTCTCCTTTATATCTTAGTGTTCATCTACCTCTGGTCTTTCAGCTTCATCCTCTCTTTGATATTCCTGTCGCTTTACCTAATAATGTGTTTTTTCATGGCGTACTGCTGCGTCTATCAGGACTGCCCCTATGTAGGGGGATTCTGCCCGGGCGCGGCTGGCCTGATGCCGGCGAGCTTGTTGGCAAAGCTCATATACGGAAATAGAAAGATCAAAAAGTCGAAGAGGCTGTTCGATATAAACGCCTCGATCGCCTTTGTCGCCTTTCTGGGTATGCCGTTCTTCCCCCTCTACTGGCTGGCAAGGCTCGGCATACTGTATGCCGTCGGTTACTTTTTGATACACATAGTATATTATATTATTTTCCTGAAATATGTCTGCGAGGTCTGCGCCATCAGGCATATATGCCCCGGCGGCAGGTTTAGAGAGAAGGTTTTTAAGAGTCGGTGACTGGATGTCCGATTTTTATCAGGGCAACAACCCTCGGCTTTAGGAAGACTCTCCGCTTAAATCGCTTTCGGCTTCAAAGACAAAAATGTCCTTTCGCCCTTACCTAAATTTTGTCTGGCGGTTTTGTCTTTCTCTCCTTGACATTTAATTAGGCATTCCTTTATTATGGGAGAAATTTCGGTCATATCCATAACCTATTTGTAAAGTGGAGGTTAAGAGATGAAAAGGACGTTAAATATCCTGTCCGTATTTGGGGTGATGGCATTAATATTATCCCTCGCGGCCGCAGGAAGTGTACTCGGCGCGGGGGTGAAGGTGGTGACGCTATACTCGCTGGAGATTCGTGGGTATCTTGTCGACTCCGCCTCGGTAACGAAGTTCGTGGAGGACGTGAACGCCGGGACGCTCACAGGCGTTGAGGCGGAGAACGCCTGGAATGCCCTGTTGCGCGAGGGAAAGGCGAAGGCTGACGAGCTGAAGAAGGGGGGCGTTGACACGAGGTTCTTGGGTAAGGCGAAGGTAAAGGGTGACATGGTCAAGATCCTCCCGAAGGACGACATCTTCTTCAAGGACCCGGTCAACGGGACGCTGAACAAGGGCTATGTGAAGTTCGACAGGCTGGTGGTCTTCAAGAACGGCAAGGTGCACATGCTCCCCGCGAACGAGTGGATACCGATGGCGGAGATCGACGCGCTGAAGTCGAGTCCGGTGACCGCCGTGGTGAACGTGAACGAGATCAACACGGGCGGCGGAGACGGCGGCAGCGGCGGTGAAGGAGGCGGGGGCGGCGGCTCAGGCGGGGATAACTCAGGTGGTGATATTTAAAGATTAAGTTTGAAAAAGAAAATATTTTTTAACAGATAAGCTAAATCCATAAGAGGTTCTTTTGGATTACAAGAAGGGGTAAACCGTTCAGGATCCGCGCTCCTACTACTTGAGTAGCTATCAACGAAACCCTAAACGGTTTACCCCTAAAACCATCCCCTCAACATCATCTCTTTAAAGCGCCCCCTTTTCAGCGCGATGCATGGACGTTTCTAACCCGCCCGCTGCAGCGGGGGCCCGAATCCGTATCCAGCGAAACGGCCGAATCACCAATCAGCCCTCCTTTTCAACCAGTCCCCTCGAATTAACGTAGCTGTAGATGAAAAGGACGTAGAGGAGAAACGACAATATCCATGAGGGGAGCATCCCCTGCACCGTGGCGTAGCCGTAGACGAAGAGATATATGTTCGCCAGGTCCAACCCCACCTTCACCGGAAATATCGTGAGGAGCAGGACCCCCCGCCTCTCCACCGGCCTCCTGTCCGCCCACAATAAGAGAAACGTCCAACCGAGCATGAGCGCGGCGCCTATGGCCAGCGCGTACCTGAAATCGCCCCCGAAGGCCAGGCCCTCTATCCCGTAGATCTTCGCCCCCAGGCTCGGGAAGTACATGGGGATAACCCAGAGCCCGTCGAGGATCGCCCCGACCCAGTAGCTTATCCTCAGCCACAAAATTCTTCTGTCCACATTTTCCACATTTTCCACATTTTCCATATTTTGCCTCCTTTTTAGTTAGTCTAACTAACATGTTAGTCAAAAAAAATCGGCCCTTATAGTTAGAGCCATTATAGTCAGCCATCATATTTAGAGAGAATCTTCTTGAATATCTCGATCAGCACTTTAGCCTCCTCGTCCGTAAGCGCCCCCCTCACCCTCTCCGAGAATTCGGTGAGCGCCCTCACCTCCGCATCGATGAGCCTCTTCCCCTCGCTGGAGAGGCTTACGTGGTGGATCCTCCGGTCGTCCAGCGACATCGTCTTTTCGGCCAGCCCGCTCTTGATCAGCTTTCCGATCCCCACGCTGGCCGACGCCTTCGACACCTTGAGATGATCGGCCAGCTCGCTCACCGTGGGGCTTCCCAGCTGGAATATTGCCTCGAGGTATATCAGCTGGTTTACCGTGACTTCCGGGTAGTCACCCCCCCCAATGATCTCCTCCTTGAACCGCCTCATCGAGGCGTGGACGATCTCGTTTATCCGTATGAGAAGCTGTATAAACTCCATCGTTTCAACCGTTTATTTAGTTAGCCTAACTAATATACTACCTTCCCAGACCAACCATGTCAAGAAAAAAATGACCGGCTTTGTTTTTTTAAGATCGGTAAACCGGATTTACAAACGCCGCTTTATGAATATTAAAAAGGCGGATTTTTGTTGTTGGATTTTTCCTCTTCTCACCGCCAGTGCAAAGGAACATCAATGAGAATCAAAGAGCGGTTTGTCAAAGGAAGGGATGACAAACCGATTATATATAAATTCAACAAGAAGTTTTGAGGGCTACTTTATTACATTACGGCAATAGAACAGCTCTTCAAACGGCTGCTTTATCATTTGGGAAGTAAGCAGCCATCATTCCTTGGATTACTGCAATCCATGGGATCACATTAGCACATAGATCGTCACACAACTCAGGGCGATTCATGATTTTCGAGACCGCGTGACCAACTCTATCCCCACTCAGAGGCACGAAGTTCCATGGCGCAGAATCAGGCTTCGCATGCAATAGGCTGTTCATCGATGCTGT
Source organism: uncultured Thermodesulfobacteriota bacterium (assembly GCA_964542895.1). Lineage (GTDB taxonomy): Bacteria > Desulfobacterota > Zymogenia > Zymogenales > Zymogenaceae > Zymogenus. Next base: position 30,267 of record CAZIWT010000025.1, read on the forward strand.
CAAATCTCTTCCTTGGACACCTGCGGGATATTCCCATTTTCTCATAATGGCATCAAACATCTGTGCTAGGCCTGGAGCTTCTCTTTGCTGCCATCCCATGTTCCATTTCTCGATTTCGTCTGGATAGAGATAGATGTAAAGCAGAATTGCCGCGCGTTCCACCAGAGGTCGAAGTAGAACATGTGCACCAAACAAATAGCCCTGCCTAATGAGCTCTCTTATCGAAAGCGCAATGCTGAGGGCTTGGGCAATTAATTGGCAGGCCATGTGCTGATGGTCTGTTAGTTGCCTGTTGTGAGTGGTGGGCGCTGTAGCCACGTTCTGTTCCATGACTGAACAAATGATTTGATCGAAGTGAAACAATAGATTTCGCCCGAGATATGGCTCATTGTCAGGAGTAAACACAACCGGGTAATCTTTATCTTTCATGAACAGGCCCCCTTCCGTCCCCGAGTATGTCCCAAAGATAGTTGGAAGTTGAAAAAAGGGTGGCGGTTCCTGATCCGACTCGATAGAATAGGGCTAGTAAAAAAGCTAATTAAAAGGAGGAACCACCATGGAAGAATCTTATCATGTTTTTGACAAAAAGGACAAATAAAAAATTAAGGAGTATTTATTAAAGAACAACAATCGAACAGCTCTTCAATTTACCTGTCGCACAAAAGGACTAAATCCGAAAAACAAAATAGTGATCATTGGAGATCAGGCAAACCGATTGTCAATATAAATCCTAACCGGTGAAAACTATTTTTCATAATTTTCAACTACTGATTTATATGCTCTAGTCACTAAAAGTGTTGACAGGTGATGAGTTAGTAAGTGACGAGTCATGGACTTCCTGTTAAGATGGATAATGGAAAAAACATCTTAAAAAAGGGAGGAAGAACCATGACTCACCGAGAGTATATCATACGTCGGAAGTTGAACATAGTGGAATTGGGAGAAAAGTTAGGCAACATCAGCGATGCCTGTCGTAAGCTGGGAATAAGTCGACAACACTATT
>CAZIWT010000026.1:0-29924 GCA_964542895.1 uncultured Thermodesulfobacteriota bacterium
CAATACCAGGGCCGCTGAAATATTAAAAGAAAGTAAAATATCCAGCATGAACGATGGTAAAGGAATTACCATTAACAGAAGAATAGTTAATACACCAATTGCAACCAGTATGTCAAGATTTTTAAAAATTATTGCACCTATGTATTAGGGAAATTTAATTATTTTTATATTGACAAAATCGTACTACATTCTGTACGCTATTTAACCGGGAATGTGACATATATCACAATAGTTGCCGTGAAAAGAATAAAGAAATCTCTCAGCACTTTATCTCCGTTGGCGGCGGCGCTCTTTCTCATCTTTATCTCAGGGATCATGTCGGAGACGGCATGTGCGGTAGAGCTTTCCCTCGATTTCATCGATATTCCAAAAAAAACGGCAGACCTCTTCAGGGCTGGGTTCCCGAAAATTAAAGAAGAGCTTGAAAAAGTAAAGGATTTCAGGAATTCAACGGGGAGCCTGTTCATCTATCGAGACAGCGAGAAGGACGAATACAAGGCCACATTTATGATGGGCCTCGATAAATCCATCTTCGACGTGGATGAAAGGAGGGTCTCAAAGGAGAAGCTGGACCTCAGACCGTTTGTTCCTCTTTTTCTGGCCTTGGACGATTATAGAGAGTCGGTTAGGGTCTCATCGGAAGACATCGAAGAGCGAAGGCTCATATCAAAGATCGTCATGAGCATCATGCTCATAAATGAAAAGGGCGACATATTCGAGTTTTACGCCGATACCGACTACTTCATGGGGCTCAGGGAGGTGATTATCTCCCCGAATTTTATCTTCGAGAAGAGGGAGAGGGGGGGAAAGAAGGGGAAAAAGGTATTCGCCATCTACATGGAGCCTACGGAGATCGTAAGCCAGGTTTTCATTTTGCCCCCCGCAAGGGATGAAAACGGCGCCCTGAACCCGGTAAGCCTCCTCTACGATTTCCTCTACTTCGAATACTGACGGGTTTCGGCGGCATGTTTTGGGTAGGCGGCATGTTTTTGGTTGGCCGCATTTTTTAATTCGAGAGGCGGTTGGGGGGATGGGGTGATGGGGGGGCGGAAATTGTATGGATTTAAAAAGACGATTAATCGGATAGAATTAACGAAGCGGGTGATGGGTGGGGGCGGTACTGAAATATTGTAATAATTTTATGGTTGGTTAATAAGAGGCGTTAGACAGAACTATTTAAGACCATATTTGGAATTAATTGGATTTAAACTTGAGGATTTGGATTTGAATATTGGAGACAGCATTATGAGCTTGAGCAGAAAATTTGTTTTAATCATTTTAGCGGCGTCAATCTTCCTTGTGGTTTCAGGCCTTGAAGCCAGCGCCGAGTGGAACGGGATCGTCCCGAACGTTACAACGAAATCTCAGGTAATATCGATGCTCGGCGAGCCCTCCCTCGATTCGGGAATCGTAATGATCTACGACGGACAGAAGTCGCCCAAAGATACTCGGGGGGCGGCGGTCTTTTTCGTAAACGATATAGTAGTCATGGTGAGAGTCATTCCTGGAAAGCAACTTACAATGAAGTGGGTTTCCGTAAACTTTGGAGATCCGAAACAGGTTTACGTCAAGAATCCTGAGCTGGAAGAGCACGTCTTCGACTCCGGATCGGGCAAGGTGAAAGTGATTTTTACCAAGAGGAACAAAAAGCCGATAAGGATCGATTACCTGTAAAATTTTGAAGTAAATCTATCTTTACTTTTAGGGCCGTCCGCCGGGACGGCCTTTTTGTTTTGTTTTTCATTTTACTTTTCTATTTTGATATTTACGCCGCTTTTTGTTTTGCGTTTTTATTTTGACATATCCTCCCATAGTCTTATAATAGGCTTAAATAGATGTTGAGGGGAGGATTTGTGCCATGAACAGGAAGTTTGAAGAAGTGGACGCGGCGGTCCCCAAGATTCAGGACGCCGACCTCGACGACAAGGTCGTCCTCGTCAGGGTCGACCATAACGTGGTAAAGAGGGGCGAGATCACCGATCCCTTCAGGATCGATTCAACGATAGGCACCCTCTACAACATCGTGGAGCGGGGCGGGCGCCTTATCCTGATGTCCCATGTGGGACGGCCGAGGGACAAGAAGACCGGTGATATAAAAATCAGTCCCGACACCTCCGTCGAGCCGATCGTCGAGTACCTCGAGCGGAAGCTCCACACCGACTTCATAGTCCCGGAGTTCAGATCGACACCCCGGGGTATAGCCGGTATCGACACGTCGATAAACCTCCACATCAGGGATCTAAAAAATCACAGGATCGGAGGGATCTACCTGCCCAACACCCGCTGGTTTTCCGGGGAGGAGGCGGGGGGAAAAGACCAGGAGGCATTTGCCACCATGCTCTCCGGTCTCGCCGATGTCTTCGTCAACGACGCCTTCGGCTCCTGGCAGCCCCACGCCTCTACATACGATATTGCAAAGCTCCTCCCCAGCTATGCCGGGTACCTTATGCAGCAGGAAATCTCGAACCTGACCCACGTTCTCAATCCGAAGAGGCCGTTTTTGGCGGTGGTCGCCGGGGCGAAGTTCGACACAAAAATAGAGCCGCTGAGAAAGCTCTACGACGAGGTCGACTGTCTCATCCTGGGGGGTGTTATCTACAATACGTACCTCGCCGCAAAGTACGGGATCAAGATCTCCGGTGTCACCGAAGACGAAATGAAGATGGCAATGGAGCTCGTGGAGAAGGACAAAAAGGGGAAAAAGATACTGGAGCTTCCCGTGGTTGTGGAATCCGATACACTGGAGGGAAAGATGGAGGGGAAGTACAGGAGCATCGACATCGACAAGCTGACCAAGGGGGAATCCCTCAAGTACGTCCTCGACATCGACCCGGCATCGTTCGATCAGAAGGAAGTAATGGACGCGATCCTCGGCGCAGGGACGATATTCGTCAACGCCGTGATGGGCTTTACACCCCACTTTACCGAGGGATCGAAGGCGCTCGACAACGCCATCGATAAAAACCGGGACGCCAAAAAGATGTACGGCGGGGGCGATACCTTAAAGGAGTTCAAGGACCTCCTCCCCGGACTCTACCTGGCGGTCCTGGACGATTCCCGCTACTACTTCTTTACCGGCGGGGGTGCTGTGCTCAAGGCTATCAAGGAGGGCGACCCGTACGGGCTTCTCCCCGTAAAGGCGCTGATGAAATAGCGGTTGGCGGGGATCGGCCGGTAAAAAAGCCCCGGCGGTTTGTACTCCCTCGATCGTCTACGCCGAAACCGTTTGACGGTTCCGAGATATATAAGATCATCGGCAGGTTTTTCGTCGAATGAAAGAAGGATCGGGAGAAGGGCCGTTTTAAGTAAAACACATTAAGTAACACGCGTCTTCAAGTAATACACGTCTTTAAGAAATACAACAATATTACAGTTTATTTGTAAGGGGAATTAAAATGAGGAAATCGAAGGATAAATCATCCAAGTCTGTTTTGAGATTGGAGGACGTGAGAATGTTGAGGAGGGAGTTTCTCCTCTCCTCCTCCTTTGCGACGGCGTCCCTGATTCTTGGGGGGATACTTCCCGCCGGCTGCGCCGGCCCCAAGGAGAAGATCGCGCCCGCCGTCGGCAAAAAGGCGCTTTACAACTGCCTGCTCTTTGACGGGATCGAAAACGGCCTTCAGAGAGACAGGGTCATATTGATTGAGGACGACAGGATCGTCGCCGTCGAGTCCGGCTGGAACGAGGAAAAATACTCCGAATACGAGCCGGTCGACCTCGACGGGTTGACCCTGATTCCGGGCCTTATAGACAACCACGTCCACATCACCGTTCCCTTCGTCCGCGATCCGACCTTCGCCGCCGTAACGAGCACCTCCGCCCAGATCGAGAGGAATCTCTTGAGCTGTGTCCTCTCCGGCGTCACCACCGTGAGAGACGTAGGGGCGTTTCCGAAGAAGATTCAGGACTTTCGCGAAAAGGTCAACGCCGGCGAGCTCCCCGGCCCGAGGATACTCTGCGCAAACTCGTTTATCTCCACCCCGACCGGTCCGCCGGAGGGAGTGCCCCACCTCAATCCGGCCGTTGAGTTCTTCATGGGGGGGCAGTTCGTCGAGAGGATCACGACCCCGGATGAGGTGAGGATGGTGGCAAACGAGATGTGCGATCTGGGGGCGGACTGGCTCAAGACCGGGTACCAGGCGGTATCATATATCTTCAGGTCAAAACCGACCGTGCCCAGCGACGAGTACCTGAAGGCGCTTCTGGAGGTGGGCGAAAAGCGGGGCAAGAAGGTCTGTATGCATCAGCCCTTCCTGGAAGATTTCCTCAAGGGAGTGGAGATGGGGATTCACACCCTGGAGCACTGTCCCAACGACAAGCTGATCCCGGAAAAAGCTATAGAGACCTTCATCGAGAAGGATATGGCGATATTCCCCACGATGATGGCCTTCGGGGACGCCCTGGAGATGAAGGAGATTCTCGCCTGGTTGACGGAGAACGGCCGCAAATACCTCGAGGAGGAGCCGCTGCGCCAGGTGATGGATTCGGTAAAGATCGAGACCTCGCTTCCCTATCCCCCGGATGATTACCTGGAGAGGGGCTACTACGATCACGAGCTTATGATACCCCTCTTCCCGAATTTGGTCGAGAACGTTTCGAGGCTGAGGAGGATGGGTGCCACGGTGGGAGTGGGAACCGACCTGGGGGGAACCATGACGGGGCTCTTCGGATTCTACCACAAGGAGCTCAAACACCTGAGCAGCGCCGGGTTCTCCAACTTCGAGATACTGAAGAACGCCACGGCCACGAACGCGAAGATTATAGACATGGCAGACGACGTCGGGACGATCGAGGCTGGCAAGTACGCAGACTTTGCGGCGGTCAACGGCAATCCCTTATCTGATATCGACGTTATGAAGGACGTGAAGATGGTAATGAAGGGAGGGGCCTATATCCTTCGGCACCAGGCGTAATGATTGAGATATCGCGGATCTGGCGGAATGGGACGGTGTTCCCGTTCCACTCGGTGGTTTAAGCTCGAAGGGATTGTTTGAGGGAGGCTTGCTGGCTCGTGAGGCCGAATATCCGAATTTCGGGATATGGGGCTGCGCTCAAGGGCGTCCTCGTAACGATCGCGGACCTCCTTTTCCCACCCCTCTGTATCGGGTGCGGGGAGATTTTGCAGGAGGGAGGGGGCTTTGCCTGCGAATCGTGCCTGGCGGAGATTGAAAAGATCGAGACGCCCTGCTGCGCCGTCTGCGGCAGGCCCCTCTTCGGCGTCAATGACGAAAACGGCATTTGCGATAGCTGCACGGGTGAAACACCCACATTCGACGTCGCCAGGTCCGCCTTTGTCTACGGCGGGGTCGTCCTCGAGGCCGTAAAGAGGTTCAAGTACTACGGGAGGGTAAACCTCGCAGGACCCCTGACCGCCCTGGCCCTGAAAGAGGGTGCCTGTTTCGGGGATGGGCGACTTCCCGGAACCCTCGACCCCGCCGCGTTCGACCTCCTGACCCCCGTTCCCCTCTACAGAAAGAGGCTCTACGAGAGGGGGTTCAACCAGTCTCTGGAGATCGTAAAGGAGTTAAAGAAGAGGTGGGGAAGCGACCTTTCCCCCCTTTCAATAAACCACGCCGATCTCGTCCGGACAAGATATACGGTGCCCCAGACGGCACTATCGATGGAGGAGCGAAAAGTCAACGTCAAGGGGGCCTTCGCAGTTAAAGGGAGGGTGTTTTACAAGAAGAGGGTCCTTCTCGTTGACGACGTCTATACCACGGGATCGACGGTGTCCGAATGCGCCAGGGTCCTCAAGAATGCAGGGGCGGAGAGGGTGGGGGTATTTACGCTCACCCGCTCCGTGTTGAAATAGAGGCTGTCGAGAAACCCCACCTTTTCCCCTCCCCCTTCTGTTGCATTTTTATTCAACCTCGATCGTTGTCCTGATGTAGAGGGTTCCCCCGCCGATCTTGTCCCTCATATTTATCTCTATCGTCACCTTGCCCGGCTCGATCACCTCGGGAAGCGTGATCTTGTTTGTTATACGCCACCACTCCGTATCTTCCGGGGGCCTTACCTTCTCGTCTATGATGTTCGCCTCGTTTAGGATAATCTTCCCGCCGCCGCTTATCATCACGAGGTCCTCCTGAATCCAGGCGTTTCCGGCCTCGTCCAGGTCGTATTCCGAGATCTCGAATCGCATGTAAAATTGCTCGCTCGCCTTGAAAACGGGGGGGCTTGCCTTTTCCCCGCCCCTCTCCCTGGATACCACGAGGTCTCTCCCCTCGAGACCGAAGGAGGTTATCGTTTGATTTGTGCAAGCGATCAGCGATGTGAGAATCACAACGGCCGTCAGGCCGAAGAGATAAAAAGATGGTGTCCCCTTTATCCTTTTAAACATCGTTTCCTCCGCCAATTGTTTCTTTATTAGGGCTGAATATTTATAATGAAACTTTAAATTGTGATTCAACCCGAAATGTTAAGCCATAATGTTCGGATCTGTATTTTTTGAGATAGATAGCGGTATTGAGTTTAGCAGAATCTCGAATTTTGTCAAGGGCGGCCATTTAGGGCCGTCGCCGCGGGCGATTAAAAAAAATATTGGGCGCTTGAGATATTGAATGACCATAAATATAAATTTTGTCGTGGACTTTAGTACATATTTTTGAGGCTTTTTATATTGCCATTTTGGGCACGCTGTGGTAGTAATTAAATTTCGAATATATAATGTAACAGTTATGTCTGTAATGTCTATAAAGGGGGGGGAGGCCGGTGAAAGACGGGAGGCTGCCGCCCCTCAACTCTGAAGATAAAGGTAATGACCTCGGATATAGATAAAAGGGAGATAGAGAGGATACTCATCATTCGGCTCTCCGCCATCGGGGACGTAATCAGGGTGCTTCCATCCCTCGGTCTTTTGCGGAAGCGCTTTCACAAGGCGAAAATATCGTGGGTTGTGGAAGAGGCGGCGTCGAACATCCTCGGGGGGATGAGAGAGATTGATGAGATCATCGTATTTCCTAAAAATAGAATATCAAGGAAGCTTAAAAATCCCTTGACCTTTTTCTGCGCTGTTAGTAGATTTTTGAAGTTCTCGAAGGAGCTGAGGCGAAGATCCTTCGACGTCGCCCTCGACTATCACGGTCTTTTCAAGAGCGGGGTGATCTCGTTTTTCTCCGGCGCCCCGGTAAGACTCGGTTTTGCAAAAGGCTTCTCGAAGGAGCTCAACCACCTGTTCAACAACAGGAAGATAAAGCTTCCGGTTCCGAAGCTTTCGAGGATTACGAGAAACCTCCTGCTGACGAAGGAGCTTACGGGAGTGGACGATGTCGGCGATGTTCATATCGGGACTACGGCGGAAGACAGGAGGGTGGCCGACATCATCGAGGCGGAGTATCTCTCCGGAGAGAGGCCGAGGATAATAGTCCATCCGGGAACGTCGCCGAGGACACCTTATAAGAGGTGGGGTGCGGACCGCTACGCCGCCCTCTCGGATATCCTGGTTTCGAGGCTTAAGGCTGAGGTTATCATCACCTTCGGGCCGGGCGAGGAAGATACGGCGGGAGAGGTGAAGGACGCCATGAAACATGGGGCCACGATCCTGGACAGGCCCATGAGGCTGAGGGAGCTTGCCGAGCTGTACCGTAGATCTGACGTCTATGTCGGGGGCGACACGGGCCCGATGCACATCGCCTCCTTTGTTGGGACGCCCGTGGTCGCGATCTTCGGGCCCACTGACCCGATAGAGAACGAGCCTTATGTAAAGACGCCGTTCGTCATGATAAGGAGGCCTGCGGCCTGCAGTCCCTGCAGGAAGAGGAGCTGCACCCGGGGGGATTGCTTCGAAGGAATCACACCCGAGGAGGTGGCGGACGAGGTGATCCGGCTCCTTAAGGGGGCCCGAAAGGCGGAGGCTTATGGGGCGTAAGGTCGCTTTTGTGATCGACAAATTCGACCCGGAGAGGGGCGGGGCCGAGGGGTACGCGAGAGATCTGTGCAGGGGGCTTGCCGACAGGGGATTTAATGTACACGTCCTCGCGAGGGCGGGGAGAACGGACGACGGAAGGATCGATATCCACATAATCCCCACAGCCAAATACCCCAAGTTTTTGAGGCTTTACACCTTTGTAAGGGGAGTGGAGAGGGAGATAAAGAGGGGAGGTTACGATATAGTTCACGGAATCGGGCACAACACCGGGGTAAACGTCCTCAATCCCCACTCAGGCGTAGAGCAGTCCTGGATCGAGGGGGACGACAACTCCAGGGAGTCCGGGATTGGAAGGCTGTTTGCGGGGATAAAGAGACTCCTTTCGCCGCGCCACCACCTCATCCTTTACCTTCAGAGGCGCCAGTACAGGGATAGGGGGGTAAAGGCAATCATTGCGATAGCGGAGATGGTCAAAAGGGATATTATTGAATATCACAACGTTGATGAAAATAAGATAGAAGTAGTGTATAATGGCGTGGATACAAAGAGGTTCTCGACCAAAAAGAGGGGGCTGTACCGCAAAAAGGAGAGGAAGCGCCTGGGGATAGGGGAGGACGAGATACTCATCCTCCTCGTCTCGAACAATTTCAGATTGAAGGGGATTCTCCCGGCGGTCGAGCTTCTGCCCGTTTTGAGGGAGCGAACCGGGGGAGGCCGCGGTAAATTCAGGCTTATGATTGTCGGGCGGGACAATCCCCGAAGATACGTGAGGGCGGCGAGGAGACTCGGGGTGGAAGACCTTGTTCGGTTTGTCGATTATGTCCCCGATCCCGTCCCCCTCTATGCCGCGGCGGATATCTATTTTCACCCGACCTTCTACGACTCCTGCTCCCTTACCGTTATCGAGGCCCTTGCGTCGGGACTGCCGGTTGTGACGACCGAAAAGAACGGGGCCGCGGGGTTGATCGAGTCGAGGGAGACGGGGTGGGTCATCGGCGATCCGAGGGATAAAGAGGAGGTTGCCCAAGCCCTCCTTTACTATTTAGACGACGGCGTCCGTAAGAGGGCGCATCGAGCGGCAGAACTATTTGGAGAGAGGCTCTCTCTTGAGACAAATATTGACAGAGTAGTTCAGATATACGACAGGGTGATTTCCCTTTCAGAGTAATTTTAGAATTGACCAAAGAGTTAGAGTTCATAAAAACCCCTTTCAGGAGTAGCCGTAATGAAGGGTAATAAGCTTCCCATTTCGGTATACATAATTACCAAGGATAATATCCGCACGTTACGAAAGGCCCTCTTGAGCGTTTCGGACTGGGCGGACGAGATAGTCGCCGTTGACTCCGGCAGCAGCGACGGCACCCTTGAGTTGTTAAAGGAGTTTACCGACAGGGTCTATCACAGGGACTGGCCCGGCTTCAGGGAGCAGTATCAGCACGCCCAGGACCTGACCAAGAACCGCTGGGCGATCTTTATAGACGCCGATGAGGAGGTGTCTCCCAAGCTGGTCGAGGAGATAAAGGATTTGTTTAAGGGTGGGGAGCCTAATAAGGACGGTTACATCGCCCACAGAAAGACCTACTTTCTCGGAAAGTGGATAAAGTACGGAGGCTGGTCGAGGGACTACGAGATTCGCCTCTACAAGAAGGATTTGGGAAGGTGGCAGGGGGGGCTTCACGCCAAGGTTCATCTCAACGGGAAGGTGGGGGAGTTCAAAAACTACTACCTTCATTACACCTACAGCGATATATCCGACCAGATAAAGACAATGGACCTCTACTCGAGAATGGCAGCGATGGATATGGTCGAAGCCGACAGGAGACCGAGTATTTTAAAGCTCATCCTGAACCCCCTCTTCCGGTTTTTCAGGGATTACTTCTTCAGGCTCGGATTTTTAGGGGGCATCCCGGGGCTTGTAATCGATGTGACCAATGCATACTACGTTTTCCTGAAATATGCAAAGCTTTGGGAATACTGGCACGTGTCCAGAGGCGACCAAGAGGATAGGGATAAATGATTCCGGTTTCCGATCCAAAGAGGGGTGCTGCGGCCTTGAAGGATGAGATAATATCGGCCGTAACGAGGGTCGTCGATTCGGGGTGGTACATCCTGGGCGGAGAGGTCTCAGCCTTCGAGGAGGAGTTCGCCCGATACATCGGGATAAAGCACGCCGTCTCGGTGGCCTCAGGGACGGACGCCCTGACCCTCTCGCTTATGGCCCTGGGGGTCGGCCCGGGGGACGGCGTGATAACTGTCCCGAACACCGCCTTTCCCACCGCAGCGGCGATAACGAGGGCCGGCGGGAGGCCGGTTTTCGTGGACGTGGATCCGATATCCCGAACGATGGATCCCTCCCTATTGGAGAAGCTCCTGAAATCGGGAAGCGACGGCGTGAAGGGGGGGGGCGAAATAAAAGGTATTATACCCGTTCACCTCTACGGCCAGCCGGCGGATATGGACGCCGTCAACGGTATTGCAAAGGAACACGGTCTCTTTGTCATCGAGGACTGCGCCCAGGCGCACGGCGCCCTCTACAAGGGGAAGAAAGCGGGGACAATGGGCGATATGGCCGCCTTCTCGTTCTATCCGACGAAAAATCTCCCCGCCCTGGGCGATGCGGGGATGATCGTTGCCGACAACAATGAGTTGGCCGAGAGGGTAAGGAGCTTGAGGAACTACGGCCAGACGGAGCAGTATATCCACGAGGAGGTGGGGATGAACAGCCGGATGGACGACCTGCAGGCCTCGGTGTTGAGGCTTCGGCTCAAGACCCTCGATCGCGACAACGGGCGGAGAAGGGAGATCGCAAAGAGATACGATGTAGGGATAAAGGGCGATTTTACGCTGCCGAGAGAGATGGAGCACGCCCGCCACGTCTATCACCTCTACGTGATCGAGACGGAAGAGAGGGGGGCGCTCATCGATCACCTAAAAAGGGAGGGCGTGGGCTTCGGGATTCACTACCCGAGGTCCATCCACCTTCAAAAAGCTTACAAAGACCTCGGGTACAATCGAGGGGACCTTCCCGTGTCGGAGAAGCTGGCCGACACGGTGATCTCGATCCCGGTTTTCCCGGAGCTTTCCGACTATGAGGTTAACAGGGTGATCGAGGCGTTAAACAAATTTAAACATGATTGACAGCGGGGAGGGGAATTCCTCTCCGTCTTTTGATTAACATTTTTAAATATGAAGATCGTTCAGGTATTTGCGGATTGGAAGTGGACGGGGCCCTCGGAGCCGATTCTTTTGCAGACAAGGGCCTTGATGGACAGGGGTAACGAGGTGATACTGTCTGCGGCCTACCCGCCGAAAGACGCGGGGGAAAAGGAGAGCATCGTATCATACGCGAGGGGGATGGGGATTAAGGTGAACGGGTCGGTAAGCTGGGACAGGAAAACGAAAGCAGGAAACCTGTTCGGAGTCCCGACGATCATAAGGGACACGAGGGCCCTTATGAGGTTGATAGACGATATCCCGGCGGATATTGTGTCGGCCCACTCCTCCCACGACCATTTCGTCGCCAAAAGGGCGATCAGGGGGAGCCTGGCGGGGCCGCTCCTCGTGAGGACGGATCACAAGCGCGACTTCATCCCGGGCGGCGTCGGGAACCGCTTTCTTTTGAACAGGGGCACGGACGGGGTCGTGACATTTTCAAGGGCGGGGGCGTCCTCCCTGCTGAGAGATTTTGATATCCCGAGGGATAAGATTATTGTGGTCGATCCCGCCCTCGACCTCGACAGGTGGGATCCCGCCATTCCCGCCGTGGACATGCGCTCGGAGCTCAAGGTCCCGAGGGACACTTTTGTTATCGGGATGGTGGCGAGGTTTCAGAAATACAGGAAGACCGACGTGGTTATATCGGCTTTTGCGAGTGTCTTGAAGAAATTTCCGAACGCGAGGCTCCTTCTCATAGGGAGGAGCTCCCAGATGGAGGAGAGCGTTATCAAGCCCGCAAGAAAACTTGGGATCGAAGACAAGATCATAACTCCGGGGTACCTGACGAAATATTACAGGGACGCCCTGAAGATCATCGACCTGTTTGTCTTCATGATGCCCGGCTCCGACGGAACGGCAAGGGCGTTGAGGGAGGTAATGGCCCTGGGAATCCCCGTCGCGGCGGCGAGGGTGGGGATGATACCGGAGATCGTCAAGGACGGCGTGTCGGGACTTCTCATGGAGCCGAACAGGGTTGCCGTGGAGACGGTAATGTTAAAGCTTCTGGGGGACGAGGAGTTGAGGAAAAGGCTGGGGAGGGGGGCGAGGGAGAGGGCCCTGAGTCGATTCGACGTAAGGGCTCAGGCGGAGAAGATAGAGAAGTTCTTCAGGGAGCTCATCTTGAAGAAGGGATTCGGCGGGGCGTAGATGGGACGGGGTATATCGATGTCGATATCGGTCGTGATTCCCACCCACGACGTGGTGAAGAGGGGGGATTCGCTCAAGGAGGCGGTGGAAAGCGTAATGTCGCAGAGCCGTCTCCCGGAAGAGATAATCGTGGTGAACGGCGGAAACGAAAAGCTGACGCCGAGGGAGCTGGCCGAGTCAAGCTCGGTGAAGATAAGGGTGGTGGGCTCGGCAAGGCACGGCCCCTCCGCCGCAAGAAACAGGGGGATATCGGAGGCAGGGGGCGATTGCGATTACATCGCGTTTCTGGACGACGACGACCTGTGGCATCCGGAAAAGCTCGAGATACAGATGGACTACCTGGAGAAAAATCCGGAGATATTGATGGTTTCCTCCACGATGGTTCCCGTCGGAGGGAATATAAATATCAAGAGGGGGCCCTGGATATCGGGGGACCTCTTCGGCCTGCTTTACATGAAGAGCATAGTGCCCACTCCCACCGTCGTCGTCAAGAGGGAGGTGTTTGATAGTGTGGGATTTTTCAACGAGGAGATGATGAGGGCGGAGGACTACGACCTCTGGCTCAGGATAGCCCGCTCTTTTCCTACCGCCCACCTGAAGTCGCCCCTGGGCTGGGTGGGGAGGGGTGCCGGACGCCTCAGCGACGACAAGATAGATCTCAGGAAAAACTCCATCAGGCTCCTCAAGGAATATTACGATCCGAAAAGGATCTCCAGATGGAAATACAGAAAGAGGATGTCGGAGCTGGAGATCTATCTCGGGAGGGAATACGTAAAAATCGGCGATGTTAAAAAGGGAAGGGAACATTTCATGAAGGCTTTAAGGCTCAGGCCGTTCAGCCTGAGGCCGTATCGCTATCTTTTGGGCTCGGTGTTCGGATGAAGCGTCTAGCGTTTTTAATGCACAAGGGATTCGAGGGGAGGTTTCGGGTAAAGGAGTTCATCCCCTATTTCGAGGAGAACGGCGTCGAGGTGTCCCTCGTCAGGGTCCCCGGGAGTTTAATAAAAAGGCTCTCGGCCTTTAGGCGCTTAAGGGACTTCGACGTCGTGATCATCCAGAGGAAGCTCCTGACGGCCTTAGACCTTTTCTTCGTCAGGCGATACGCGAGGAGGACCGTCTTCGACTTCGACGACGCGATCATGTATCGCTCCTCCCGGCACAAAAGCCAGCGCTCCAGGGGGAGGATGAGGAAGTTCAGGAACATGATGAAAAGCGTCGACGCCGTCTTTGCGGGAAACAGCTACCTGGCCGGATTGGCCGAGAGGTTTACGCCGCCCGATAGGATACATATCTTCCCCACGGTCGTTGACCTCGATGAATACGGGGTCAAGGAGTATAAGGTGAGGGGGGGGAAGGGGAAAAAAGGGGACGGCTTTATCGTTGGGTGGATAGGGACATCGACCAATCTTCACTACCTGAAGGCGATAGGCCCCGCCCTGGAGGAGTTTGCGAAAAAACATAAAGGGGTCAGGCTAAAGATAGTGTGCGACAGTTTTTTGGATCTAAACGGAGTCGAGGTGATAAAGAAGGAGTGGAGACCGGAGGATGTGGAGGCGGACCTCAAGAGCTTCGATGTGGGAATTATGCCGCTGACCGACGATATCTGGGCGAAGGGAAAGTGCGGGTTCAAGGTGGTGCAGTACCTGGCCACGGGCGTTCCCGCCGTGGCGGCGCCGGTGGGGATAAACAGCGACCTCGTGGTCGACGGCGATACGGGATTTAAGGCCGAAAACCACGACGAGTGGGTAAGGGGCCTGTCTAAGCTCTACGAAGAGCGGGGGCTGATCGAGAAAATGGGCCTATCTGGGAGAAGGCTCGTCGAGAAGGAATTCTCCCTTCAGGCCGTGGCGCCGAGGTACCTCGATGTCCTGCGAAAGTTGGCCGAGGAGTGAAAAAGTTGAGAGGAGCGGATATTTTTAAAAGGAACGCAAAATTGATGAGGAGGTTGGTGACAAGGGCCTTTTTTATTATTGTCCTGACGGTCGCGGTTCTCTTCGGCGTCGGGGCGAATTCGGCCGAGGTCGTAATGGTAATAGGGCCCGTCTTGGAGTTTCCGGCCGCCGATAGAATGACGATCTTCTGGGAGACCGACGTCGCCGCGGTGGGGGGGGTCGCATTGGTCGTTAATGGTGGATCGGAGAGGATCAGGACGACGGATCCGGAACCCTCCAAGACCCACAGGATAGTGATGAGCGATCTTTTGCCGGCCACCGAGTACGGCTATTCGGTTTTGGTTAACGGAGAGTTACTGTACAGGGGGAGGTTTAAGACACTTCCGGCGGAGGGGAACTACAGGGTCGTGCTTGTGGGGGACATCCACGCCCCCGCCGAGCCTTTTTCGACCCTGGCCCCACAGATCGAAAAGAGGTCTCCCGATTTTATCGTGCTGCTCGGAGACCTTGTGTGCGAGGGGGAGAACATGCACGAGTGGGAGTCCCTTTTCGAGCTTGGGCAAAACCTCTTTGACCGTGTGCCGGTCTTTCCCGTGATCGGCGACCATGACTGTAACGGTAAAAACGGAGCCTTTTTTTACGACAGCTTTTTTTTAAGGCCCGGCAGCAATGGAAAAGAAAATCGGTACTATGCAGAGAAAATTTGTGGGGACCTCTTCATATTCCTCGATGTGAAGTCGGGGGGGATAGGGCAGTGGGTCTGGTTTGTCGATACCCTCATGAAGGCGGCCGAGGAGACCGAAACAGGGCGAATCTACGTCCTCTCTCACGAGGGGGTCGTGAGCTTCAAGGAAAGAAGGAGGGGACACGCCCTCTTGAAACACTTTCTCGGGATAATGAGTTACACCGGCGTCACCGCCCTTTTCTCGGGGCACGATCACCACTTCGTCACGGGAAAGACGCACAACGGAATAGACTTCTTCGTGACCGGCGGGGGGGGCGGCGCCCGATACGATATTAATCCCGATAACTTCTACGCGAAGTTTGTGGGGGTAATGGAGAAATCGTACAAGGGGGACCATTTCCTCGTTATGGACGTCTCCGACGGCGGATTCACGATCACGGTCGTGGACGAGAAGGGGGAGGAGATTTACAGGAAGGAGGTGAAGGAGCCGAGGTGATGGAGGAGACCTTCAAAAAATACGAATCCGGGGGGCTTAAGTGGACAGTCCGGGAGGGGTATCGCGATCTCACGGATATAGATTTTATAGATAGGAGTGCGCTTAAAAAGGCCGATGAGAACAACGTCAGGATTCGGGGATTCGTTGACTTCAAAGGTGAAAGTCTCTTTGTGAAGGCCTTTAAGGAGCGGGATCGATTTTCGCCCCTTTTCACTCTGAAGGTCCTCCTCTTCGGCCACGGTGCGAAGAGGGAGTTCGACGCGTCGAGGTATCTTGCAGAGAGGGGGATCGGCACGCCGGAGGTCATCGCCGTCGGACTGGGGCCGCTTATGCGGTCGAGGGCGGTTATCGTCTTCAGAAGCCTCGATAAATCTTCTAATTTGGACGAGGTCTTTCGGGATTTAAGCGGTGATCCTAAAAAGGGTGAAAAGGGGAGGTTAATAGGACTGCTGGCGGAGGTAACGGCAAAGCTCCACGCCGCCTCCTTTCACCATCGGGACTACCACGCGGGAAACCTCCTCGTCGAAGGGCGCGGGGATAAGGGGAAACTCGTTGTCATTGACCTCCACCGCTCCTCGTTCCCGAGGAGGATGAGGGGAAAAAGGGCGCTGAAAAACATCGCGGCGGTCTGCCACTCCTTAACCCTCTACTTTGGAGACGGCGACATCCGGGAGCTGTTGAGGGAATACAAAAGGATAAGGGGGGATGACTCGTTTGATATCGAGGGGGCGCTGAAGCTCATAAAGGGGCGGATATCGAAGATGGAGGTGCGCAGGCTCAAGAGCCGAACCAAGAGGTGCTTCAAGAACAGCAGCGAGTTCTCGGTGAAAAAGGGGAGGAATCACGTTGCCTACTTGAGGAGGGAAACGAAGGTCGACAAAGTAATGGGGTTTGTCGAGGAGTTTTCCAGGGGTTATGGAAGGACTTTGAAGGACGATAAGAAGGCGAGGATAGCGCTATTTAAGTGGGACGGGGGGGATGTATGCGTAAAGGGGTACGAGACGCTGTCGATAAAAGAAAAGATCTGGGCCGCGTTCGGGAGGTCGAGGGGGCACGTCTCGTGGCGGTCGGCCCGGGGTCTCGCGGTCAGGGGATTCAACACGCCCCTCCCCCTGGCCCTCGTTATAGTCAGGAGGTTTTTTGTCCCCAGAAAAATCTATTTCGTCACCGAGTCTTTTAGGCCCGCAAGGGAGCTCGACAGGTTTATCTTGGGCGCCTTTAAAGAGAGCCAGAACGGAAAGGAGGGGCTGCTGGAAGCTCTGGCGGGGGTGATAGGGTCCCTGCACCGGATGGGGATATACCACAGGGACCTCAAGGGGACCAACATCGGAGTCAAAAGGGAGGGGGGAAGCTATATCTTTTCCCTGATAGACCTCGACGATGTATCCTTCACATCCGGCGTTAACGTGTGGAGGAGGGCGAGAAACCTCTCACAGCTGTATCTCTCTACTCCTAATATGATAGGGGCGGGGGACAGGAGGGCCTTCTTTGAGAGGTATCTGAGTGTTACGGGGGGGGGTGCCGGGAGGGAAAAGATAAAGAGAGGGGTGAAAAAGATCGTCAGGGGGGAGGAGCTGTTGTTCGTCTCGGACGAAGGGGACGTAATCGAGGACGGGGAGGAGCTCTTTTCAGAGCTCTTCGGAAGCGGGTAGTCTGTTTTTGTGAGACGTGAACCGGTTGTTTGGGTCGCTTGATTTATATGTAAGGCGTCTGAAGCATATTTGGATGAAGAAAATAAAGATATTAAGAATCATCACGAGGCTTAACGTGGGTGGGCCGGCGATTCACGCCGTGCTCCTGACGAAATACCTCGATCCCGAGCGCTTCGAGAGCGTTCTCGTCACAGGTGAGGTGGGAGAGAACGAGGGGGATATGGGATACCTGGCGGAAGAGTACGGTGTAAAGCCGACATTTATCTCGGGTCTCGGCAGGGAGATAAGCATCTTTCAGGATATAGGGGCGTTTTTCCGCCTCCTCTCCCTGATCTTGAGGGAAAAGCCGGATATCATTCACACGCATCTCGGAAAGGCGGGAACGCTGGGGAGGCTTGCGGGCGCCCTCTCAAAGTTTGTCTTGATTTTTAAGGGAAAGACGATTAAGATGTTCCACACCTTTCACGGACATTTTTTCTATGGTTATTTCGGCCCGGTGATGACCCGGGTCTTTAAATATATTGAAAAAGCGCTGGCTCTTTTCTGTGATCGGCTCATAGTGTTGAACGAGAGCCAAAGGGAGGATATAGCCGAAAAATACGGGGTGGTCCCGGGGAGAAAAATCGATATAGTGCCACTCGGGTTCGACTTTAAGTTCATCGAGGATTCCAGGGGAAGCGGCGGACGGCTGAGGAAAGAGGCGGGACTGAAAAAAGGGGAGAAGCTCGTGGGGATCGTGGGGAGGCTCACCGCCATAAAGAACCACCGCCTCTTTCTCGACGGGGCGTCGGTCTACCTCAACGGAGGGGGGGAGGTGCCGGCCAGGTTTCTCGTTGTGGGGGACGGGGAGCTCAAGGAGGAGCTCGAGGAATACGCCGTGGGGCTGGATATCTGCGAAAGGGTCAAGTTCACCGGCTGGGTGAAGGAGATGGGGGAGGTCTACGACGCCCTCGACCTTTTGGTACTCACCTCAAACAACGAGGGGACGCCGGTCACGGTAATAGAGGCGATGGTCTCTGGAATCCCTGTTGTGGCCACCGCCGTGGGGGGTGTCCCGGAGCTTTTAGGGGGGGGTGTGAAAGGAAAGGTCCTAAACGGTGTCGAAATAGCCCAGCATGGTGTTATAATACCCCCGGGGAGCGAAGCGGGTTTGGCCCGGGCCATTTCCATAGCCCTTTCGGACAGTGGCCCTGCCCGGGAGGCGGTCGGGAGGGCGATGGAGTTTGCACGGGAAAGATTCGGCAGGGAGAGGCTGGTAAGGGATATAGAAAATCTTTATATAAAATCTTTGGATATGGTATGAAAGTATTGATTACGGGAGGAGCCGGGTTTATCGGCTCCTATTTGGCCGAGGGACACCTCGGAAAGAACGACGAGGTCTACATAATCGACAACCTCTCCACCGGAAGCCTCAAGAACATCGAGCATATCCGCTTCGATGAGGGGCTTCACCTCGTCACCGACTCGGTCTTGAACGAGGGGGTGATGAACGAGCTCGTCGGCAAGTGCGACGTGATTTACCACATGGCGGCGGCCGTTGGAGTCAAGCTAATAATGGAAAACCCGGTGGAGACGATAAAGACCAACGTCCGGGGGACAGAGGTGGTCCTCAAGATGGCGAATCTCTTCAAGAAGAAGGTTATCGTGGCCTCCACCTCGGAGGTCTACGGAAAGGCGATGGAGATAAAGAAGGGGGGGGTGGACTTGAGCGAGGGAGACGACCTGCTCCTCGGGCCCACGAGCAAGAGGAGGTGGGCCTACGCCTGCTCCAAGGCGGTGGACGAGTTTCTGGCCCTCGCCTACTACGACGAAAAGGGGCTTCCGGTTACCATCGTTCGCCTCTTTAACACCGTGGGTCCCCGCCAGACGGGACGCTACGGGATGGTCATACCGACCTTCGTCCAGTCGGCGCTCCTGGGCAAGGCCCTGCCGGTATTCGGCGACGGAACGCAGTCGAGGTGTTTCACCCACGTGAAGGACGTCGCCAGGGCGCTTATGGGCCTTATGGAGAGCGGCAATGCGGTGGGTCAAATCGTGAATATCGGAAGCTCCGACGAGATTACCATCAACGATCTTGCGGAGAAGATAATCGCCTTTACGAAGAGCAAGTCGAAGATAGAGCATATACCTTACGAGAAGGTATACGGAAGCGGGTTCGAGGACATGGAGAGGAGAAAGCCGGACCTCGCAAAGGCCAAGGAGCTTATTGGATACGTCCCCGAAAAAAATATCGACGACATCATAAGGGATGTCGTGGAGTATTACGGAAAGTAGATGGATAAACTGCTTACAACGGCCGGCCTGGCCTTCGGTTTGGCGCTTGTCATCTCCCTTCTTGGAACGAGGATTATGATCACCGTGGCCAAGAGGATGGGGTGGATCGAGGAGCCGAAGGAGGATCGCTGGCACAGTGAGCCCACGGCAAAGATGGGGGGAGTCGCCGTCTATATCGCATTGGTTGTCCCGATACTCCTCTTTTTCGGGCCGATTATCGCTTTCAAGCTCGGCCTTGTCAAGGCGGGTCCGCTTGCCCGTGAGATCCTTCTCTGGATGTCGCCGTCGGTTGTCCTGGGGCTATTGATCGGAATGACAGTGATTTTCGTGCTCGGCCTTGTGGACGACTTTACGTATATAAGGCCCAGGACGAAGATATTTTTCCAGGTGGTCGCCGCCGTTGTGGTCGTTATATATGGAGTGTCGTCGGAGTTCTTCAATCCCTTTATCGGGATTCCCCTCACCATCTTCTGGATAATCGCCGTTACCAACGCCTACAATCTCATAGACAACATGGACGGCCTCTCCTCCGGAACCGCCGCCATATCGTCGATTTGCATCTTTCTCCTTTCGATCATCATGGGTTGGGTTCACACGGCGATCCTGTCCGCGATTATGGCCGGTGCGGCGCTAGGATTTCTCAGATACAATTTTAGGCCCGCCCGGATATTCCTGGGCGACTCCGGGGCGCTCCTGATTGGATTTTATCTCTCGGTAATAACGATCGTTGGGACGATGGCGCAGATGTCAAACCTCATCATCATCATGGTGGTCCCGATCCTCGTGATGGCGGTCCCCATCTTCGACACCACCTTCGTCACGATACTCCGCGCCCTCTCCGGGCGCCCGATTTCCCAGGGGGGGCGGGACCACACCTCCCACAGAATGGTTATCCTTGGGCTTTCGGAGAGAAACACGGTACTTCTGATCTACGTATTCTCTCTCGTCTTCGGTATCTTTGCGGTGCTGTATGCGTCTCCCAAGATGGATTTCCTGCTGATCACGTCGCTTCTCATCATATCCCTCATCTTTCTGATCCTGTTGGGGATTTTTCTCGCCGGTGTGGATATAAAGGAGCTGAAGAAGCTGGGAGAGGAGGGGAAGCCGAGGGAGGGACGCCGCCCCCTCATGTCGGTGATAATGGATAGGAGGGGGAGATTCGGGGAAATTCTGGCCGACTGCCTGATAATAGTGGTTTCCTATATACTCGCATATCTCATAATTCGGGAGGGCTACATAGGAGTGGAAGAGGGCCGGCTCATCGCCAGGTCGCTCCCGATAGTTATCTTCGCCCAGATGGTGTCCTTTTATTTCTTCGGAATTTACAGGGGCCTGTGGATGTACGTGGCCTTTCGGGACATCGTGAGGATCGTCCAGGCGGCCCTGGTGGGAACCCTCTCTTCGATGATCGTGCTGTTCCTCTTCACGTTCTTTGAGGGCTATTCGCTGTCGGTGATGGTCGTTTATTTCCTGCTGTTGGTCTTTTTCATCTCAGCGAGGCTGGCGAGCCTGAGGGGATTCAAGGAGTATTTCACGCACCACAAGGCAAGGAGGGCCGACAGGGGGGTAATCATCTTCGGCGCCGGAGATTCGGGAAACGCCGTTTTGAAGGAGATATTGAATAACGATGGCCTGAACTTGAGACCCCTCGGATTCATCGACGATGACCTGAAAAAGGTGGGCCTGAAGATAAACGGAATCGAGGTCCTCGGGACGAGGGGAGAGCTTAAAAGGGTCATGGAGGAGAGGGATGCCGACGAGGTGATCATCGCCGTCAGGAATATCTCCGAGGACGCTGTTGTCGATATCCAGAAAATATGTATAGATCTCGGGGTGTCGTACAGAAGGTCCGCGGCTATCTTATAAACAGAGGAAAGGGATATATGAGATTTTTGGTTACAGGGGGCGCGGGATTTATCGGCTCCCACATAGTTGAGGAGCTCGTAAAGGGGGGGGAGGAGGTGCGGATTCTGGATAACCTCTACAGCGGGAAGGTGGAAAACATAAAGGAGTTTATGGGCGATATAACGTTTATAGAGGGGGACATCAGGGACACCGATAAGGTGAAAAAGGCGGTTGACGGCGTGGACGTGATCTTCCATCAGGCGGCTGTACCCTCCGTGCCCCGCTCCGTGGCGGAGCCGAAATACACCAACGACGTAAACGTAAACGGCACCCTGGAGCTTTTGATTGCGGCCAAGGATGAGAAGGTCCAGCGCTTTGTCTATGCGTCTTCCTCCTCCGTATACGGCGACACTCCCACCCTGCCCAAGGTCGAGGATATGACGCCGAAGCCACTCTCCCCGTATGCCGCCCAGAAGCTCATGGGGGAGCATTACGCCCGGATATTCTATCACGTCTACGGGCTGCCCACGCTGGGGCTTCGCTACTTCAACATCTTCGGCCCGAGACAGGACCCGAAATCGGAATACGCCGCCGTGGTCCCGAAGTTCATAACGAGGCTTATAAAAAAGGAGCCGCCGATAATTCACGGGGACGGGAAGCAGTCGAGGGATTTCACCTTTGTAAAAAACGTCGTCAGGGCAAACCTCCTGGCGGCCGAGGCGGAAGATTGTTCCGGAGAGATCATAAATATCTCCACGGGAGTTAACCTGACGGTAGTGGAGCTTGCAGAGACTATAGGAAAGATCGTGGGGACGGACATCGAGCCGATCCACGATCCGCCGAGAGAGGGGGATGTCAAAGACTCCCTCGGCGATATTGAAAAGGCGAAAAGGCTTATAGGGTATGAGGTTGATGTCGATTTCGAGGAGGGGCTTTCACGAACGGTGGACTTTTTCCTTTAGAGTTTTTATATAAATAGCTAAACGGGGGAATTTTAGCAGTGCTTCGCTTCTCATTTATAATAGCCAGCTTCAATAACAAGGACATCCTTACGCCCTGTTTCGAGTCCATTGCGAAAAACGTAAAGAAGGGTGTCTACGAGATAATAGTCTCCGACAACGGATCGACGGACAACAGCGTAAGCTTCATCAAGGAGAGCTATCCGGAGATAAAGATTATTGAAAACGAGAAGAACCTGGGCTTTGCCGCCGCCATCAACAAGGGTATAAACAGGTCGAAGGGCAAGTATATCGTATTGATGAACACGGATACGGAGCTGACCCCGACAGCGCTGGACAAGATAAGTAAATACATGGATGAAAATCTCGCTGTGGGGATTTGCGGCGGCGAGCTGATCGGCCCGGACGGTAAGCCCCAGAACAGCGCCGCCGCCTTTCCGGGGATAGCGACCGAGCTTTTCAACAAGTCCCTTTTAAAGCTCCTCTTCCCTAAAAAATATCCGGGGAAGGTCAGCGAAATGAACGATCCCATAGACGTAGATTCGGTCATCGGGGCGCTGATGGTGGTAAGAAAGTCCGCCATAGACAAGATCGGCCCCATCGATGATAGCTACTTCTTCTATATGGAGGAGACCGACTGGTGTCTCCGCATGAAGAGGGGTGGTTATCGTGTCTCGATTTTACCCGACGTGAGGATAATTCACCACCAGGGGAAGACCGCGAAGCGGTATCCGAGAAGGTCGAAGATAGAGTATTTCATTTCCTCGATGATATATATGAAGAAGAACCACTCCCCCGTCTACGCATTCACGTTCAGCGTGGGCCTATTTTTGAAGGTCTTTATAAGTCTGATCATAAGTCTCCTTGTGTGTATCCTGACGCTCGGCCTCGTCCGCTCCGTGAGGGAAAGGGTGAGAAGGTACGAGAGGCTCGTGAGGTGGTTCTTCGTGGGGAGGCCCATCTCCTGGGGGCTTCGTGGAATCTCAAGTTAGACTCTTGTGCGGGATTGATTATTTGTTTGGGGAAAGATGATTTTTTTAAACGGGACAGTGGGGATTCTTGTAGGTGTGTGGGTGGGGGCGATCGAGATGAGGGGTCGGAGCCGACGGTATATAAATCACGAGCTTTGGTGCCGCCGTTTTCTGTTTGAATAGTTGACCGTTCAGTGAAAGATAGGGAAAAATGACGATTGAGGAGATATATCCCACGGCCGACCTGGTGGGCTTCATAGACAAATTTTCAAAGGCGAAGGTCCTCGTTGTCGGCGACGTTATGGTCGATGAGTTCATCTGGGGGAAGGTCGAACGGATCTCCCCGGAGGCGCCGGTGCCGGTCCTGGAGGTCCAGAGAGAGACGCGGGTTCTGGGGGGTGCGGCAAACGTCGTCAACAACATCCGCGCGTTGGGGGGGAGGGTCTATGTGACCGGCGTTTCAGGAAACGACGATATGGCAAAGATCCTGATGGACGATCTTAAAAGAATCGGTGTGGATACCAAGGGGATCGTAAGGGACAGGGAGAGGCCCACGACGATCAAAACCCGGGTAATCGCCCACCATCAGCAGGTGGTCAGGTTTGACAGGGAGAACAAAGCCCCGATTCCGGAAAGTGTAACCGACGCAATCTTGAAGTATACGCGCTCCCTCGCCGGCGAGATCGACGCGATCGTGGTGGCGGACTACGGCAAGGGAGTAATCAAGGCCGGGCTGGTCGGGGAACTGGTGAAAATCTCCGAAAAGAACGACCTCATCCTCTCCGTCGACCCGAAGGTGGAAAACTTCCACTTCTACAAGAATGTTACCGTTGTTACCCCAAATCATTTCGAGGCGGAAAGCTCCGTCGGGGAGAAGATAGTCGATGAGTATTCCCTCCTGAAGACGGGACAGCTTATCCTTGAGAGGCTGAGCTGTAAGAACGTCCTCATAACGAGGGGGGAGGACGGAATGACCCTCTTCGAGGAGGGGGGCGACGTGGTTAACATCCCCACCGTGGCGAGGGAGGTCTTTGACGTAACCGGCGCCGGCGACACGGTAATATCCGCCCTCACCCTTGCCGTTGCCTCCGGGGCGACGATGCGCGACGCCGCCTTCATCTCCAACTACGCCGCGGGGGTCGTGGTAGGGGAGGTGGGGACTGCCGTGGTTACCGGCTCAAAGCTCAAGGATGTGATCCATTCCGCGGTAAACGGCAAGGACGGGCTCGAGGGGATCGGGGCGACCAGGAGAAAGGGTGTTAAACGCGGCAGGTAGTGGATATTTTCTTCCCCTTTTGCTTGGTGACGTGACGGCAAAGCCGTGCCGACGGACTCTCTGTTTTCCTTTTGTAAAACACTTTGTAAAATTTAGGATCGATCGGAGTGATTCGGGGTGGATTTGATGCCCTCCCCCGGGGCTTTTACAATTATTGGATATTTTGAAAACTCAAAGCTCGGGTATTCTTTGAAGAGAGAAGCTTCAGACGGTACTATTAGACCGGAAATTCCTGTCCCGGATCGGCGGGGGGCGAAAACGTAAAAATTGACACGGACATTAGATTTGGATAAAATAACATCGATGATTGATAAGATATACGGAGAAGATAAAGTGAAGGAAATCTGCTCCATGACCGGATACGGCGAGGGGAGCTGGGATTGTGAGGGAGGCGGGTATCATATAAGCGTCAAATCCTTCAACCACAGATACCTCGATGTCAGGGTAAAGCTCCCGAACAAGTTCGACCCCTGGGAGTTTGAGATCATAAAGAGGATAAAGGAGCGGTTTGAAAGGGGGCGCATAGAGCTTTATGTAGGCGAGGTCCCCGGGGAGGTAAAGGCGGGCAGGCCCTTGGTTGACATCGATCTCGCGGCCGAGTATGTGGGCGTCCTTAATGCCTTAAAGGACAATCTCGGTTTAAAGGGCGAGGTCGGCCTGGATACACTCATTCGGATGAAGGGGGTCATCCATCTCGCCGACGATCCGGGGGATATGGAGAGGCTTTGGGAGGGATTTGAATCGGCCCTTGACACCGTTCTCGACGGCCTGGCCGGGGAGAGGGAGCGGGAGGGAAAAAGGCTCAAAGAGGATATCGATAATCGCCTTGCAGATATAGGGGAGATAAGGGCCGGAATCGAGAAGGCGGCCCCGGGGATGGTCGAGGGTTACCGCGAGCGTCTTAACAAGAGGATCAGCGATCTCCTAAAGGCAAAGGTCGATCCCGGGAGGATTGAGCAGGAGGTAGTCATATACTCCGACCGCTCCGACATAACCGAGGAGCTGGTGAGGCTCAAAAGCCACGTGGAGGGCTTTAAGGGCGCCATCGAGAGCGGCAGCCCCGCGGGGAAAAAGCTCGACTTCTTCCTGCAGGAGATGTCAAGGGAGATAAACACAATCGGGAGCAAGGCGACGCTTGAGAGGATATCGGGACTCGTCGTCAGGGCGAAGGTCGAGATAGAGAAAATGAGGCAGCAGGTACAGAATATCGAGTAACATTATTGAACGGTGAGCGAAGGTAAAAATAAAATGAAGTTCAAGTTGTTGAGCCTCGGTTTTGGAAACACGGTCATGGTGAGTCGGGTCGTGGCGATTATCAACCCGGACTCGTCTCCCGTGAAGAGACTCAGGGAGGAGGCGAGAAAAGCCGGGGCCTTGATCGACGTGACCCACGGAAGAAAGACGAGGTCAATAATAATTACCGACTCCCACCACGTCATCCTGTCGGCCATCCAGACCGAGACGATAGCCCAGCGCCTGGAATCCTCCCAGGGGGGAGAGGTGGATTTTTCCGCTTCAAACAAATAGCTCTTTCTCCTTGAAGGATTTGAACGGCTTTCATCGTTTAAACCTAATACTTGTTTGGGATGTTTTAAAGGAATCGCATGACAAAGAGGGGAACGATTTTTATCTTCTCCGCCCCTTCGGGCGCCGGAAAGACCACGATCGCATCGAGGGTGGCAAAAGAGATCCCGGATATTCACGTCGGGATCTCCCACACCACAAGAAAGCCCCGGGGAAGGGAAAAAGACGGAGGGGAGTACTTCTTCGTGTCGGAGGGCGAGTTTGCGAAGATGGAGGGCGACGATAAATTCCTGGAGACGGCCAGCGTCCACGGGAATCTCTACGGGACGTCCAAAGACGAGGTGATCCCGTATATAGAGGATGGGACGGACGTGGTCCTCGACATCGACGTTCAGGGAGCGGTGAAGATAAGGGGGAGAATCGAGGCGGTGTCGATCTTTATTATCCCCCCCAGTGTCGATGAGCTCGCGAGGAGACTGGTAAAAAGGGAGACAGACAGCGACGAGGATATAAAAAGGAGGATCGCAAACTCCAAAGAGGAGGTAAAGAAGGCCTACGGGTTCAATTACCTCGTTGTAAACAGTGACCTCGAGAGGGCGGTTCATGATGTTTTCGGCATTATCCAATCCGAGCGGAAGAGGGTCGAGAGAAACGGTGATCTGCTCGAGGCCTTTTTAGATGAATACGACAAAAGATAAAAAAAGGGGGGAGCGGATAATAGTCGCCCTCGATTTTGCGGAGGTAAAAGCCGCAGAAGGACTGGTTCGTAACCTTAAGGGTATAGTATCCTTTTTCAAGGTGGGTCTCGAGCTCTTCACGTCCACAGGTCCCGACGCCGTAAAGATGGTCATCGATAACAATGCTAAGGTCTTCCTGGACCTCAAGTTCCACGACATTCCGAACACGGTGGCGGGGGCCGTTTCGAGCGCCTCGAACTTAAGCGTTTCGATGATAAACGTCCATGCGACGGGCGGGGTGGAGATGATGCGGGCGGCCGCCGGGGCGGCTTCAAAGTCGAAAAATCGACCGATAATGCTCGCCGTTACGATACTGACCTCCCTTGACGAGGAGGGCTTTCGCCAAATAGGCTTTTCTGGATCGATCGGGGATTCGGTGGTGAATCTCGCGAGATCGGCGGTAAACGCCGGCCTCGACGGGGTTGTCTGCTCCCCGGACGAGATTCGCCCCGTAAGAGACGCCCTCGGGGGAGATTTCCTCATAGTGACGCCGGGGGTGCGCCCGACCTGGTCTCTGAAGGACGACCAGAAACGCGTCATGACGCCGAAAGACGCCCTTGACGCCGGCGCCGACTACATCGTAATCGGAAGGCCGATAACGGCGGATAAGGATCCCAGGCGGGCGGCGGAGAGGATTATCGAGGAGGTGGATGAATAAGGATACCCGATGTTAGATTTTCACGAAGGAACAAACATCAATGATTGACCACAAGAAATATCCAATTTCCTATACAGAAATTTTAAAATCCCGAAAAGTTGTTTATGAATATCTGTCTCCAACAAGCTTAAATCAATACAAAAACTTGTCTTCTCTAATCGGTGCGGAAATATTTGTAAAACATGAAAATCACAATCCTACCGGCTCCTTTAAAATACGAGGTGGGATTAATCTTATGCACCATTTAAAGAAATCTGGCATAAAAGGAGTAATTACATTTTCAACAGGAAATCATGGCCTTTCTATTGCCCAATCCGCGGCATGGCTTGGAATGCATGCAACAATTGTCGTTCCAAAAGACAACAATCCAGTAAAAAACAGAAATATAAAATTAACAGGCGCAACTTTACTTGAGGCCGGAAAAACATTCGAAGAAGCGTCTACTGTTGTTGCCGAATTATCAGAAAAGCAAGATTTTTACTATGCACATCCGGCTAATGAACCAAACCTAATTAATGGTGTTGGCACAGAATTTATTGAAATAATAGAAACCATACCAGATTTAGATGCCGTAATTTTGCCAATTGGTGCAGGCAGCGAAGTTGCTGCAGCAGTAACAGTATTAAAAACTATAAACCCTGACATTCAAATATTTGCAGTCCAAGCTAAATCTTCTAACGCTGCTTTTACCTCATGGAAAAGTGGTAAAATTCAATCGTCTGAAAATAATACATTCGCTGGGGGTCTTGCTACAGGTATAGCATATGAAATTCCATTCAAAATATACAAAAATAATTTGTCTGATTTTGTTTTACTTTCCGAAGAAGAAATATATCAAAGCATTGACTTAGCTGGATATTACACGCACAACTATCTTGAGGGTGCTGGTGCATCAACTATTATGGCGGCAATAAAGCTACGAAAACAATTAAAAGGGAAAAAGGTGGTTCTGCAATTTAGTGGAGGGAATGCCTCACCTGATGAAATTATCAAGGCGTACAATCTCGAATCTTTTATAACTGGCTGGAAAACAAATAAAATCTAATAATCCCTATCGCTCGCTGGTGAACTCACCGATATCTAATCGAAGTATGGAGGGAATCAATCAAATATTCGGTTAAGGAGAGATTGCAGAAATCCGAGCGCTATATCTCTTTGGCAAACAACAAAGCCTTTGTACCGGGCCTCGATTTTCTCTCCCACAGGATGTTCGGAAGCTCCCTTACGATCTCGTAGCCGTTCTTCCTGTAAAACGGGACAGCCTTTCTGTTCTGGTCCGTGGTGACCAGGTGAATGCCCCGGGCGCCTTTCTCCCGCATCCTCTCCTCGAATGCCCCGATCAGCATCCCCCCCAGGCCGCCCCGCTGGTGCTCCGGGAGGAGGTTGATGTGAAGGTGGGCCGGATATTTTTCAAGGAGATCCCCGGCATAGAGCTTCTCCTCGAACCTCCCGTAGCCCCTGAGACCCAAAATGAACGCGACATCTCTCGGGTGGAAAAAGAGGGTCTTTGAGAACATGCGCTTTAAGACCTTCGGGATGATACGGCGGTCGAACTCCCCCTTCTGTTTTATCGTGTCGGGGGTTCCGATTATATAGCCCACGGTGGTGCCGTCGTCGTCGGCGACGAAGCAGCTTTCCGGCTCGTAATCAATATAGTAGGAGGCGAAGATCAACCCGAACAGAATTCCGTCGCCGAAGTGCGGGGAGGCGTCCTCCCCGAAGTAACCGGTTTTGTAGCAGACGGTAAGCACGTCTTCTCTGTCGGTTTTTTTGTACGGCCTTACAATACTCATTTGAATCGAGGTCTTTTTGTGGAAATTTCAATTATAAGCGACCTAATTTCCAAAATCAACGGAGAAATTATCTAAAAAAAGCTTGACACAAAAACCTTTTCAATATAAAATTGTAAGATTGATTGTATGACTGAAAGACAATAAGCTGGCGTAGCTCAACGGTAGAGCAGCTGATTTGTAATCAGCAGGTTGCGGGTTCAAATCCCATCGCCAGCTCCAATCGCGGGGAGGTCGGGAATAATTTTTTGTTGTGCTGGGGGGAGTGGTGTGAAGGATGGTAGTCGGGCAAATTTGGGGTCGGAGGGGTCGGGAATACTATTTGTGGGGGGTCAAGGGAATTTTGGGGTCGGGGTCGGCAAGTTTGTTGTACAGGCGTTTTAAGGCGGGGAGGTCGGGATTTCTATATATTGGTAATCTGGTAATCTTGAGGATATGGAGGGGTTCCCGAGTGGTCAAAGGGATCAGACTGTAAATCTGACGGCTCAGCCTTCGGAGGTTCAAATCCTCCCCCCTCCACCATCTAACTTGCGGGAATAGCTCAGCTGGCTAGAGCATCAGCCTTCCAAGCTGAGGGTCGCGGGTTCGAATCCCGTTTCCCGCTCCAGAACGGGGGGTTGGATATTATGGGTCGGGCGTTGGGGATCGGGTGTAGGAGAGGTGGACATTAGGGGATGGGTTGGGAGTCGGACATTATAAATTTATTTTAAGTACATATTATATTGAAAAATATGGGTACTGCTAGGTTTTAAAACGTCGTGCCCGCGTAGCTCAGTAGGTAGTAGCGCTTCCTTGGTAAGGAAGAGGTCACCGGTTCAAGTCCGGTCGTGGGCTCCATAATAGACTAAAGATATTATATAAATTTTCTGGAGGTATTGTCTGATGGCCAAGAAGAAATTTGAGAGGACCAAGCCGCACGTGAACGTGGGGACGATA